>CAZRRI010000081.1:0-2646 GCA_964602565.1 uncultured Rhodocyclaceae bacterium | reverse complement strand
GCTCGGCGGCCCCGGCATGCTGATCGGCCTCGGCGGCGGCGCGGCGTCCTCGATGGCGACCGGGACCAACACTGCCGACCTCGATTTCGCCTCGGTGCAGCGCGGCAACCCGGAAATCCAGCGCCGCGCGCAGGAAGTCATCGACCGGTGCTGGCAGCAGGGCGATGCCAATCCGATCCTGGCCATCCACGACGTCGGCGCCGGCGGTATTTCCAACGCCATGCCGGAACTCGCTCACGACGCCGGCTGCGGCGCGGCCTTCGACCTGCGCGCGATCCCCAGCGAAGAGCCGGGCATGAGCCCGCGCGAGATCTGGAGCAACGAAGCGCAGGAGCGCTACGTGCTGGCCATCGCACCGGAGCGCCTGGAAGAATTCCGCGCCCTGTGCGAACGCGAGCGCTGTCCTTTCGCCGTGCTCGGCGTCGCCACCGGCGACGGGCAGCTCACGGTCAAGGACGACCACTTCGGCAACAAGCCGGTGGACATGCCGATGGAAGTGCTGCTCGGCAAGGCACCGAAACTGCGCCGCGACGCGCGCCGCCGGCGTGTCACCATGCTGCCGCTGGACCTTGCGCCGATCGACTTGAAAGAGGCGGCGCTGCGCGTGCTGCGCCTGCCGGCGGTGGCCTCGAAGAACTTCCTGGTCACCATCGGCGATCGCAGTGTCGGCGGCTTCACCGCGCGCGACCAGATGGTCGGCCCCTGGCAGGTGCCGGTGGCCGACGTCGCGGTCACGGCGATGGGTTACGACACGGTGCGCGGCGAATGCTTCGCCATGGGCGAACGCACCCCGCTGGCCCTGCTCGACGCCGCGGCCTCGGGCCGCATGGCGGTGGGCGAGGCGATCACCAACCTGGCGGCGGCCGATGTCGGCGACATAGGCAGGATCAAGCTCTCGGCCAACTGGATGGCGGCAGCCGGCCACGGCAGCGAAGACGCGGCGCTGTTCGACACGGTGAAAGCCGTCGGCATCGACTTCTGCCCGGCGCTCGGCGTGGCGATTCCGGTCGGCAAGGATTCGCTGTCGATGCGGACAAAATGGGAACAGCAGGGCGCCGCGAAGCAGGTGACGGCGCCGCTGTCCCTGATCGTCACCGCCTTCGCCGCGGTGGACGACGTGCGCCGCACGCTGACGCCGCAATTGTGGCCCGATGCCGAAGTCGGCGAAACCGAGTTGCTGCTGATCGACCTCGGCCAGGGCCGCAATCGCCTCGGCGGCTCGGCGCTGGCCCAGGTGTACGGGGCTCAGTCAGGTCAATTGGGCGATGCCGTGCCGGATGCCGATGCCGTGTTGCTGAAAAACTTCTTCGGCGCAATCCAGGCACTGAGCCGCGACGGCAAGATCCTCGCCTATCACGACCGTTCCGACGGCGGGCTGTTCGCCACCGTCTGCGAAATGAGCTTCGCCTCGCATGTCGGCGTTTCGCTGAACCTCGACGGGCTCTGCTACGACCCATTGATGAACGATGTCGACGGCAGCGAACGCTTTCCGCAGATCGCCGGCCGCCTGCGCGACCGCGTCATCGCGGCGCTGTTCAACGAGGAGCTCGGCGCCGTGCTGCAGATTCGCCTTGCCGACCGCGCTGCCGTGATGCAGACATTGCGCGATGCCGGCCTCGGCGCCTGTAGCCATGCCATCGGTACCACCAACACCGCCGACGCCGTGCGTATCTGGCGCAATGCGAAGGCGGTATTTGCCGCGCACCGCAACGAATTGCAGCGCACCTGGAGCGAAGTGAGTTACCAGATCGCCCGCCTGCGCGACGACCCGACCTGTGCCCAGGAAGAGTTCGATGCGCTGCTCGACGCCGACAATCCGGGACTTTCGGTTACGTTGATCGCCGGCCAAGCCGGCGACCATTCAGTCGCCCCCTCCCACGGGGACGGGGTCGGGGGGTGGGTAGTTGGAGGCCAAAAGCCGACGGTTGCGATTCTTCGCGACCAAGGCGTCAACGGCCACGTCGAAATGGCCGCCGCTTTCGAGCGTGCCGGTTTCGCGCCCTACGACGTGCACATGTCCGACCTGCAGGTCGGCCGCGTGCATCTGGCCGATTTCAAGGGCTTCGCCGCCTGCGGCGGCTTTTCCTACGGCGACGTGCTCGGCGCCGGGCAGGGCTGGGCCAAGTCGGTGCTGTTCAACAACCGCTTGCGCGACGAATTCAGCGCCTTCTTCGCTCGCGCCGACAGCTTCGCGCTGGGCGTCTGCAACGGTTGCCAGATGATGGCCCACCTGGCGCCGATCATCCCCGGCGCGCAGGACTGGCCGACTTTCCAGCGCAACCGCAGCGAACAGTTCGAGGCGCGCGTGGTGATGATCGAGATTCCGTCGTCGCCGTCGATTTTTCTCGGCGCCATGGTCGGCTCGAAACTGCCGGTGGTGGTCAGCCACGGCGAAGGCCGCGCCGAGTTCGCCGATCCGGCGTCGTCGGGCTGGGTGCTGACGGCCATGCGCTACATCGACAATCGCGGCGCGGTGGCGACGACTTACCCGTTCAATCCCAACGGTTCGCCCGACGGCCTGGCTGGCGTGACCACCGCCGATGGCCGCTTCACCATCATGATGCCGCATCCCGAGCGCACCTTCCGCAGCCTGCAGATGTCATGGCAACCGCCGGGACTGGGCGAGAACGGGCCGTGGCTGGAGAT
>CAZRRI010000080.1:0-3234 GCA_964602565.1 uncultured Rhodocyclaceae bacterium | reverse complement strand
GTCGACGGCGTGCTGGCGATCCTGACGCCGCAGGCGATGACCGATCCGACCCAGGCCGCGCGCACGGTGATCGACATCACGCGCCTGAGCGACAAGCCGCTGGTGACCTGCTGGATGGGCGAAGAGCAGGTCGGCGAGGCGCGCAAGCTGTTCCAGGGCGCGGGGATTCCCACCTTTCGCACCCCGGATCCGGCGGTCGACCTGTTCTCGCACGTTTCCAACTATTACCGCAACCGGCAGTTGCTGATGCAGACGCCGCCCTCGATTTCCGAGCAGGCGCCACCGCGCCTGGAATCGGCGCGCCTGGTGATCGAAACCGCGCTGATGGAAGGGCGCAAGATCCTCAGCGAAATGGAATCGAAGGCGATCCTGTCCGCCTTCAGGATCCCCATCGCGCAGACCATGGTAGCCCGTTCCGCCTCGGAAGCCATGGTGCTGGCGGAAGAACTCGGGCTGCCGGTGGTGATGAAAATCGATTCGCCGCAGATCGCGCACAAGAGCGATTGCGGCGGCGTGCGCCTGAACCTCGGCAGCCTCGCCGCCGTGCGCGACGCCTGGCTGGAGATCATGGACGGCGTGAAGAGGAATCGTCCCGATGCGCAGATCAACGGCATCGCCATCGAACCGATGATCCAGAAAGCCAACGGCCGCGAACTGGTGGTTGGCATGATGCGCGACCAGGTCTTCGGCCCCACCATCGTCTTCGGCCCCGGCGGCACCGGTGTCGAGGCCTACAACAGCGAGCGCGCCGTGGCCCTGCCGCCGCTGAACCCCTTCCTCGTCGCCGACATGCTGGCCTCGACGCGCACCAATGCGCGCCTCGGCCAGTTCCGCAACATGCCGCCGGTCAGCATGGCGGCGATCGAGGCCATACTGCTGAGCGTTTCCGGCATGGTCTGCGAATTGCCCTGGATCAGCGCGATGGACATCAATCCGCTGATCGTCGACGAGAACGGCGCGGTGGCGGTCGATGCGCGCATCACCATCGAGAACCTGCCGATCACCGCCGGTCGGTACGACCACATGGCGATCCATCCCTACCCGTCGCACCTGGAGACCGGCTACCAGGCCAAGGACGGCACCCAGGTCCGGATCCGCCCGATCCGGCCCGAGGATGTGCGCATGGAACAGGAATTCGTCAAGGCCCTGTCGGCCGAATCGCGCTACATGCGCTTCATGAACACCATCCGCGAAGTCTCGCCGGCGCAACTGGTCCGGCTGACCCAGATCGACTACGACCGCGAGATGGCGTATGTCGCCACCATCGACGTCGCCGGTGCGGAGAAGGAAGTCGGCGTCGTCCGCTATGCCACCAGCCCGGACGGCGAATCCTGCGAGTTCGCCATCGTCGTCGCCGACGACTGGCAGGGCAAGGGCCTGGCGCGGCGCCTGATGGCTACCCTGATCGATACCGCGCGGGCGGCGGGGCTCAGGTACATGCACGGCGACTTTCTCTCGGAGAACACACGGATGCTGGCCTTCGTCGCCAGCCTCGGCTTCGTCCTCTCGGCGCATCCCGAAGATCCCGGGCTCAAGCGCGGTGTCCTGGTGCTCAACTGAATGGCGAATGCTTCCAAAGGGAGGCAAAACGCTGGCGCCGGCGCCACGGCGCGCTGTCCCTGGTGCGGCACCGACCCGCTCTACGTCGCCTACCACGATACCGAGTGGGGCGTGCCCTGCCATGACGAGCGCACGCTGTTCGAGTTCCTCATCCTCGAAGGCGCGCAGGCCGGACTGTCCTGGATCACCATCCTCAGGAAACGCGAGAACTATCGCCGCGCCTATGACAACTTCGACGCGGCGCGCATTGCCCGCTACGGCGAGAAGGACGTGGCGCGCCTGCTGGGCGACGCCGGCATCGTCCGCAACCGGCTGAAGATCGCCGCCAGCATCGCCAATGCCCGCGCCACGCTGGAACTTTATGAGCAGGGTGGCAGCCTCGACCGGCTGCTGTGGGCGTTCGTCGATGGCCGGCCGCGCATCAACCGCTGGCGCACGATGAGCGAAGTTCCCGCCATCACGCCCGAGGCCGAGGCCCTGTCGAAGGAACTCAAGCGGCGCGGTTTCCGCTTCATCGGCCCCACGGTGGTCTACGCCCACATGCAGGCGACCGGCATGGTCAATGACCATCTCCTGTCCTGCCCGCGCCACGCCGAACTCGATCGCTGACCACGGGCACCCCGGCGGCTGACGAGCCGCTTCTTATTGTGGTTACAATAGACCTCGTCCGGCCAACCGGTCTTCAGCTCGCCTTGCGTATGCAAATCGGCTTCGAAACCATCCGCGAAATCCTCGAGCACCGCCTGCACCAGGAGGATATCGAGAAGCTGCTGCACGGGCTCGACGAAGCCGGCAAGGCCGAGTTGTTCCTCCGCATCACCGAGATGCTGCGCCGCACCTCGGCGCTGGCCGACATCGCCAACCGCGTTTCCGACAGCCTGTCCCTCGACGTATTGTTCCCGCGCCTGATGGAAGTCGTGACGGAGGCACTGAACGCCGACCGCAGCTCGCTATTCCTGCATGACCCGGAAACCCACGAACTGTTCTCGCGCGTCATCCAGGGCGACGCCATCGGCGAGATCCGCTTCCCCTGCCACCTCGGCGTCGCCGGTTCGGTGTTCACCCGCGGCGAGGCGGAAATCATCGCCGACGCCTACGCCGACCCGCGCTTCAACCAGGAGGTGGACCGACGCACCGGCTACCGCACGCGCAACATCCTCTGCGTGCCGATCCGCAACAAGAACCGCGAGGTGATCGGCATCACCCAGGTGCTGAACAAGCAGGCGGGCGATTTCGATGGCGAGGACCAGCGCCTGCTCGAAGGCCTCTCGCTGCAGGCGTCCGCGGCGCTGGAGAACGCGCGACTGTTCGAGAAGGTCGAGCGCCAGCAGCGCGAGGAAGCCATGCTGCTGGAAGTCAGCATTTCCATCGTCGCCGAGATCCACCTCGGTCCGCTGCTGGAAAGGATCATGGCCGCAGTCACCACGCTGCTCGAAGCCGACCGCGGCACCCTGTTCCTCTACGACGCCGCCGGGCACCAATTGTTCTCCCGCGTCGCCGGCGGCATCGCCGGGGAGGAGATCCGTTTTCCGGCCGATGCCGGCATCGCCGGCGAGTGTTTCAGCAGCGGCCGGGTGATCAACATCCCCGACGCCTATTCGGACCCCCGCTTCAATCCCGATTTCGACCGCCACACCGGCTACCGCACCCACAGCATGCTGTGCATGCCCATCG
>CAZRRI010000079.1:0-3250 GCA_964602565.1 uncultured Rhodocyclaceae bacterium | reverse complement strand
TCGGGAAGGACTGCCGCGCCTTCGATCCGCCCGGCGATCCGCACGGCAAAGCACTTCGCGGCGCAGAAGCCGGGCGGCGGCTCGATGGCAATGCCCGCGGCAGCCTGCATCGCAGCGCGTGCCGTGTCCCAGTCGTCGCCGGCGAGGTTCAGGTTGAGGGTGCCGGGATATGCCCGGAAACCGAGCTTGGCGTGAAACTGGTGTTCGACCCAATCCAGAGCAGTGAAGCCGGCGCCTTCGCCCAGCCCGCTGCAAAGACGGCCTTGCAGGGTCACGGCGCCGGCATTCATCAGGACGACTTGGCTTTCTCGCGTTCTTCGTTGCCGGTCCAGCGCTTGAAGAGGTTGAGTTCGACGCCGAGGTCGAACTGGTCGAGCGCCTTGTTCACCGACTGGTCGATGATGTCCTCCAGCGTCTTCGGCCGGTGGTAGAAGGCCGGCAGCGGCGGCACCAGCACCGCGCCGGCTTCCGTGACCTGGCTCATCAGGCGCAGGTGGCCGAGGTGCAGCGGCGTCTCGCGCAGCATCAGCACCGTCTTGCGCCGTTCCTTGAGGCAGACGTCGGCGGCGCGGATCAGCAGGTTGGTGTTGAAGGAATTGGCCAGGGCGGAGAGCGTCTTGATCGAGCAGGGCGCGATGACCATGCCGGCGGTCTTGAACGAGCCCGAGGAAATGCAGGCGCCGACATCGTTGATGTCGTGCACCTGGCTGGCGAGGCCCTTGACCTGGTCTATCGTGTAGTCGGTCTCGTAGACGATGGTGCGCTTGGCCGAGTCCGACATCACGAGGTGGGTTTCCACGCCCGCCTGCTTCAGCACTTCGAGGATGCGCAAACCGTAGATCGCACCGCTTGCTCCGGAAATTCCAACGACCAGCTTCATCTTCTTGTCCTCGTCTGGGGGCCTGTTCGGAGTCGGCGCACGCATCGCCTAGCCCGCAACAATCCCGAGTTCGGCCAGCACGGCCCTTGCCTTGGCCGCAGCGGCAGCCGGAATCGTGATCTTATCGAATTCGGGACCGTTGCCGCGCGTGGCGTCCATGCCCATGCGCGAGCCGGTGCCGCCGGCACAGGATGGATCGATCACATAGCCTTCCATGCCGGACAGGATCACCGTGTCGCGGTCGGGCTGGAAGCGCGTCGCCAGTGCCCAGGAAACCTCGCGCGGGTCGCGGATATCGACATCGTCGTCGACCACGGTGACCAGTTTCAGCCGCTTGTCCATGGCGAGTGCCAGGTGGATCAGGCGCCGCACATCGGTGGGTTTGGCCTTGCTCAAGGCAATGACGGCGGTGAAGCCGCAGGTGCCGGTGGTCAGGTCGAGATCGGCAATGCCGGCCATCTGCGTGCGCAACTGGCCCAGCAGTTCGGTGCCGGCGGCCAGCGACAGCAGGCTGTCGACGTCGGCGGTCCAGGGGCACAGGGCCGGATAGATGAAGTCGCGGCGGTGGGTGACGGCGGTGACTTCGACCACCGGGCTGATGTTGGAAAAGTAATAGCCGGTGTTCTCGCCGAACGGGCCTTCCGGCTCGCGCAGGCCCGGCAGGATCCGGCCCTCGATGATGATTTCGGCGCGTGCCGGAACATCCACGGCGACGGTTTCGGCGCGGATCATTTCCACCGGCGCCTGGCGCAGGGCGCCGGCGATGTCCATCTTGTCCGGTCCCTGCGGCCCGGCCTTGACCACGGCGGCGATCAGCAGCGCCGGTTCGACGCCGAGCGCCACGGCGATGTCCAGCGGATTGCCGGCGGCTTCGGCGTTGGCGAGGAAAGTGGACAAGGGCGGATTGGCGAGCAGGATGCCCATGCGCGTGCCGCCCTTGACCATCATGCGATGGATGCCCATGCCACGGCGGCCGGTTGCCGGATCGGTGCACAGCACGACGCCGGTGGTGACGAAGGGGCCGCCGTCGCCGGCGTAGTGCGTCAGCACCGGCAGCTGGGCGCCGAGGTCGAACGGCGCCAGGTGGCATACTTCCTTGGCCGGCGCGTCGTCGGTCCGGCGCGGTGCGATGCCCTGGCGCGTGCGCTGCAGGTAGGTCGCAGCCAGTTCCGCTTCGGTGGTGTCCAGCGCCTTTGCCACGCGCCGGCGGCTGGCGACGAGATTGCCGACCACCCGCGCACCCGGATGGCCGCTGACGTTCTCGAACAGCACCGCCGGCCCGTTGCCCGGCATGGCGCGCAACATGGCGGCCATCTCGTGCTTCGGGGCGAACGCCTGTTTGATGCCCAGCAGGTCGTCGCCGAGGTCGGCGAGGAAGGCGCGCAGGTCGGGGTAACTCATGATCCGGAAAAGTCGGCGCTGGCGCCACGGCGCCAGCGCCGACCTTGCATCTCCCCGATTATGAGTATTGCGGCGGCAGGCGCCGGATTTCCTCGATCACCTTGATCGAGAACTTCGCCGGGCTGAGCTGGCCGCGACCCATGCGCACCTGGAGCTGGTCCGGGAACTTGTCCAGCGTGCTCGATACCTGTGCGCGCACGTGCTTGTAGGTGTACTTGTGCATGCCGGGGTTGAGGGTGCGGATGCTGATCTCGATATCCTTGCCCTCGGCCAGCTCGCCCATGTCCATCACGAAAACTTCCCATTGGTTCATTGCATCGTCTCCTTATTTGACCGCCGGATAGCCGTAGGCCGTCCAGTTGGACAGCACCCGTTCCTGGATGTCCTTCGGGTACACATTCTTGAAGCTGACCAGGGTCGGCACGTCGTTGGTCTTGTCCCAATCCACCGGCCACAGGCAATCGAACAGCACCTTGGAGCCGATCGAATACTTGCGCTCGTGCGGCGTGGCGAAGGGATAGAGCGGGGTGCCCGTGGTGTTGCGGTAGATGTGGATGCCGTTCTCGGGATGGCAGCGGGTGCAGAAGGCGTGGTAGACCTCGTCCCAGTTGTAGATGTCGGTCTGGTCGTCGACCACCATCACCATGTGGAACCAGGGGCCGAGCTTGGAGCCGAAGGCGAGCTGGCCGATCTGCTGGGCGACGCCGGAGTAGGTCGGCTTGACGCCGACGATCATCATGTGGTGCGTCGAGCGCGGATGCATGTACACGCCGGTGACCGGGATGCCCTGGCTCTTCAGCAGCTTCTCCAGCTCGAGGCCGAGCGAGAACGAGCGCAGCAGCTGGCCCTCGTCCTGCGGCACGCCCATGTTGGAAATGGTCATGGTCGCGTTGTTGCGGTAGGTGATGCAATTGACGCGGAAGGTGACGCGGAAGTCGCGCGGGCTGGTGCGGTAGCCGGTGTACTCGC
>CAZRRI010000078.1:0-3274 GCA_964602565.1 uncultured Rhodocyclaceae bacterium | reverse complement strand
GGTGACGAAGGGCTTCTGCGGATCGTTGGGGATCGAGTTCTTGTTGACGGTGATGTGCGCCTTGCCGAGCGCGGCCTCGGCGTCCTTGCCGGTGATGTTCTTCGCCCGCAGGTCGACGAGGAAGACGTGGCTCTCGGTGCGGCCGGAGACGATGCGCAGGCCGCGTTGCTTGAGCACCTTGGCCATCACCTGCGCGTTGTCGATCACCTGTTCCTGGTAGACCTTGAATTCCTTGCTCATCGCTTCCTTGAAGGCGACCGCCTTGGCGGCGATGACATGTTCGAGCGGCCCGCCCTGCAGGCCGGGGAAGATCGCCGAGTTGATGGCTTTCTCGTGCTCGGCCTTCATCAGGATCAGGCCGCCGCGCGGGCCGCGCAGGGTCTTGTGCGTGGTCGAGGTGACGACGTCGGCGTGCGGCACCGGATTGGGATAGTAGCCGGCGGCGACGAGGCCGGCATAGTGCGCCATGTCGACCATGAAGATGGCGCCGACGGCCTTGGCGACCTTGGCGAAACGCTCGAAGTCGATCTTCAGCGCGAAGGCCGAGGCGCCGGCGATGATGAGTTTCGGCTTGTGCTCGTGGGCCAGCTTTTCCAGCGCCGCGTAGTCGATGTCCTCGTCGGCGTCGAGGCCATAGGGCACGACGTTGAACCACTTGCCGGAGATGTTGACCGGCGAGCCGTGCGTCAGGTGGCCGCCCATCGCCAGGTTCATGCCGAGAATGGTGTCGCCGGGCTTGAGGAAGGCCATGAACACGGCCTGGTTGGCCTGCGAGCCGGAGTTGGGCTGGACGTTGGCGCAATCGGCGCCGAACAGCTTCTTCGCGCGATCGATGGCGAGCTGCTCGACGACATCGACGTGCTCGCAGCCGCCGTAGTAGCGCTTGCCGGGATAGCCCTCGGCGTACTTGTTGGTGAGCTGCGAGCCCTGCGCTTCCATGACCGCCCAGGAAACGTAGTTTTCCGAGGCGATCAGCTCGATGTGCTCTTCCTGGCGGCGGTTCTCGGCCTGGATGGCGGCCCACAGGTCGCCATCGACCTTGGCCAGGGTGTTCTGCTTGGAAAACATGCGCGGACTCCGTATTGGCTTTGATGGCCGCCGACCGGCCCGACCGGCCCGACCTGCGGAAGGGCCTTCATTTTATCACCGGGGCCAAGTTTTCAGCCGGCGCGACCGGCAACCGGGCGCCGGCGGGAAACACGACGCGCGGGTGCGCGACATTGCGGGTTTCCACAGGATGCGGAGGAAACAGGAGGCGCTAGAATCGTTTGCCGGCCAGTCCGCACAAGGTCAGAACAAGGTCAGAAAACTCCGCCGGGGAGGAGCAATGATGGACGCATTACTGAAGCTTGCGCGCGGTATCGACAGGTTGAGCGAAGGGATCGGCAAGGCGACGATCTGGATCGTCCTGGTCGTCGTCCTGATCAGTGCCGGCAATGCCATCTCGCGTTACGCGCTGAACCTGAGTTCGAATGCGTGGCTGGAAATCCAGTGGTATCTCTTCTCGGCCATTTTTCTCCTGTGCGCGGCCTACGTGCTGAAGCGGAACGAACACATCCGCATCGACGTCATCGCCGGCCGTCTTTCCGAACGCGGGCAGAACTGGATCGACGTCTTCGGCATCCTGTTCTTCCTGCTGCCCATGGCCGTCCTGATCGCCTGGACCTCCTGGCCGGTATTCATGAATGCCTGGCATTCGGGCGAAATGTCGGCCAATGACGGCGGGCTGATCCGCTGGCCGGTGCGCCTGATGCTGCCTGTCGGTTTCACCCTGCTGATCCTGCAGGCGCTCGCCGAACTGATCAAGCGCGTCGCCTTCCTGACCGGACACGGGCCGAACGTGCTGGCGAAAGCCACCGGCCCGACGGCGGAAGAGGAACTTGCCGCCGCCATCAAGAAGCACCAGGTCGCGCCCGAGGTGGCCGGCATCGTCGACATGAACCACGACATGGCGGTCGCCGCCGACGGGAAAGAGGGAGAGCGGAAATGACCGAATTCCTCATCGCCAACATGGCGCCGATCATCTTCGCCTCGCTGGTGGTATTCCTGCTGCTCGGCTTCCCGGTCGCCTTCGCGCTTGGCGCCAACGGCGTCATCTTCGGACTGATCGGCATCGAGCTCGGCCTGTTCAACCCCACCTTCTTCCAGGCCATGCCGGAACGCATCTTCGGCGGCATCATGAACAATGACACGCTGCTGGCGATTCCCTTCTTCACCTTCATGGGGTTGATCCTCGAACGCAGCGGCATGGCCGAGGATCTGCTCGAAACCATCGGCCAGTTGTTCGGCCCGATCCGCGGCGGCCTTGCCATCGCCGTGATTTTCGTCGGCGCCATGCTCGCGGCGACGACCGGCGTGGTCGCGGCTTCCGTCATCTCGATGGGCCTGATCTCGCTGCCGATCATGCTGCGCTACGGCTACGACCGCAGGCTGGCCTCGGGCGTGATCGCCGCCTCGGGCACGCTGGCGCAGATCATTCCGCCCTCGCTGGTGCTGATCATCATCGCCGACCAGCTCGGCAAATCGGTGGGCGACATGTACAAGGGCGCCTTCGTGCCCGGCTTCGTGCTGACCGGCCTCTATCTGATCTATGTGATCGGCGTGTCCTTGGTTTTCCCGAAATCGGCGCCGGCGCTGCCGCCGGAGGCGCGCGCCTTCCGCGAGCCGAACGGCAAGTCCGGCGCCCTTTCGTTGCTGACGCTGACCGTCGTCTCGGCCGCCGCCGCGCTGTTCTGGGTGTATCGGCAACCGGCGGACAAGCCGACCGACGAATTGATCGTCGTGGCGATGTGCGTCGGCATGGCCGTCGCCTTCTCCGCCGCGGTCCTCAACCGCGTCACCAGGCTGGGCCTGCTCTCGCAGATGGCCGAGAAGGTCACCTTCGTGCTGATTCCGCCGCTGGCGCTGATCTTCCTCGTGCTCGGCACCATTTTCATCGGCATCGCCACGCCGACCGAGGGCGGCGCGATGGGCGCCGCCGGCGCGTTGATCATGGCGATATCGCGCAAGCGCCTGAACCTGGGCCTGCTCAAACAGGCGATGGATTCGACCGCCAAGCTCACCACCTTCGTCATCTTCATCCTCGTCGGCGCGCGCGTGTTCTCGCTGACCTTCTACGGCGTCGATGGCCACAAGTGGGTCGAGCACCTGCTCTCCGACCTGCCAGGCGGCGAGATCGGCTTCCTGATCGTGGTGAACATCCTGGTGTTCCTGCTGGCCTTCTTCCTCGACTTCTTCGAGCTGGCCTTCATCGTGCTGCCGCTGCTGGCGCCGG
>CAZRRI010000077.1:0-4283 GCA_964602565.1 uncultured Rhodocyclaceae bacterium | reverse complement strand
CCGCTTCATGCAGGGCTTCCGCCGCGACTCGCACCCGATGGCGGTGCTGGTCGGCCTGGTCGGCGCGCTGTCGGCCTTCTACCACGACTCGCTGGACATCAACAATCCCGAGCATCGCGTGATCGCGGCCGTCCGCCTGATCGCCAAGATGCCGACCATCGTCGCCATGGCCTACAAGTATTCCATCGGGATGCCGATGCCCTACCCGAAGAACAGCCTGGATTACACGGCCAACTTCATGCACATGATGTTCAGCAATCCCTGCGAGGACTACGAACCGAATCCGGTGCTGGTGCGCGCGCTCGACCGCATCCTGATCCTGCATGCCGACCACGAGCAGAATGCCTCGACCTCGACGGTGCGCCTGGCCGGCTCGTCCGGCGCCAATCCGTTCGCCTGCATCGCCGCCGGCATCGCCTGCCTGTGGGGGCCGGCGCACGGCGGCGCCAACGAGGCCTGCCTGAGGATGCTCGAGGAGATCGGCGACGTTTCGCGCGTGCCGGAATACATCAACCGCGCCAAGGACAAGAACGACGACTTCAAGCTCATGGGCTTCGGTCACCGGGTGTACAAGAATTTCGACCCGCGCGCCAAGCTGATGCGCGAGACCTGCCACGAGGTGCTCAACGAGCTCGGCCTGCACGACGACCCGCTGTTCAAGCTGGCGCTGGAGCTGGAGCGCATCGCGCTGGAAGACGATTACTTCATCGAGAAGAAGCTGTACCCGAACGTGGATTTCTACTCGGGCATCGTCCAGCGCGCGCTGGGCATTCCGACCCAGCTGTTCACCGGCATCTTCGCCATGGCCCGCACCATCGGCTGGATCGCCCAGTGGCACGAGATGATTGGTGACCCGGAGCAGAAGATCGGCCGGCCGCGCCAGCTTTATATCGGCGCGCCGCGCCGCGACGTGCCGACCATCGATCAGCGATGAGCCCGGCGCGGCAAGGGTGGTCCGCCGCCCTTGCCGGACCTGGGCCAGCCAACGGAGGTGACGACGAGATGATGAGACAAACATTGGCGAATTCCTACCTGTTCGGCGCCAATGCGCCGTTCATCGAGGAACTCTACGAACGCTACCTGGATAATCCGGCGGTCGTCGAGCCGGATTGGCGGGACTATTTCGACAAGCTCGGCGCCCTGCCTGGCGTCGGCAACAGCACGGCGCCCGACGTGCCGCACGCGCCGGTGATCGCATCCTTCGCCCAGCGGGCCAAGGAAGGCACCCTGGCGGCGCCGGCCCGCGCCGGCAAGCAGAATGCCGAAAAGCAGGTCAGGGTCTTGCAGTTGATCAACGCCTACCGTTTTCTGGGCAATCGCTGGGCGCGGCTCGATCCGCTGAAGCGCCAGGAGCGGCCGGCGGTCGCCGAACTCGATCCGTCTTACTACGGCTTCACCGAGGCCGATCTCGGCCATGTCTTCCACACGGGCTCGTTCGAGGCCGTGGGCGAATCGGCGACCCTGCGCGAGATCCTCGAGGCGGTGCGGCAGACCTATTGCGGGTCGGTGGGCATCGAATACATGCACTTGACCGAAGTCGCGCAAAAGCGCTGGTTGCAGTCGCGGCTGGAAAAGTGTCGGGCCACGTCCGCCTACGGGCCGGACGACAAGAAGCGCTTTCTCGAACGACTGACCGCGGCCGAGACCCTCGAACGCTACCTGCACACCCGCTATGTCGGCCAGAAGCGTTTTTCGCTGGAGGGCGGCGAATCGCTGATCGTCGCCATGGACCAGTTGATACGCGTCGGCGGCGTCGGCGGGGTCGAGGAGATGGTGATCGGCATGGCGCATCGCGGCCGGCTCAACGTGCTGGTCAATACGCTGGGCAAGCAGCCGGGGATGCTGTTCGAGGAGTTCGAGGGCAAGAAGGCGCAGGAACTGTCGGCCGGCGACGTCAAGTATCACCTCGGCTATTCCTCGGACGTGGCGACGCCCGCGCGGCCGATGCACCTGACGCTGGCCTTTAATCCGTCGCACCTGGAGATCGTCAATCCGGTCGTCTGCGGCTCGGTGTATGCGCGGCAGGTGCGGCGCGGCGCCACGGGCAGGCGCGAGGTGGTGCCGGTGCTGATCCATGGCGACGCCGCCGTCGCGGGCCAGGGCGTGAATCAGGAGATGCTCAACTTCTCGCAGACGCGCGGCTATGGCACGGGTGGCACGGTGCACCTGGTGGTGAACAACCAGATCGGCTTCACCACCTCCGATTTGCGCGACTATCGTTCCTCGCTTTACTGCACCGACATCTTCAAGATGGTCGAGGCGCCGATCTTCCACGTCAATGGCGACGACCCCGAGGCCGTGGCCCTGGTCACCGCGCTGGCGGTCGAGTTCCGCCAGGAGTTCAAGAAGGACGTCGTGGTCGACATCATCTGCTTCCGCAAGCTCGGCCACAACGAGCAGGACGAGCCGATGGTGACGCAGCCGCTGATGTACAAGAAGGTGACCGCCCATCCCGGCACGCGCCGGCTCTATGCCGAAAAGCTGGCGGCCCAGGGGGTCATCGGCGCCGACGACGGCGACAGGATGATCAAGGACTACCGCACCGCCCTCGACGAAGGCCGGCACCTGATCGACCCGGTGATTTCCGACCACCAGAGCAAGTACGCCATCGACTGGCGCCCGCACGCCAATATCCCCTATACCGAGAAGTGCGACACCACGGTGCCCCGCAAGGAACTGCTGCGGCTGGCCGAGCGCGTGACGACGATCCCCGACCACTTCACCCTGCATTCGCGCGTCCAGAAGATCATCGACGATCGCAGGCAGATGGGCCTGGGCAAGCTGCCGGTCGACTGGGGCATGGGCGAGACCATGGCCTACGCCACCCTGCTGGCGGCGGGCTACAACGTGCGCATTTCCGGCGAGGACGTCGGCCGCGGCACCTTCTTCCACCGGCACGCCGCCCTGCACGACCAGAAGCGCGAAAAATGGGACGAGGGCACCTACTGGCCGCTCCAGCAGCTCCAGGAGAAGCAGGGCTGGTTCCACTGCTTCGACTCCGTGCTGTCCGAGGAAGCGGTGCTGGCCTTCGAGTACGGCTTCGCCACGGCCGCCCCGAACGAGCTGGTGATCTGGGAGGCGCAGTTCGGCGACTTCGCCAATGGCGCCCAGGTGGTCATCGACCAGTTCCTCAGCTCCGGCGAAGCCAAGTGGGGCCGGGGCTGCGGCCTGGTCATGCTGCTGCCGCACGGCTACGAGGGCCAGGGGCCCGAGCACTCGTCGGCGCGGCTCGAGCGCTACATGCAGTTGTCCGCCGAGTTCAACTGGGAAGTCTGCCAGCCGTCCACCGCCGCGCAGATATTCCATCTGCTGCGCCGGCAGATGCTGCGCCGGCAGCGCAAGCCGCTCATCGTCATGACGCCGAAGTCCCTGCTGCGCCACAAGGATGCGACCAGTTCGCTCGACGAACTGGCCGACGGCACCTTCCAGACGGTGATCGGCGAGGTCGACGCGCTGAACGCCAAGAAGGTGACGCGCGTCGTCGCCTGCGCCGGCAAGATCTACTACGAACTGCTCGCGGCGCGCCGCGAGCGCCAGCTGGAGAACATCGCCATCCTGCGCATCGAGCAGCTCTATCCGCTCGACGACCGTCGCCTGTCGGAGGAACTCAGGAAGTATCCCAACGCCAGGCAGATCGTCTGGTGCCAGGAGGAGCCGCTCAACCAGGGCGCCTGGTACGCCAAGCACCACACCCTGATGAGTTCCCTCGGCAAGGGGCAGACGCTCGAAGTGGCGGCGCGGCCGGCCTCGGCATCGCCGGCGGTCGGCTATGCGGCCAAGCATGCCGTCCAGCAGAAGGAAGTCATCGATGCCGCCCTGGGCGGCGCGGGCAGCGCGAACCAACAGAGAGAGAAACCATGATCATCGACGTCAAAGTTCCGCAGTTGTCGGAGTCGGTATCCGAGGCGACGCTGGTGTCCTGGCACCGCCAGGAAGGCGAGGCGGTCGCGCGCGACGAGAACCTGATCGACATCGAGACCGACAAGGTCGTGCTCGAACTGCCGGCGCCGGATGCCGGCGTGCTGGTCCAGATACTCAAGGGCAACGGCGAGCCGGTGACCTCGGGCGACGTCATCGCCCGGATCGACACCGAGGCGAAAGTCAGTGCCGGCGGCACGCCGGCGGCGAAGGCCGAGGCGGCGCCCGTACCCGCGCCCGTCGCCAGGGCCGCCGCCGCCGGACCGGCGGCGCGCAAGCTGATGGAAGAAAAGGGCCTCGCCGCCGGCGACGTGCAAGGCACCGGCCCCGGTGGCCGCATCCTCAAGTCGGACGTCGTCGCCGGC
>CAZRRI010000076.1:0-4338 GCA_964602565.1 uncultured Rhodocyclaceae bacterium | reverse complement strand
ACCGGCCCGCCGCCGAACTTCTCCAGCACGGCCAGCATCAGCTTGCGGTCCATCACGTCCAGCCCGAGCTGGTCGACGTCGAGCATCGCCAGCGCCGCGTCGGCCACCTCGGCGCTGACCGAGCCTTGCGCCTTCACCTCGGCGTAGTCGCGTACGCGGCGCAGCAGGCGGTTGGCGATGCGCGGCGTGCCGCGCGAGCGCCGGGCGATTTCCGCCGCGCCCTCGCCGACGATCTCGCAGTTCAGCAGTTGCGCCGAGCGGCGGATGATCAGCGTCAATTCTTCCGGCGTGTAGAACTCCAGCCGGGCGACGATGCCGAAGCGGTCGCGCAGCGGGTTGGTCAGCATGCCGGCGCGGGTGGTGGCGCCGACCAGCGTGAAGGGCGGCAGGTCGAGCTTGACCGAGCGCGCGGCCGGCCCTTCGCCGATCATGATGTCGATCTGGAAATCCTCCAGCGCCGGGTAGAGGATTTCCTCGACCACGGGCGACAGGCGGTGGATCTCGTCGATGAACAGCACGTCGTGCGGTTCGAGGTTGGTCAGGATCGCCGCCAGGTCGCCGGCGCGCTCCAGCACCGGCCCGGAAGTCTGGCGCAGGTTGACGCCCATCTCGTGGGCGACGATGTGCGCCAGCGTGGTCTTGCCCAGGCCGGGCGGGCCGAACAGCAGCACATGGTCGAGCGACTCGCCGCGCCGCCTGGCCGCCTCGATGAAGATTTCCAGCTGGCCGCGGATTTTCTGCTGGCCGACATATTCGGACAGCTTCCTCGGCCGCAAGGCGCGTTCCAGCGCCTCCTCCTGCGAGGATTCCTTGCCGGCGGAGATCACGCGGTCGCTGAACTGGTCGGTCTGGATGGCCATTAGTCCGCCAGTTTAGCCGAGGGCCGTTTGTCGCGGATGTATAGGGTTTTGGCGACGGTGGCGACGACCTGCTGGCCGGCATCGACGATATCGACCGTCCAGGTCGGTTCGTACTTCCGGCCGGCCCCGGTGTTGGCGATCACCTCGGCGACCCGCGCGTCCGTGAGTTTGAACCGGGCGAACACGTCGCCGCGTCCGGGCACCTTGAAGTCGATGCTCGATGCCTTGTCCCACACGACGTAGCCGCGCGGCAGGTTGTGCAGCAACATCAGCGCGTAGAACGGGTCCGTCATGGAGAAGAGCGAGCCGCCGTAGTGCGTGCCGAAGTAGTTTCGGTTGAGCATGCCGTGGCGCAGGCGTACCGTCACCGAGCGGAAGTCGGGCGACAGCTCGGTCACATGGATGCCGGCGCCAAGGAAGGGTGGCCAGAGGTTGATGCCGAAGCGGAACAGGCCGGCCGAAAAGCGCAGGCGGGTGGGCGCATCCATCGCCTATGCCTTGGAAAGCGACTTGAGCGCTTGGCGGATACCGTCGGAAACGGCGACACCGGCAGGCAGCGCCTTCATGGCCGCCAAGGCCTCGCGCTCGTTGTAGCCGAGCGCCAGCAGCGCGTTGAGGATGTCGGAGGCCGCGTCGGGCGGCGTGTCGCCACGGCTGACTTTCGCGCCGAGGCCGGCGGTCTTGAGCTTGTCCCGGAGTTCCAGCAGCAGGCGCTCGGCGGTCTTCTTGCCGATGCCGGGAATCTTCACCAGCCGGCCCGATTCCTGCAACGCCACGGCTTGCGCCAGTTCGTTGACCGACAGACCGGAAAGCACGGCCAGCGCCGTGCGCGCGCCGATGCCGGAAATCCTGATGAGCTGGCGGAAGGCGCTGCGTTCCTCGTCGGCGCCGAAGCCGTAGAGGATGTGCGCGTCCTCGCGCACCACGAGGTGCGTGAACAACGACACCCTTTCGCCGGCCGCCGGCAGGTTGTAGAAGGTGCTCATCGGCACTTCGAGTTCGTAGCCGATGCCGCCGACGTCGACGGTGATCTGCGGCGGGTTCTTTTCGATCAGCGTGCCTGTGATCCTGCCAATCATACGAGTCTCCCATTGCGCACCCTGAAACCGCGCGTCGCGATATTGCCCAGGCCCTGGCCGCCGTGCGCGTGGCAGATCGCGCATGCGAGCGCGTCGGCCGCGTCGGGCGAGGGCATGCCCGGCAGTTGCAGCAGGCGCATCACCATCTGCTGTACCTGCTCCTTCGCCGCCTTGCCGTGGCCGACCACCGCCTGCTTGACCTGCAAGGCGGTGTATTCCGCCACCGGCAGCGCCGCGCCGACCAGCGCCGAAATCGCCGCGCCGCGCGCCTGGCCGAGCAGCAGCGTCGATTGCGGGTTGACGTTCACGAACACCTTTTCGACGGCCGCTTCCGCGGGCCGGTGCGTGGCGATGACTTCGCCGATGCCGTCGAGCAGGGTCTTGATCCGGTCGGGGAGGCTGTCCGACTCGTTCGTCTTCACGCAGCCGCTGGTCACGTAGGCGAGCTTCTGGCCGACTTTGTCGATGACGCCGAACCCGGTGACGCGCAGGCCGGGGTCGATGCCGAGTATGCGTACCGGATTCATCGCCGCGAAAGATACACGCCCCAGACGGCGATAATCATGCCGGCCAGCGCCAGCCCGGTCAGGGTTTCGCCGAACAGCAGCCAGGCGAGGAGCGCCGTGGTCGGCGGCGTGAGATAGAACAGGCTGGCGACGTTGACCGCGCTGCCATGCCGGATCAGCCAGTTGAGCAGCGAGATGGCGCCGACGGAAAGCACCAGCACCAGCCAGCCGAGCGCGAAGACGAACTCGCCGGTCCAGTCGATGCGGAAGTCGCCTTGCGCCAGCATGACCGCGGCCGTGATGATGGCGGTGGGCAGGAACTGCGCCACCGCGCCGCTGCGCCAGTCGAAATGCGGGCAGAAGCGTTTCTGGTAGAGCGTGCCGGCGGTGATGCCGAGCAGCGCGGCCAGCGCCGGCCACAGGGCTTCGACGCCGAAGCCGCCGCCGAGCTTGTTCGAGAGCACCAGCGCGACGCCGGCGAAGCCGAGCGCGAGGCCGAGCCACTGGCGGGGCGCGACGCGCTCGCCGAGCAGCCGCCCGGCGACGGTGGCGGTGAGCAGGGGTTGCAGGCCGACGATCAGGCTGGTGACGCCCGCCGGCAGGCCCATGCCGATGGCGATGAAGACGCCGCCGAGATAGACGCCGTGCACCAGCAGGCCGGCGACGCCGATGTGCAGCCACTGGCGGGCGTCGCCGGGCCAGGGGGCGCGGAACAGCAGGGCCAGGGAGGTCATCAGCGCCAGCACCAGCAGGTAGCGGACGGACAGGAAAGCCAGCGCCGCGGCGTGGGGCAGGCCGAACTTGGCGCCGAGAAAGCCGGTGCTCCAGAGGAAGACGAACAGGATGGGCGCCAGGCGCGCGACCGGCAAAGACGCGGCTGGCATGGGCGAAAGTCAGCCGTGGCGAAGCGCCGGCGACGCGCTATTCATCCATCACCGCCGTCGTATAGACCTCCTGCACGTCGTCGAGACCTTCCAGCGCGTCGAGCAGTTTCTGCATCTTCAGGGCGTCGTCGCCGGCCAGTTCGGTCTCGCTTTGCGGCTTCATGGTCACTTCGGCGAATTCGGGCTTCAGCCCGGCCTTTTCCAGCGCGTCCTTGACGGCCAGGAAATCGCCGGGGCCGGTGATCACCTCGATGGAGCCGTCGTCGCTGGTCGATACATCCTCGGCGCCGGCCTCGATGGCGGCGTCCATCACCTTGTCTTCGGAAACGCCGGGCGCGAAGAGCAGTTGGCCGCAATGCTTGAACATGAAGGCGACGGAACCGTCGGTGCCGAGGTTGCCGCCATGCTTGGCGAAGGCGTGGCGCACTTCGGCCACGGTGCGCGTCTTGTTGTCGGTCAGGCAATCGACCATCACGGCGGCGCCGCCGATGCCGTAGCCCTCGTAGCGCAGTTCCTCGTAGCTGACGCCTTCGAGCTCGCCCGTGCCTTTCTTGATGGCGTTCTCGATCTTGTCCTTGGGCATGTTGATGGCCTTGCCCTTGTCCACCGCCAGGCGCAGGCGCGGGTTGAAGCCGGGGTCGCCGCCGCCCATCTTGGCGGCGACGGTGATTTCCTTGGCGACCTTGGAAAAGGCGGCGCCGCGCTTTTCGTCCTGGCGCCCCTTGCGGTGCTGGATGTTGGCCCACTTGGAATGGCCGGCCATGATGAATTCCTTGTGCGTAGAATGGACGAAATTTTATCACCCGGGAGTGTCCGCCATGTCTCGTCCCTTGCCCGTCGCCAAGGCCGGCGACACCGAAATCTGCCTGCTTCCGGCGCTCGCCAACCGCCACGGCCTGATCACCGGCGCCACCGGCACCGGCAAGACCGTCACGCTGCAACGCCTGGCCGAGCAATTCTCGGCCATCGGCGTGCCGGTGTTCCTCGCCGACGTCAAGGGCGACCTCTC
>CAZRRI010000075.1:0-4725 GCA_964602565.1 uncultured Rhodocyclaceae bacterium | reverse complement strand
CCACGCCGTGGTGCAGTTCGTACTTCTCCTGCAGGCCGCGCAGGATGGCGATGGTCGCCTCGACGCTCGGCTCATCCACTTGCACCTTCTGGAAGCGGCGTTCCAGCGCGGCATCCTTCTCGATGTACTTGCGGTATTCGTCGAGCGTGGTGGCGCCGATGCAGTGCAGCTCGCCGCGCGCGAGCGCGGGCTTCAACATGTTGCCGGCGTCGATCGCGCCCTCGGCCTTGCCGGCGCCGACCATGGTGTGCAGCTCGTCGATGAAAAGGATGATGCGGCCTTCGTCCTGCGCGACTTCCTTCAGCACGGCCTTGAGCCGTTCCTCGAACTCGCCGCGGTACTTGGCGCCGGCCAGGAGGCCCGCCATATCGAGCACCAGCACGCGCTTGTCCTTCAGCGTCTCGGGCACCTCGCCATTGACGATGCGCTGCGCCAGGCCCTCGACGATGGCCGTCTTGCCGACGCCGGGCTCGCCGATCAGCACCGGGTTGTTCTTGGTGCGCCGTTGCAGGATCTGGATCGCACGGCGGATCTCGTCGTCGCGGCCGATCACCGGATCGAGCTTGCCCTGGCGGGCACGCTCGGTGAGGTCGAGGCAGTATTTGTTGAGCGCCTCGCGCTGGCCTTCGGCATCCTGCGAACCGACGTTTTCGCCGCCGCGCACGGCCTTGATGGCATCTTCCAGGGCCTTGCGCTGGACGCCGGCTTCCTTGAGCAGGCGGCCGCACTCGCCCTTGTCCTGGGTCAGCGCCAGCAGGAACATCTCCGAGGCGATGAACTGGTCGCCGGCTTTCTGCGCTTCCTTGTCGGTGACGTTGAGCAGGTTGGAGAGATCGCGGCCGATGCTGACTTCGCCGCCGTGGCCTTCGACCCTGGGCAGCCGCTCGAGCGCCTTGGCCAGCGCCGCCTTCAGCCCGCCGACATTGCCGCCGGCGCGCTGCAGGAGCGAGGTCGTGGACCCGTCGTCCTG
Organism: uncultured Rhodocyclaceae bacterium; assembly: GCA_964602565.1. Classification (GTDB taxonomy): domain Bacteria; phylum Pseudomonadota; class Gammaproteobacteria; order Burkholderiales; family Rhodocyclaceae; genus Fen-999. Next base: position 3,755 of record CAZRRI010000075.1, on the reverse strand, counting down.
GTTGAGCAGAGCCAGCAGCAGGTGCTGCGGTTCGATGAACTGCTGGTCGTTGCCAACGGCCAGGCTCTGGGCGTCGGAGACGGCCTGCTGGAACTTGGTGGTGAACTTGTCGAAGCGCATGGCGGTAGCCTCAGAAGGATGTCATTGCACCCAACATGGGGATTGCGCGGCCGATTTCAATCCTCGATCGCGGCGCCGGACCGACCGGCTACCCGGCCAGCAAAACCAGCAGCGCCAGCAGGGCGGGCCCGCCCTGCAGATAGAGGATTCGCCTGCTCACCGTGAGGCCGCCGTAGATCCCCGCCACGATCACGCAGGCCAGGAAAAACATCTGGATATGAACCCCCGCCGCCGCGTCCGGATAGATCAGGCCCCACAGCAGGCCGGCGGCCAGAAAACCGTTGTACAGGCCCTGGTTGGCCGCCAGCACCTTCGAATCCTCGGCCTTCTGCGCCGTGTTGCCGAAGGTCTTGAGCCCTTTCGGCGTGGTCCACAGGAACATTTCGAGGTAGAGGAAATACAGGTGTTCCAGCGCCACCAGCAGTACCAAAGCGATGCCGAGAACTTTCATGGTTTGCCCCTTGCCGGAAATCGGTCAGGTTTCAGTATCGGTCAGCCAACGGCTCCCGGCAAGCGGCGGGGCGGAAACGGGGCGGTTTGATTTAGGTCAGAGTCCCGTAAGCCATTGGTGGTACATTGAATCTTTCGAATCACTCACGGGAGAATCATCATGGTAGCCAAGATAGAGCAATTCACCGAGCTGCACCGCAAGAACATGGAAGCTGCCATGCGCATGGCACAGATGTCGATCGAGAATTCGCAGCGCATCATGGCCCTGCAGTCGGAACTGGCCAAGGAAATGTTCCAGAGCGGCGTCGAGAACGCCAAGGCCCTGACCACTGCGCGCGACCCGCAGACCGCGCTGCAACTGCGCACCGAATACGCCCAGGAAACCACGCAGCGCATGGTGGCCGCGGCGCAGCAGATCGCCGAGATCAGCAATGCCGCCCGCGCCGAATTCGCCCGCCTGGTCACCGAGCAGCTTGCCTCGGGTTCCCAGGACATGACCGAGTCCCTGCAGAGCTTCATGAAGAACCTGCCGGGCCAGACGCCGAACATGATGGAATCCTTCCAGCAGGCGATCGCCACCGCCAATCAGGCCTTCGAACAGATCAGCAAGGCCTCCAGCGCCGCGATGAACAGCGTCGGCGACGCGGTCAAGAAGTCGACCGGCGCCAAGCGCAAGTAACACAAGGCGTTGCCGAAAGAACGGCTGGCCGCGCAAGCGGTCAGCCGTTTTGTTTTGTGGCGTCCCAGCGACCGGCGGCGTGGTCGTCGCTCTCGCGGGCATCGACCCAGCGCCCGCCCGCCGCGGTTTCTTCCTTCTTCCAAAAGGGCGCGCGGGTCTTCAGGTAGTCCATGATGAACTCGCAGGCGGCAAAAGCCTCGCCGCGATGCGCCGAGGCCACCGCGACGAAGACGATGCGGTCGCCCGGCACCAGGCGGCCGACGCGATGGATCACCCGCACGCCGTGGATGTCCCAGCGCCCGCGCGCTTCTTCAACGATGGCCTGCAGCGCCTTTTCGGTCATGCCCGGATAGTGTTCCAGGCTCATCGCCCGCACGGACGGCGCAGCGTCGGCGCCGGCCCCGGCCTGCTTGTCGGCCCGCACCAGGCCGACGAAACTCGCCACCGCGCCGACGTCCTCGCGCCCGGCCGACAGCGCCGCGACCTCGGCGCCGGCGTCGAAGTCGGCCTGCTGGACGCTGACGCTCATTTCAGCCCCCCGTCACCGGCGGAAAGAAGGCGACTTCGTCGCCGTCCTTGACCGCCGCGTCGAGACCGACCATCCGCTGGTTCACCGCGACCCGCAGATTCTTCATCGAGGCCAGCGCGCTCCACGCCTGGCCGCGCGCGGCAAGATGGTCGCGCAACGCGCCCGCCGTGGCGATGCCCGCCGGCAGGGCCAGCGATTCCGAAGCCGCGCCCAGCGCCTCGCGCAAGCCGGCAAAGAAAAGTACCTTGACCATGGATTGACTATAGCAGCTCGGAAAACGGCAGGAAGCGCACCGTGTCGCCGTATGCGATGGCCCGGCGCGGCGGATTGTCGATCAGGCCGTCGGCCCAGGTGCAGGACGTGAGCACGCCCGAACTCTGGTTGGGGAACAGGTCCAGCCCGCCGGTATCGTTGATCCGGGCGCGCAGGAACTCGCGGCGCGGATCGCCCTTGAAATCGAAGTCCGCCTGCAGCCCCCGTGCCCTCGGCCGCAGCTCGGTGGCGCCCTGGCACTTGAGGATGAAGGGCCGCACCAGCATGACGAAGGTGACGAAGCTCGACACCGGGTTGCCCGGCAGCCCGATGAAGGCGGCCGCGCTTTTGCCTGCCGTGTCGCCGGCGCCGAGATTTCCCCCGACCCGGCCGAAGGCCAGCGGCTTGCCCGGCTTGATCGCGATCTTCCACAGGTCGAGCGCGCCTTCCGCCTCGACCGCCGGCTTGACGTGGTCCTCCTCGCCGACCGAGACGCCGCCGCTGGTCAGGATCAGGTCGTTGCCGGCCGCGGCGGCGCGCAAGGCCGCACGCGTCGCCTCGCGCGTGTCGGGCACGATGCCAAGGTCGGCGACCACGCAGCCGAGTCCTTCGAGCAGCGCACGCAGCGTGTAGCGGTTGGAGTTGTAGATGCCGCCCGGCTTGAGCGGCTCGCCCGGCATCGCCAGCTCGTCGCCGGTGGAGAACAGCGCCACGCGCAGGCGGCGGAACACCGTCAGCTGCGCCGCGCCGACCGAGGCGGCGACGCCAACATGGGCGGCGGTGAGGCGCGTGCCGGCGGCCAGCACTTCGGCGCCGGCGGCGATGTCCTCGCCGCGACGGCGGATCCACTCGCCGGGATGCGGCACATGGTTCACGGTGACGGCATCGCCGTCCGGCGCACACAGTTCCTGCATCACCACCGCATCGGCGCCAGCCGGCAGCGGCGCGCCGGTGAAGATGCGCGCCGCCGTACCCGGCGCCAGCGTATGGCCTACGCTGCCGGCCGGGATGCGCTGGGCCACGGCCAGCTTCGTGCTGGCGGCGGTGACATCGGCACAGCGGACGGCGTAACCGTCCATCGAGGTGTTATCCAGCGGCGGCACGTCGATGGCGGAACGCAGGCCGGTGGCCAGCACCCGTCCGGCGGCGGCCTGGGTCGGCACCGCTTCGGTATCCGTCGCTATCCGGGCGCCCGCCAGCAGGCGCGCCAACGCGTCTTCGTAATCAAGCATTCCTGAACCCCAGATGACGCAGTATGAAATCCGCGATCGCGTCGCGGTCGTCGAGTGCCAGCAGCGGCAGCGCGGTCTGCCCGGCCAGCGCCGCCGGCTCGTCGGTGGCCACGGCGACGATGGTTTCGACGCCGGTGCCGGCGATCAGCGGCTTGCCCACCGACGGCCGATGCACTTCCAGCTTGGGGATCGGCGTCTGCTTGAAACCCTCGACCAGCACCAGGTCGCAATCGGAAAAGCGCGCGATCTGTTCCTCCAGCGACGGCTCCGGCGCGCCGCGCAGTTCGTGCATCAGCACCCAGCGCTGGTCGGAAATCAGCAGCACTTCCGCGCAGCCTGCCTCGCGCAGCCGGTAGGAATCCTTGCCCGGGTGGTCGATGTCGAAGCGGTGATGGGCATGCTTGATCAGCGAAACGCGCAGGCCGGCCGCCGTCAGGCGCGGAATCAGTTCTTCCAGCAGCGTGGTCTTGCCCGACCCGGACCAGCCGGCGAG
>CAZRRI010000074.1:3257-5834 GCA_964602565.1 uncultured Rhodocyclaceae bacterium | reverse complement strand
ACATCCTGACCGAGGTCTATGGCTACGGCCGCGACCGGCGCGTGGTCTGGGCCGGTTTCGCCGCGCTGGCCTTCGCCAGCTTCATGGCCTGGGTGGCGCTGTCGCTGCCGGCCGCACCCGGCGATTTCAACCAGGCCTACCAGCAGCACATGGAAGGCGTCTTCGGCAATACCTGGCGCATCGTCGCCGGCTCGATGATCGCCTTCTGGTGCGGCAGCTTCGCCAACAGCTACGTCATGGCGAAAATGAAGGTGTGGATGGAGGGGCGCCGGCTGTGGATGCGCACCATCGGCTCGACGGTGGTCGGCGAGGCGGTGGATTCCGGCCTGTTCTACTTCATCGCCTTCTACGGCATCTGGCCCGACGAGCAGGTGGCCAAGATCGCGCTGGCGCAGTACCTGCTGAAGACCGGCTGGGAGGTGGTGATGACGCCGGTGACCTATCGCGTGGTGGCCTTCCTCAAGCGCGCCGAAGCCGAAGACTGGTACGACAGGAATACCGATTTCAGCCCCTTCCACATCCGCGTGTGAATTGCGCGGGGCACTATAAACTGGCGGCAAGGTATGCCCGCACATGACGCAAACGCTCTCCATCGCCACCTGGAACATCCACAAGGGCTTCTCGCAGTTCAACCGCCGCATGATGGTGCACGAGCTGCGCGAGCGCCTGCGCGAGCTGTCGGCGGACATCGTGTTCCTCCAGGAGGTACAGGGGCTGCATCTTGGGCACGTCGAGCGGCATGCCGATTGGCCGTCGCAGCCGCAGCACGAGTTCCTCGCCGAAGACGTCTGGGACAACCACGCCTACGGCCGCAACATGGTTTATGACCACGGCCACCACGGCAATGCGATCCTGTCGCGCTTTCCGATCCTGACCACGCATAACCAGGACGTGACCCACCTGCGCTTCGAGAAGCGCGGCCTGCTGCATTGCGCCGTCGAACTGCCGGTGCTGGCGCGGCCGCTGCACTGCGTCTGCGTGCACCTGTCCCTGTTCGCGCGCTCGCGGCGGCGCCAGATGGATGCGCTGGCGCGGCGCATCGAGGAAGTCGTGCCGGCGCATGCGCCGCTGCTGATTGCGGGTGACTTCAACGACTGGCGCAACCATGCCGACGACCAGCTGGCGGAGCGCCTGGGCCTGGTCGAGATCTTCGCCGGCGACGGCCGGCGGCCATCACGCAGCTATCCCGCCGCCCTGCCGCTGTTCCGCCTCGACCGCATCTACCAACGCGGCCTGGAGGTCGGTGCGGCGCGCATGCATGCCGGCCCGCCCTGGTCCTCGGTTTCCGATCACGCGGCGCTGAGCGCCGAGCTGCGGCTCGCTCCCGCCGTGCCGTGAGCGCCGACTTTCCCCAGCCCCTGCCGCGCGGCTATGTCGGCGGCAACCGCCTGCGCCTGCTGCGTTCGGGCGTCGAATATTTTCCGGCGCTGATCGCGGCGATCGATCAGGCGCTCCATGAAATCCACCTCGAAACCTATATCTACGCCGACGATGCGACGGGGCGTCGCGTCGCCGCGGCGCTGGCGGCCGCGGCGCGGCGCGGCGTCGCCGTGCGGGTGCTGGTCGACGGTTTCGGCGCGCGCGACTTCGAGTCCGGGCTCGGCCGGGAGCTGACCGCGGCCGGCGTCGAAGTGCTGGCCTATCGTCCGGAGGCGGGGCGCTTCACGTTGCGCCGCCATCGCCTGCGACGCCTGCATCGCAAACTGGCGGTGATCGACGGTCAACTGGGCTTTGCCGGTGGCATCAATGTGATCGACGATTTCGACCATGGTGCAGGCGATTCGCCGCGCCTTGACTTCGCGGTTCGCGTCGAAGGTCCGCTGGTGGCGCGCTTGCACCTGACGATGCGCCACGTCTGGCGCCTGGTGCGCTGGGCCCGGATCGGCCGGCGCCCGCAGGCACCGGCGCCGTTGCCGCGCCTGCAGCCGGCGGCGGGGCTGGATGGCATGCAGGCGGCGCTCCTGGTGCGCGACAACCTCGCCCATCGCCACGACATCGAGTACGCCTATCTCGATGCCATCCGCGGCGCGCAGCGGGAAATCCTGATTGCCAATGCCTACTTCCTGCCGGGGCGGCGTTTCTGCAAGTTCCTGCTGCTGGCGGCCGGGCGCGGCGTGCGGGTGACCCTGCTGCTGCAGGGACGCTCCGACCACCTGCTGCTTCACTATGCGACGCAGTCCCTGTACGACCGCATGCTCGCCGCCGGGGTGCACGTCTTCGAGTACGACCGGGCCGAGCTGCACGCCAAGGTGGCGGTGGTCGATGACGACTGGGCGACCGTGGGTTCCTCCAACATCGACCCGTTCAGCCTGCTGCTGGCACGCGAGGCCAACATCGTGGTGCGCGATCCGGGCTTTGCCGGTGAACTGCGCGCGAGCCTTGCCGCGGTCGTCGCTGGGTCCGCGCGCGAGATCCGCCCGGAGGACCAGCAACGCTTGCCGTGGTTCGATCGGTTTATGCGAACCGCGGCTTACTCGCTGGTGCGTTTCCTGCTCGGCGTCACGCGCTACGCCGGCAAGCAGTATGCGGACTAGCCTGGCGCCATGGGTTTCATCGTGGGGCGGACAAGGGCAGACT
>CAZRRI010000074.1:0-3157 GCA_964602565.1 uncultured Rhodocyclaceae bacterium | reverse complement strand
AGGGCAGACTTCAGTCTGCCACTCCACCCTGGCCGGCTGAAGCCGGCCCTACAGAGGCTCGGCATTTCGGGAACAGACTACTAGCCGCTGTTGCGCAAGCCGGCAGCGACGCCGTTGATGGTCAGGTGGATGCCGCGCTGCACGCGCTCGTCGGTTTCGCCTGCGCGGTGGCGGCGCAGCAACTCGATCTGGATGTGATTTACCGGATCGAGGTAGGGAAAGCGGTTGCGGATCGAGCGCTTCAGCAACGGATTGAGGTCGAGCAGCTCCCTTTCCCCGGTGATCGCCAGCAGCGCGTCGATGGAAGCCTGCCATTCGGCCTTGAGGCGCGGGAAGATGGCCTGGCGCAATTCCTCGTCCTTCACCAGTCGCGAATAGCGCTCGGCGATGACGATGTCGCTCTTGCCCAGCACCATGTCCATGTTCGACAGCAAGGTCCGGAAAAAGCCCCAGTCGTGGTGCATCTCCGCCAGCAGCGCCATGCCTGCCGCGCCTTGTTTCTTCTTCCATGCGGCGACCGCGGCGCCGAAGCCGAACCAGCCTGGCAGCATTAGGCGACACTGCGCCCAGGAGAACACCCAGGGGATCGCGCGCAGGTCCTCGATGGCGGTCGTCTTCTTGCGCGAGGCCGGCCGGCTGCCGATGTTGAGCGCGGCGATTTCGGCGATCACCGTGGATTCCCAGAAGTATTGCTCGAAGCCCGGCGTCTCGTAGACCATCGCCCGATAGGCGGCAAATGCGGCGGTCGAGAGTTCTTCCATCGCCGCGAGGAATTCGGGGCGCGGCGCATCGTGCTCGTGCGCCAGCAGCGTCGCTTCCAGCGTGGCGGCGGCAAGGATTTCCAGGTTGCGGCGGCCCAGCTCGGGGTTGGCGTATTTCGACGCGATCACCTCGCCCTGTTCGGTGATGCGGATCTGGCCCTGCACTGCGCCCTGCGGCTGGGCGAGGATGGCCTGGTAGCTCGGTCCGCCGCCGCGACCGACGGAACCGCCGCGGCCGTGGAACAGGCGCAGCGTGACACCGTGGCGGGCGAAGACCTCGGTCAGCGCGGTCTCGGCGCGGTAGAGTGCCCAGCCCGAGGTGAGGAAGCCGCCGTCCTTGTTGCTGTCGGAATAGCCGAGCATGCATTCCTGCAGCGCCTGGCGGGAACCCAGCAAGCGGTTGTAAAGCGGAATCGCCAGCAGCCGGTCCATGATGGGACCTGAATTGGCGAGGTCGTCGATGGTCTCGAACAGCGGCACGATGTTCACGTCGAGCGCATGTTCCAGCGGCCGCAGCAGGCCGACCTCCTTCAACAGCACGGCGACTTCGAGGATATCGGAGACACCGTCGGTCTTGGAGATGATGACGTTTTCGATCGCCGCCTTGCCGTAGCGTTGGTGGATGCTCTGCGCGGTGTGGAAGATATCCAGTTCGCCGCGCGTTTCGTCCGAGTAATTGACGCCGGGCGCGGTCAGCGGTCGCGGCGTGGCGAGTTCGTCGAGCAGCAGCGCGATGCGGCCGTTTTCATCGAGCGCCAGGTAATCGCTGCCGGGGCGGGCGATGGCCAGCAGTTCGGCCACGGTGCGCGCATGCACGTCCGAGTTCTGGCGCAGGTCGAGCGGCGCCAGGTGGAAGCCGAAGATGGCCACGGCATGGCGCAGGCGGCGCAGGCGGCCGCGACCGAGCAGACCCGCTTTGTGGCTGATCAGCGCGCGGTGCAGCACGTCGAGGTCGGCGCCGAATTCCGCCGCCGTGGCATAGGGCTCGGCGTCCGCCACGGCATGGCGCGGCGCTTCCAGGTTGTCCAGCCGCAGCGCGGTGGCCGCCAGGCGCGCGTAGAAGCCGGCGATGGCGCGGCGGTAGGGCTCGTCGGAGCGGTGCGGGCTGCGGTCGGGCGACTGTTCGGCCAGCCGCATCAGTTCGACATCGGGCACCTCGATCAGCGAGGTGGTGGTCGACAGTTCGGCGCCGAGTTGATGCAGTTGTTCCAGCAGGTAGCCGATGGCCTTGCGGCTCTGCGCGCGCATCGCGGTTTCCAGCACCTCGGCGGTGACGAAGGGGTTGCCGTCGCGGTCGCCGCCGATCCACGAACCGGGGCGCAGGAAGGGCGGCAGTTCGGCGAGGCCCTTTGCATCCCATTCGGGTATGGCGGCGGCCAGGTGGTCTTCGCAGCTGTTGTACAGGCGCGGCAGTTCGCGCAGGAAAGTCATGTCGTAGAACGACAGCGCGTTGTTCACCTCGTCCATCACCGAGAGCTTGGCCCGACGCAGCATGCGCGTCTGCCACAGGCGCAGCACGGCGCGGCGCAGGGCTTCGTCGTGCTCGGCCTGTTCCTCGGGCGAGAGCTCGGTACGGTCGCGCTCGTCGAGCAGGCGCGCGATCTTCCACTGGCAATCGAGGATGCTCTTCCTTTGCACTTCGGTCGGGTGCGCGGTCAGCACGGGGCGCACCTGGGCGCCGGCGAAGAAATCGCGCAGCTTGCCGGCGTCGATGCCGGAGGCCAGCGCGCGCTGCACGGACAGGGCCAGGCTGCCCTCGCGCGGCGCGGCGCCGGCACGGGCATGGGCGCGCGTGCGGCGGATATGGTGCTGGTCCTCGGCGATGTTGGCCAGGTGGGAGAAATAGCTGAAGGCGCGCACCACCATGTTGGTGTCCTCGCGCGGCAACCGGTGCAGCATGTCATCCATCTCCTCGCGCGCGGCGGGGTCGTCGTCGCGATGCAGGCGCAGGGCGAGGCGGCGGATCCGCTCGACGCTGTCGAACAGCCCGATGCCCTCCTGCGCGCGCACGGTGTCGCCGAGCAGCCGCCCGAGCAGGCGGATGTCCTCGCGCAGGGGCTGGTCCTTGTCGGACGCGGGAGGGTTTGCATTCATGGCCGGCATCTCTTGGAAAAGTCGGCGCTGGCGGGACGGCGACCGGCGCCGTCCTCCGGCATCGCGCCCGGCCCCGCCGGAGACATGGGCGGCTTCATGCTCGGCCTTACGGATCGGGGGACTTCAGTGCGACAGGATTTTCGACAGGAACTGCTGGGCGCGCTCCGAGCGCGGCTTGCCGAAGAAGTCTTCCTTGGTGGCGTCTTCGACGATGCTGCCCTGGTCCATGAAGATCACCCGGTTCGACACCTTGCGCGCGAAGCCCATCTCGTGCGTCACCACCATCATGGTCATGCCTTCCT
>CAZRRI010000073.1:0-6369 GCA_964602565.1 uncultured Rhodocyclaceae bacterium | reverse complement strand
GCACCGGGATGCCGCAGGCGGAAAAGATGTGCTCGCTCTGGTGGGCCACGGCCGAAGAGCGCGCCGACGGGTCGTCGCCGGCGATCAGCAGCACGCCGCCGTGTTTGGAGGTGCCGGCATGGTTGGCGTGGCGGAAGACGTCGCCGCTCCTGTCCACGCCCGGCCCCTTGCCGTACCACATGGAAAAAATGCCGTCGAATCTTGGCTGCGGGAACAGGTGCAGCTGCTGCGTGCCCCACACCGCGGTGGCGGCGATGTCCTCGTTGAGCCCCGGCTGGAAGCTGATGTCGCGCTGCTTGAGGAAGGGCGCCGCGGCGTGCAGGGCGAAGTCCAGGCCGCCCAGCGGCGAGCCGCGATAGCCCGAGACATAGCCGGCGGTGTGCAGCCCGGCGCGGCGGTCGAGTTCGTGCTGCAGCATGGGCAGGCGGGCCAGGGCCTGCATGCCGGTGAGGAAGACCGTGCCGCGTTCGAGGCGGTATTTGTCGTCGAGGCTGACGTTGGCGATGCTCATTGGGGCTCCTTGTCGCCGCACGCTCTGCGGCGCGCTCGGTGGTTTCCGCGATGCATTGGCGGATCGTACTATGGACCGGACAAGGCGCGGCCTCGTTCCAGGGCTTCGAGGTTGGTCGCGCGGTGCGGGCCGGAAAGCGCCGCGGTGGCCTCGCGCACCTCGTCGTAGGCGAAGGGGAAGCCCGGCCGGCTGGAGGCGAAGCCCAGCAGCACGAGGTTGGCGACCAGCGGCAGCTTCATCGCCAACGCTTCGCGGTCGGCATTGCAGCGATGCACGACGATGCCCATGTCCGCGACCAGGCCGGCCACGCGCGGGTCGGGGAAGGCGGCGTCCTCCCTGGCGTTGACCACGCAGGCCGGCGCGCCGCCCTTGCCCCGCGCGCGCAGGAAGGGCAGGGTGCGATGCGCCTCGACGGCATCGAGGGCCAGCAGCAGGTCGGCATCGCCTTCGCAGATCAGCGGGCTTTCGAACTCGCCCATCTTCAGGTGGGTGGTCACCGAGCCGCCGCGCTGGGCCATGCCGAAGGTTTGCGAGCCGAGCACCGGGACCTCGCGGCGGCGGGCGATTTCGGTAAGGATTTTGGCGGCGAACAGCACGCCTTGGCCGCCGATGCCGGCGATCACGGTCTGGCATTTCATGGCCGTACCTCCATGCCGCCGGCGCGCGGCCGGATCGCCCCCTGGGGGCAGACCTGGATGCAGACGCCGCAGGCGATGCAGGTGCGCTCGTCGATGCTGACCAGGCCGTCGGGCGCGCGCAGCAGCGAGGGGCATTCGAACCAGGTGGTGCAATAGCCGCAGGCGACGCAGCTGCCGGTCTGCGGCATGCTGATCGCGCTGCGCGGGCATTCCGCCGCGCACAGGCGGCAGCCTGTGCATTTCGCCGGGTCGATGCGGTAGCGGCCGTCCGCGAGGCTGATCGCCCGGGTCGGGCAGACCTCCAGGCAGATGTCGCAATGCGTGCACACGCCGCAGTGGAAGCAGCGCTCGCCGGCTTCGGCGGTTGCCCCGGCCGGGTCGAGGCCGAGGTTGACCTCCCCGAAGTCCCGGATCGACTCCTGCGGCGCGCGATGCGGCGAGAGCGTGCGCGGCCGCCTGCGGAAGTATGTGAGCCGGACCTCCTGCGGCCCCGGTGCGGCCTTCTGCTGCGCGTTGCGCGGTGCGGCGGTACAACTGACGACGCCCGGCCCGCGGGCGAACTGCATCGCCTCGGCGGCAATCGGGGGGCCGCCGAGGCGCTCGTCCATCGCCAGCGCGGCGCGCTTGCCGGCGTTGATGGCGCCGACCACGGTGCCGGCGCCGAGGCTGGACGCATCACCGCCGGCGAAAATGCGCGGGTCGGCGGTGCGCCCCCAGGCATCGACGGGGATGCGCCTGCCGGCGGGCAGGCCGGCGGCCGGCGCATAGCCGAGGTCGGCGTCGCCGCCGATGCAGACCAGCACCTGGTCGGCGCTGCGCGATTCGGTGTGGAAGGGCCGCGACGTGGCGCCCTGCGGCGCCCGGGCGGCAAGTGGGCGCAGCAGCACCCTGACGCTGCCGTCGGGCTGCGGCTCGAAGCCGGCCGGAACAATGGCCTCGTGGAAGGCGATACCCTCGGCGCGCGCGGCATCGACCTCTTCGGGGATCGCCAGCAGCACGTCGTAATACACGTCGATGGCGGCGCCCTGGCGGCGCGCGGTGCGCGCGGCGTCGATCGCCGTGTTGCCGCCGCCGACTATCGCCACGCGGGCGCCGAGCCGGGGGGCATTGCCGGAGCGCACCTGGCGCAGGAAGTCGAGGCCGAAGCCGACGCGCCCGCAATCCTCGCCGGGCAGGCCCAGCGCGCGCTGCTGCCAGGCGCCGGTGGCGAGATACACCGCGTCGAAATCGTCGAGCGCCCGCCAGGCCAGGTTGTCGCCGAGGCGCATGCCGGTGTGCAGCGTGACGCCGAGCTTGGCGAAGACGTCGAGTTCGCGCCCGAGCACGGCCGGCGGCAGGCGGTATTCGGTGATTGCCCAGCGCAGCATGCCGCCGATTTCCGGCAGCGCCTCGAATACCTCGACGCCATGGCCGCGGCGCGCCAGGTGGTAGGCGGCGGTGAGCCCCGCCGGGCCGGCGCCGATCACAGCGACGCGCCTGCCGGTCGGCGCGGCGGGCGTCACCCAGTGCGCCGCGGAGCGGCCGCTGTCGCCGGCGGCGCGCTCGATGGCGTTGATCGACAGCGCACCGTCGAGGGCCGTGCGGTTGCATGCCGTTTCGCAGGGATGCGGGCAGACGCGGCCCAGCGTGGCGGGGAAGGGATGTTCCTCGTAGAGCAGGTGCGCCGCCTCGTCGAGGCGGCCTGCGCCGGCGAGCAGCATCAGCCGCTCGATGTCGTTGCCGGCCGGGCAGGCCTCGGCGCAGGGCGAGACGCGGTTGACGTGGCGCGGCATCCATGCGGCATCGAGCGGGCCGGCCGCGTCGGCGGCGCGCGGGCGCGGTGCGTGTCGCACCTCGACCGGGATCGGCTGCTGGCCGGCGGCCAGCCCCTTCATCTCGGTGACGCAGACGTAGCGCGCGAGCACCACGGCGATGCCGCCGTCGGCGGCGCGGCTGTGGTCCAGCGCGTCGAGCAGGATGCGCTGGAAGCCCGCCAGGTCGTGCGGGTCGGCCTGCTCGACGTAACCCACGCCGCAGCCGCGGATCAGGTTCACCAGGCTGACGATGCCGCCGGGATGGCCGTCGGCGGTGGCGCCGGCTTCGGGCGTCGGCTGCGCGCCGGTCATCCCCGTGGTGCCGTTGTCGAGCACCAGCAGCACGAAGCGGGCGCCGTTATAGACGGCGTTTTCCAGGCCCGCCGCGCCGGAATGGAAGAAGGTGCCGTCGCCGATGGTGGCGAAGATCGGCGGCGTCCGGCCGTCCTGCTTGTAGGCGTGGTAGAAGCCCGATGCCATGGAGATCGAGGCGCCCATGTCGTGCACGGTGTCCACCGCGCCCTGGTTGAGCCCCAGCGTGTAGCAGCCGATGTCGCCGGGGAACAGCGCGTCGGGGAAGGCGCGACGCAGTTCGTAGAACACCGCGCGATGGCCGCAGCCGGGGCACAGCGTCGGCCGCCGGATCGGCAGTTGCAGGGCCGCCACGGCCTCGCGCAGCGGATTGGGCGGGCGCTGGCGCGCCGGCAGGCCGGCCTGCTCCGCGGCTGCGGCGACCAGGCCTTCGATCACCGCCGGCGTCAGCTCGCCGTGGCTCGGCACATGGCCGGAGAGCCGGCCCCAGACCGGGATGCCGAGGCGGATCTGCATTTCCACGGCGACGTCGGTTTCTTCCAGCACCAGCAGGCGCTCGCAGCCCTTGGCGAAATCCGCCACCAGGCGGCGCGGCAGCGGGTAGGGCGTGGCGATCTTGAGGATCGGCAGGCGGCCGGCGAGGCCGACGCTTTCCAGCACGTCGTTGAGATGGGAGAAGCACACGCCGGCGGCGACGATGCCCAGCGGCGCCGGGCCCGCGGCGTCGCGTGCGGGGATGGCGAGATTGCCCGGCCAGGCGGCGAACTCGTCCTCGATGGCGGCTAGCTTGAGGTTCAGCTCGCGATGCAGCTGCATGCGCGCGGCCGGCGTCGCCGCCCAGCGCCGCGGGTTCTTCTGGAAGTCGGCGGGGCGCAGGGGCGCCACCACCGGGCCGCAGGCGATCGACTGCTCGGAGTGGCAGACGCGCACCGTCGGGCGCAGCAGCACCGGCAACTGGTGGCGCTCGGAGAGTTCGAAGGCCCGCGCCACCATGTCGCGCGCTTCCTGCGGGCTGGCGGGGTCGAGCGCCGGGATCTTGGCGAATAGCGCGAACAGGCGCGAGTCCTGCTCGGTCTGCGAGGAGTGCAGGCCGGGATCGTCGGCGACGATCAGCAGCAGGCCGCCGGCGACGCCGATGTAGGCGGCGGACAGCGCCGGGTCGGCGGCGACGTTGAGGCCGACCTGCTTCATCGCCACGGCGGCGCGCTTGCCGGTATAGGCGGCGGCGAGCGCGGTTTCCAGCGCGACCTTCTCGTTGGTCGACCACTCGGCGTAGAAATCGACGCCGAGTTCGGCGCGGTACCTGACCACGGCGGGCAGGATTTCCGAGCTGGGCGTGCCCGGATAGGCGCTCATGAACTGGCAGCCGGCTTCGACGAGGCCGCGCGAGATCGCCTCGTTGCCCAACAGCACGCGGTGTTCCAGGGTTCGGGTGTCCATCTTTTCTCCTCCAGTGGACGGACGCTCTGCGGCATCTCGGTCCTGCGTACGGCCACGCACCTTGGGGTTGGGTCGCGCCTTCGCGCGGCGGGTGTGGCGGGTCCGGGGTGGGGCGCGCGCAGCGCCGCCTGGGGAGGGGTTAAGGTCGGGCGCCGTCGGTGGTGGTGCGCCACCAGTGGCACAGGCGCAGCGAGATGCGATGCGAGAGGGTCATGCCGCCTCCGGACCTTGCGCTGCCGCGCCGCGCGGCCGGTTCGGGGAGGGGAGGGACGCGGCCATGGCCATCAACCGGCGATGATGCCCCGTGCGCCGAGTTCCGCACATTGCGCCGCCGAGAACCCGGCTTCGGCGAGCACGGCCCGGGTGTGCTGGCCATATTTGGGCGGGAAGGCGAGGCTGCGCCGGGCGCCGGGCAGGTCCACCGCCAGCGGCTGCATGCGCACCTCGCGCTCGTCGGGCGCCTGCGTGCGCGTCAGCGCGCGGGCGATGGCTTCCATCTCGCGCACCGCCGGGATGTCGTTGATCGCCGCATGCGGGATGGTGGCCTTGCGGAACTCGGCGGCAATCTCGGCGGTGGCGAGACGGCTCGTAACCGCCGCCATGTCGCGGTGGATGGCTTCGCGCTCCTGCACCCGGCCCTCGTTGGTGGCGCGCACCGGGTTCGCCACCGGGGCGAACCAGGGAATCTCGGTCAGGCGCCGCCACTGCACGTCGCTGCCGATGGCCATGTAGATGAAGCCGTCGGCGGTGGGATAGACGTTGGTCGGGATGAACTTGCGGTGCTCGTTGCCGCAGCGCGTGACCTCGGACGGATCGCAATCGAAGTCGAGCAGGGGCAGGGTGGTGATCAGCCAGGAGGCGGCCGCCTGCAGCATGGAGACGTCGATGCGCATGCCGCGGCCGGTCTCGGCGCGCTCGGCCAGCGCCAGCATGACGTTGGCGTACACCTCGTCGCCGGCCTTGAGGTCGACCAGCGGCACGCCGGAGAGCGTCGGCGGGCCGTCGGCCGGGCCGGTCAGCTCCATGTAGCCGGCCATGGCCTGGATCACCGGGTCGTAGCCGGGCGCGTCGGGGTACTCCGGGCCCATGGCCGAGATGCCGGCCCAGATCAGGTCCGGCTTCACGGCGGCGAGGCTTTCGTAGTCGATGCCGAGCTGCCTGTAGCGCTTGGGCACGGTGTTGCAGCAGAACACGTCGGCGTCGAGCGCCACGATCAGCTGCTTCAACACCTCCTGGCCCTGCGGATCCTTGAGGTTGAGCGCGATGGCTTCCTTGCCGACGTTGGGCGCGATGAAATAGCTGCGCCGGTCGTCGTCGGCGACGCGGCCGCCGATGTAGCGGTTGGGGTCGCCGGGCAGGCCCTCGCCGCTGGGCGTGGATTCGATGCGGATCACGCGCCAGCCGAGCTGGGCGAAGCGCAACGTGGCGTAGGGGAGCGACAAGGCCTGCTCCATGGAGAGAATGGTGCGTGGTTTCATCTCAGGAAAATCCTTTGTCCGCAGATTTCGCAGATTGACGCAGATCAGGCAGCGCTTTCAGCATCGGTGTCTCGGTATTCAGTCTTGAAGAAATCTGCGTAAATCTGCGCAATCTGCGGACATGTTTTTCGGTCCTATTCCGCCTTCCACGGCTTCCAGTAGCGCTTCGGCGTCTGGCCGCGCAGGGCGCGATAGAC
>CAZRRI010000072.1:0-6395 GCA_964602565.1 uncultured Rhodocyclaceae bacterium | reverse complement strand
ATACGAGATATCACGTTGTGACTGGAGTTCAGACGTGTGCTCTTCCGATCTGAGTAGTCGCCGAAGGACGCCTCGCGCGGCCTGCTGACGGCGCTGACGCCCGGCTCACGTGAGCCGGGCGAGGATTGAAACATCGTCTGGCGGTGTAGCGGCGGCTGATCTGCCTGCTCTCAGCTGTAACCGCTTATATTGCAAATCGGACGTTTTCGACCGATAATTGCGTCATGACAGGAAACGAGTTCATCCGCAAGGTGAAAGCCCTGGGAAAAGAGCGCGGTATTTCCGTAACGCTGAATGCCTCCCGCGGCAAGGGGAGCCATCAGACGCTCTACTACGGAACGGCCTTCACCGTGGTTCGGAATCTGAAAGACGAACTCAAGACCGGCACGCTGCACGGCATGTGTACGCAGCTTGGAATCAAGGCATCAGATTTGTGACGAGGTGCAAGATGGAACGGTTCGAATACGCAGTGAAACTTACCCCCGCCGACGAAGGCGGATTCGTGGTGACGTGCCGCGACCTTCCGCAGTTGATCACCCAGGGCGAAGATGTGGCGGATGCGCTCACGGAGGCGGCCGATGCGATGGATGAGGTTTTCGCCGCCTACATGCAGGGCGGGCTGCCTTTCCCGGCTCCGACCAAAGTCAGGCGCGGTGAGCATCAGGTATCGCCGCCGGCTGAAACGGTCGCCAAGGCGGCGCTGTACGTCGCCATGCGCGAGGCGGGAATCACGAAGGTGCAGTTGGCGAAGAAACTGGGCGTGGACGAAAAGGAAGTTCGTCGCCTTCTCGATCCGCATTACGGCTCGAAACTGCCCCGTATTGCCCAGGCCATCAACGTGCTTGGTCACCGCCTCGTCATTGGACTGGAAACCGCGTAGGCTACCGGGCCTGGTTTCCGAAGACGATGCCGAGCGCGTTCATCTGGCTGCCGCGATCGGTGCCCGCGGCTTCGCGCAGGCTGTGTCCCTCCTGGGCGGCGATGCCGGCGGCCCGCAGTTGCGCCAGCACGGCGGACGTTTCCTTGCCGGTCAGCGCGGCCACGCGCTCCAGCGGCGCGTCGAGCACCGACTGGATGACGAGCGCGGACGGCGGCTTGTCGGGGCGGCCGGGCGGCGAGATGAAGGAGGCGGCCAGCAGGGCGACGAAGGCGCCGATCACCGCCAGCGCGGCGGGCCGTGTGAAATGGCGCTTGAACGACTTCAGATGCGCCAGGGCGTGCAGGCCGACCGCGGCGATCATCGCCCAGCTGAGCCATTCGTGCGCCAGTTTGTTGAGGCCCGAATCGACGTGGAAGAACATCAGTATGCCGGTGACGGCGATCAGCATGAAGCTGCCGATGGTGAGCGGTGTGGCCGCTTCGCGAAAAGTCATGGTTTTCTCCCTGTGCGTTATTGACGATGGGAGCAGGATGCCAGGCGGCCGTAAGCCGGGTGTTGCGGCACCGCACGGAATTGTTGCCGGATGTAATTGATTCGGCGCCGCCCGAAAATCCGACGGCATGCCGGCCGTCGTTGCAAACATTCACCTTCATGGCGGCGCGCTCGTGTAGATTGAAACCGGGCGGACCATCGGGGGCCGCGGTTTCGGGAGATCGGTCATGGGTTTGCTGGATCAGGTGGCGGGACAGGTGTTGGGTGGCATGGTCGGCGGTTCGGGTGGCGGCCAGGCCGATTTGATGAAGATCGTGACGGGCCTGATCCAGAATCAGGAAGGCGGGCTGGGTGGCTTGCTCGGCAAGTTCGATCAGGCCGGGCTGGGCCAGCAGGTCGCGTCCTGGGTGGGCACCGGCGCGAACATGCCGCTATCCGGCGACCAGATCCAGTCGGCGCTCGGCGCCGACGCGATCGGCGACATCGCCGGCAAGCTGGGCATGTCGACGGGCGATGCCTCGGGCGCGCTGGCCAATCTGCTGCCGGGGCTGATCGATCAATTGACGCCCGATGGCCAGGTGGCGCAAGGCGATGCGCTGAGTAAGGGTCTGGCGGGGCTGGCCGGCAAGCTGTTCGGCTGAGGCCGGCGCGCGCACGAATTAGAACTATTCGGCGCGGTATTTCTCGATCAGCCGGTAGACCTGGCGTTCGCTGACGCCCAGCACGACGGCGGTCTGTTGCCGGTTGCCGCCGTGGCGGGCCATGACCTGGCGCAGGTATTCCTGCTCGATCTGTTCCAGCGTCGGTTCCTTGCCGAAGCGCAGCACCACTTCGCCGGCCTGGTCGCGCGGGATGAAGGCGAGGTGCTCGGCGCGCACCTGTCTGCCGGGGCGGGCGAGAATCACGGCCCGTTCGATGGCGTTGCGCAGTTCGCGCACGTTGCCCGGCCAGGCGTAGGCCGTGAGCAGCTTGAGGGCGTCGGGCGCCAGCGTCATGGGCGCGGTGCGGGTGAGCAGGGCGATGAAATGGCGGGCCAGCGGCTCGATGTCCTCGCGCCGCTCGCGCAGCGCCGGCACGGTGATGACGAAGCGCGACATGCGGAAATAGAGGTCGCTGCGGAAGGTGCCGTTGCGGCTCATCGCGGCGAGGTCGCGGTTGGTCGCGGCGATGAAGCGGGCGTCGGCGGTCAGCGTCTTGTTGCCGCCGAGACGGCGGAAGGTGCTGGTTTCCATCACCCGCAGCAGCTTGGCCTGGATGGCCGGGCCGGAATCGCCGATTTCGTCGAGGAACAGGGTGCTGCCGGCGGCTTCCTCGATCAGGCCCTTCTTCTGCCGGTCGGCGCCGGTGAAGGCACCGCGCTCGTGGCCGAACAGCTCGGATTCGAACAGGTTTTCCTGCAAGCCGCTGCCGTCGATGGCCACCAGCTCGCGGCTGGTGCGTGGGCTGCGGTCGTGCAGGGCCTGCGCCACCATTTCCTTGCCGGTGCCCGATTCGCCCAGGATCAGCACCGTCGTGTCGGTCGGGCCGACGGCGTCGATCATGGCCTGCACTTCGCGCATGGCGGCGCTGTCGAACACCAGCGGCCCCGGCCGGCGCGAGGCCAGCTGGTTGCGGTAGAAGCCGATCGATTCCCGCAGCTCGGCGGTTTCCAGCACGCGCCGGACCGTCAGTTCCAGCTCGTCGACGTTCACCGGCTTGGTCAGGAAATCGGCCGCGCCTTCGCGGATGGCGCTGACCGCGTTGGGAATCGAGCCGTAGCCGGTGAGCACGATGACCGGATACTGGTTGCGGATCTCGCCGAGGATGTGGGCGGCGTCGCTGTCGGGCAGCTTGAAGTCGAGGATGATGGCGTTGGGCTCGATCTCGCCCAGCCGCTGCTGCGCTTCCGCCCACGAGCCGGCGCCGATGGCGGCGAAGCCCATGCCCTCGATCTGCCGGCGCAGCAGGCCGTTGAAGATGGCGTCGTCGTCGATGATCAGCAGCGTCTTCTTTTTCATGTCGACTGTTCGAGCGCGGTTTCGGCCAGGGGCAGCACGATGCGGAAGCGGGAACCGGCGCCCTGCGTGCTCTCGACCTCGATGCCGCCGCCCATGCGCTCGACGAGGCTGCGGACGATGGTCAGGCCCAGGCCGGTGCCGGCGACACCGTCGGCGCGCCGGCTGAAGAAGGGATCGAAGATGCGCGCGACATGCTCCGCGCTCATGCCGATGCCGGTGTCCACGATCTCGATCACGGCGCGGCCGTCGCGCCGGGCCAGGCGGGCCGTCAGCGTGCCGCCGGTCGGCATGGCGTGGTGCGCGTTCTGGATCAGGTTGAGGAAGATCATGCGGATCTCGGCCTCGTCGGCGAGTACCCGCGACTGACTTTCGGGCAGCTCGACGCGCTGGGCGATGCCGCGGCTGGTGGCGTCGAATTCGAGCAGGCGCAGCGTGTCGGTCAGCGCCTCGTCGAGCACCACCAGTTGCAGGCTGTGCGTCGGCGGCCGGGCCAGCAGCAGCAGGCGGCGGGTGACGGCGATGCAGTTGTCGATCTCCTGGTCGATCAGGCCCATGTAGTCGACGATCTGCTCCGGCGCGATGCGCTGCTCGCGCACTTCGCGCGTCAGGCCCTGCACGCCGAGCCGCACCGAGGCGAGCGGATTGTGGATCTCGTGGGCGATGCCGGCGGCCAGCAGGCCGAGTTCGGAAAGCCGCTGCTCGTGCGAAATGCGCGCGGCCTGGCCCAGGTCGCGCACCGATTCGACCACGTAGCGCTCGGGCCCTCCGTCCTGCTCGATCTCGACCAGCACCGCGTTGACCTCGACGGGGAAGCGGGCGCCGTCGGCGCGCTGGTGATGGTGGCTGGCCTTCAGCGCCTCGCCCACCGTCTTCAGTTCGTGCAGCGGGCAGACCACCATGGTCGGCGCGCAGGGTTCGTCGCGGCCGTGGCTGCCGTGGTGGCAGGGCGCGTCGACGATACTTTCGACCGGGCGGCCGACCTGCTGGCAGAAGGCGCGGTTGGCCAGCACCACGGCCTTGTCGCGGACGCGGATCACGCGCACGCCGTCGGGCAGGCCGTCGAGCACCTGCTGCAAGTAGGCCTGGCGCGCGCGCACCAGCGCCATCTGCGCTTCCAGCCGCTCGGCCATGCGGTTGAAGCGCTCGCCGAGTTCGGACAACTCGTCGTTGCCGTCGAGCTGGACGCGCCGGTCCAGCCGGCCGGCCTCGATGGCGGCGCTGGCCTCGCCCAGCCGCGCCACCGGCACCAGCACCTGGCGGTTGAGCGAGCGCCACAGCACGATCATGATCAGCGCCAGCACCGCCACGCCGGCGGCGGCGAAGGCGGCGGCGCTGCGCCAGGCATGGGCACGGATGCCGCTGGCATCGTAATCGACCACCAGGATGCCGTTTACCGGGTGGCCGGCGGCCTCGCCGTGACAGGGCGCGCAGGGCGGCTTGTTGCGCACCGGGTTGATGGAGCGCAGCACCTCGCGGCCGTCGTCGGTCAGCGCGAATTCGGCGGAAGGCCGGGCGTCGGCGGCCGGCACCAGCGAAGGCAGGCGCAGGCCGAGCCGGCTTGGCGTCGAGGCGAAGCGCACGTCGCCGGCCGGGTTGAGGATCATCACGCTGTCGATGCCCGGCTGGCCGCCCAGGCGGGCGACGATGTCGGCCAGGCCCGGCACGTCGCGCTTGAGCATGGCGTTTTCCAGCGCCGCTTGCAGCAGCAGGTTGAAGCCGAGCGAGGCGCGGCTGCGCTCGCCGATCAACTGGTCGCGGTACACGGTGAGGAAGACCGCCAGCAGCAGCGCCGACAGCAGGGCGGCGGCGAGCAGCAGCCGCGTCAGGATGCGGCGCTTCAGGGGGGAAAACGCGACGGCCGTCATGGGCCCAGTTTAGCGCAGCGGCGCCCGCCCGCCGGCTACCAGCTCGGGCCTTGCGCGCCCGGCATGAAGGCGATGGGATGCTCCTCGATCACTGCCGTCGCCGGAGGCCGCAGGCGCGCCTCGATTTCCTCGCGGCTGGGACGCGGCTCGTCGAGCTGCATGGCGATCAGATCGCGCAGGCCGTCCGCCCAGGTGGCGGTCAGCACGGCCAGCGCGGCGTAGAACGGCGATTCGGCGCGGGCGGCGACGCGCGCGGCGAAATCCGGCAGCCAGCGCAGCGTGTGTTCGTCGAGGATGGTCGCCAGCCGGCGCCAGACCTTGGTCCTGTCGGCAAAGTCAGCCGTGGCGGCACGCCGGGCGACCAGGGCGACATGGAGCAGTTGCAGCACCAGATGATCTTCCGGCCGCTGGCGCCAGTCCGGCGTCGCCAGTCCCGCCGCGGCGTGGATGTCGCGCCACTCGAACATCGCCGCCTGGCAGGTCAGGTGGTCGTCGTCGGTCCACACCGATTCGTGGGGCGAGGCGCCGTAGGCGCCGGTGAGGTAGATGGCCGCGTATTCGCTGGCCAGGGCATCGAGGTCGGCCGCGTCGGGATTCGCCGGCAGGCCGGCGATGCCGTCGGCCATGGCGCCCCAGGCCGCGACGGCGCCGGCGGTCGCCGGCATCAGGCCCAGGCAGGAGGGGAATTCCGCCTCGCGCAGCGCCGCGATCATGTCCGCGCTCAGTTCGCGATCATGCAAGGCCGCCAGCGATCCGGCGTCCTCGGCGATGACATCGGCGAACTCGGCGTTCACACCTTGCCCTTGCTGTGCGGCACGAAGACGATCGACGGGTTGGTCAACTCGGGGTTGGCCATGTTCTTCACCTGCCGCACCGGTTTTTCGTCGGGGCCGATGGCGGTGGTCTTCCAGGTGCCGGCGCGCAACTGGTCGATGGGGCCGATGTCGAGCACGCGCATCATGCAGGCCATGACGCAATAGGGCTTGCGGCCGGCCTCGATCTCGTCGACGCACAGGTTGCACTTCTGCACGATCTGCGCCTGCGGGTTCCACTGCGGCGCGCCGTAGGGGCAGGCGGCCTCGCAGCGGCGGCAGCCGATGCACAGCGTCGAATCGATGTCGACGATGCCGTCGGCCTCGCGCTTCCAGATCGCGCCGGTCG
>CAZRRI010000071.1:0-6972 GCA_964602565.1 uncultured Rhodocyclaceae bacterium | reverse complement strand
CCGGCGCCCGCCGCGCTGGCGCGAAAGTCAGCCGTCGCGGCACGCCGCGTTGGCGGCGGCGCGGCTGCTTTGCACATCGATCGCCTTGTGGTAAAACGCAGCGGCTATCGATGTCGCGCCAGGGTCGGCGCCGGAGGGGAGCCATGCTGGCCGTTACCGTTTCGCCGAAGTTTCAGGTGGTCATGCTGTGGGCAGTGCGCGGGCAGTTGCGGATCGAGGCCGGCCAGAAACTCCAGGTCGTGGCCTTCGACCGGCGATCGAACAGACGGAAAGCCTGATCGTGCCGACGCTGATCTTGTGCGAGGTGTTCGAGCGCATCCCGCGACAGCGCGGCGAGGCGGATGCCGTGCCCGGCGTGCGCCATGCGCGGCGGCGGGACTGAGCGGCCGATGGAATCGCTTGACGTTTTGCTGGCCGACCGTCCGCATCTGTTCTCGCCGGCCACGGTGAAAGTCAGCCGTGGCGACGCGGCGGCGATGGCGGGCTTGATCGCCGCGGTCGAGCGGGTGGTGGCCATGCCTGCCTACCAGGAGCGCGCCCTGCGCTGGGCGCCGGAGATCGCCCGTCACGCGCCGCCCAATCAGGGCGTTTTCTTCGGTTACGACTTCCACCTGACGCCCGGCGGCCCGAAGCTGATCGAGATCAACACCAACGCCGGCGGCGGGCTGCTGGCGGCGATCCAGGTGCCCGGCAACACGCTGGAGGCGGAATACGTGGCGATGTTCCGGTCCGAGTGCCGGGGCGAATTGCGGGCGCTGGCCATCGTCGACGACGCGCCCGCGTCGCAGTATCTGTATCCCGAATTCCTGATGTTCCAGACGTTGTTCGCGCGGCATGGCATCGAGGCGGTGATCTGTCCGCCGGACGAACTGGCCTGGCGCGACGGCGCGCTGTGGCATGGCCGGACCCGGCTGGACCTCGTCTACAACCGCCTGACCGACTTCGCGCTGGCGACGCCCGGCAATGCCGCCTTGCGCCGCGCCTATCTCGATGACGCCGTCGTGCTGACGCCGAATCCGCGCGGCCATGCCCTCTATGCCGACAAGCGCAACCTGACCCTGCTCGCCGACGACGCCTTGCTGGCTTCGTGGGGCGTCGACGAGGCGACGCGGGCCGTGCTGGCCGCCGTGGTGCCGAAGACGGAACTCGTGACGCCGGACGATGCCGAAAGCTGGTGGGACCGGCGCAAGGCGCTGTTCTTCAAGCCGGCGGCCGGCCATGCCTCGAAGGCGGCGTATCGCGGCGACAAGATGACCCGGCGGGTGTTCGACGAAGTGCTGGCGGGGGATTACGTGGCGCAGGCGCTGGTGCCGCCCTCGACCGTCGAACTCGAACTGCCGGACGAGGGCGACGGCGGCGGCGATGACCGGCGCGTCGAGCTGAAGGTCGACGTGCGCTGTTACGTCCATGCCGGCCGGGTTCAATTGATCGCGGCGCGGCTGTGGCAGGGCCAGACCACCAATTTCCGCACCCCGGGCGGGGGATTCGCAAAAGTGAGAATCGAATGAAGATGTTCGGGTTCGCCGGCTATTCCGGCGCCGGCAAGACGACGCTGATCGAGCAGTTGATTCCGCGCTTCGTCGCGCGCGGGCTGGCGGTGTCGATGATCAAGCACACGCACCACGATTTCGATCTCGACAAGTCGGGCAAGGATTCCTTCCGCCACCGCGAGGCGGGCGCGACCGAGGTGATGCTGGTCTGCGACCGGCGCTGGGTGCTGATGCACGAATTGCGCGGGCGGCCGGAGCCCAGCTTCGAGCAGCAGATCGCCAATCTCTCGCCTTGCGACCTGCTGCTGGTCGAAGGCTACAAGGCGACGCCCATTCCCAAGCTGGAAGTGCATCGGCCGGCCAACGGCAAGCCCTTCATCTGGCCCGGGAACGACAGCGTGCTGGCGGTGGCGACGCCGGCGGCCGCCGACCTGCCGTCCGCGTGCGCGCTGCCCTGGCTGGACTTGAACGATCACGACGCCATCGCGGCGTTCATCCTGGAGAAGGTCGGACTGTGAACATGTTGAGTTTCGACGAGGCGCGGACCCGCCTGCTGGATGCCGCGCGCAAGGTCAAGGGCGTGGACCGCGTGCCGCTGGCCGATGGGCTCGGCCGCGTGCTGGCGGAATCGATCCGCTCCACGCTCGACGTGCCGCCGCTCGACAACAGCGGCATGGATGGCTATGCCGTGCGCTGCGCCGACGTGCCCGCCGCGGGCACGGCCCTGCGCGTCGCCCAGCGCATTCCGGCCGGCAGCGTCGGCCACGCGCTGGAGCCGGGCACGGCGGCGCGGATTTTCACCGGCGCGCCGGTGCCGGCCGGCGCCGATGCCGTGGTCATGCAGGAGCTGTGCGAGCGGGGCGCCGAGGGCATGGTCGTCATCAACCACGTGCCGGCCCGCGACGACAACATCCGCCGCGCCGGCGAGGACATCCGCAAGGATGCCGAGGTGCTGGCGGCGGGAACGCTGCTCACGCCGGCCGCCATCGGCATGGCCGCCTCGGTCGGCGTGGCGCAGTTGCCGGTGCTGCGCCGGCTGTCGGTGGCCGTGCTGTCCACCGGCGACGAACTGGCGACGCCCGGCGAGCCGCTGCCGCCCGGCGCCATCTACAACTCCAACCGCTACCAATTGACGGCGCTGCTGAAGAGCATGGGTTGCGCGGTCGAGGACTTCGGCAACCTGCCCGACAGTCTCGACGCCACGCGCGCCGCGCTGCGCAAGGCCGGCGCGCTGCACGACCTGGTGATCACCTCCGGCGGCGTGTCGGTGGGCGAGGAGGATCACGTCAAGCCGGCGCTGGAGGCGGAAGGCGAACTGTCGCTGTGGAGCATCGCCGTCAAGCCGGGCAAGCCGCTGGCCTTCGGCAAGGTCGGCCAGGCCGATTTCGTCGGCCTGCCCGGCAACCCCGTCTCGGCCTTCGTCACCTTCAGCCTGCTGGTGCGGCCCTTCATCCGCAAGTGCCAGGGCGCGCGCGACCCCTTGCCGCGGGCGCGGCCGATGGTCGCCGGCTTCGAATGGACGAAGCCGGGCAACCGGCGCGAGTTCCTGCGCGTGCGCATCGGCGCGGACGGCCGCCTGGAGCGCTATCCCAACCAGAGCTCGGGCGTGCTGACCTCGTGCGTGTGGGCCGACGGCCTGGCCGACATCGCCGCCGGGATGAAAGTCAGTCCCGGCGACACGCTGCCTTACCTGTCTTTCGCGGAGATGCCGTGATGGTGAAAGTGCTCTACTTTGCCAGCCTGCGCGAGGCGCTCGCCAGCTCGGGCGAGGAATTCCCCTTGCCGGCGGGCGTGGCCAGCGTCGCGGCGCTGCGCGACCACGTGGTGGCGCGCGGCGAGCCGTGGGCGCAACTGGCGCGGACGAAGAACTTGCGTTGCGCCGTCAATCGCGCCATGACCGGGTTCGACGCGGCGGTGAAGGACGGCGACGAAGTGGCCTTCTTCCCGCCGGTGACGGGAGGCTGACATGAGCGTGTCCGTCCAGGAAGCCGATTTCGACGTCGGCGCCGAGATCGAGGCGCTGGGCGCGGGGACGGATCACGCCGGTGCGGTCGCCAGCTTCGTGGGCCTGGTCCGGGGCGAAAGCAACGGCCCCCCACGCTCGCCGGCCCGGCCCGCCGCTCCCCACGGGGAGGCCGATACCCTTTCGGAGCGGTCCGGCGAGGGCATCCTCGCCATGACGCTCGAACACTATCCGGGCATGACGGAAGACGCGCTGGCCGACATCGTCGAGCAGGCTCGCCGGCGCTGGGAACTGCTGGGCGTGCGCGTGATCCATCGCGTCGGCCGGCTGCTGCCGGGCGAGCGCATCGTCTTCGTCGCGGTTTCTTCGAGCCATCGCCACGACGCCTTCGCCGCCTGCGAGTTCATCATGGATTATCTGAAGACGCAGGCGCCGTTCTGGAAACGGGAGGAAACCCGGGCCGGCAGCCGCTGGGTCGACGCCCGCGAATCGGACGACGCGGCGCTGGCGCGCTGGCGCGGCGCCACGGACACCTGATCACCTTGGGCGCCTGAAAGAACGCGCCGCCCGCCAGCTTGCCCGCCGCGGATTCGGCTGCGGACTCCGCCGTGGCCTCCCTTGGCCTGCCTATCTGTCTGCCTATTTCTTGGCGCGCGACGACGACTTCTTCGCCATCTCGTTGAGATTGTCGAAAGCCGCCCGCGAGGCCCTGTTCATCTGATCGAAGGCGCTGTTGGCGTTGCTCATGGCCTGCTGCATGGTTTCCATGATGTTGGTGTTCTGCACCGGCAGCGCCTTGAAGAAGGACTGGAAGGCATCGACCATGTCCTGGCTGCCGGCGGCCAGTTGCTCGGTGAGCAGGCGGGAAAACTCCATGCGCGCGTTATTGCCGATTTCCGCGACCTGTTGCGCGACCGTGATCATTTTCTGGGTCGTGTCCTGCGCGTAGCGGGCGCGCAGCTTCATGATCTCCTGCGGATCGGACGAGCTGGTCTGCGCCTTGGCCTGCTCGACGCTTTCCTGGAACAGCTCGCGCGCCAGTTGCGATTGCAGCGCCATGATGCGCTGCGAGTTCTCGATGGAAAGCTGGGCAAGACGCATTGCCGCTTCCATGTTCTTGCGCTGGATTTCGCCGAATTCATGTTTGGTCGCCATGCTCATCTCCTTCATCGTTGAATTTGAACGGGTTTATGCTATCAGTGCTGTCTTACGGTTCCCTGACCTGAATCAAAGGCATCCAGGTCGGCGTCCAGCCTCATCGGAGCGGGGGCAAAGAGCCTGGCATCCATGAACTTCACTTTCTCGCGCATCAGCGGCACGAAGTCCATCCGTTCCAGGATGTCGCGCTGGAGGTCGATGCCCGGCGCGATCTCGATCAGTTCCAGGCCGTCGGCACACAGCTTGAACACGCAGCGCTCGGTGACGTAGAGCACTTCCTTGCCGGCGGCGGCGGCCAGCGGGCCGCTGAAGCTGCGGTGCTCGACTTCCTGCACGAACTTGCGCGCCTTGCCTTCCTTCAGTATCCGCAGCGCGCCGCCCTCGACGGCGACTTCCAGGTGGCCGGCGGTGAAGGTGCCGACGAACACCACCTTGCGGGACGACTGCGAGATGTTGATGAAACCGCCGGCGCCGGCCAGGCGCGGGCCGAACTTCGAGACGTTGAGATTGCCCTGCCGGTCGGCCTGGGCGAGGCCGAGGAAGGCGATGTCGAGGCCGCCGCCGTCGTAGAAGTCGAACTGGCTGGGCTGGTCGATGATGGCCTGGGTGTTGACGGCGGCGCCGAAGTTGAGGCCCCCGGCCGGGATGCCGCCGATCACGCCCGGCTCGGCGGTCATGGTCATGCGGTCGATGATCCGCTCTTCGGCGGCCACCGCGGCCACGCCTTCCGGCATGCCGATGCCCAGGTTCACCACCGCGCCCGGCGTGAGTTCGAGCGCTGCGCGCCGGGCGATGATCTTGCGCTCGCTCATCTCCATGGGCGGCAGGGCCGACATCGGCAGGCGGATCTCGGCCGAGAACGCCGGGTTGTACTGTTCGGCGAAGGTCTGGGCGTGGTATTCCGGTTTTTCCGCGACGACGATGCAGTCGACCAGCACGCCGGGAATCTTGACCAGGCGCGGGTGCAGGCTGCCGCGCTCGGTGATGCGCTCGACCTGGGCGATGACGATGCCGCCCGAGTTGTGCGCGGCCATGGCCAGCGCCTGCGCTTCCAGCGTCAGCGCCTCCTTCTCCATGGTGATGTTGCCGTCGATATCGGCCGTGGTGCCGCGGATCAGCGCCGCATGGATGGGGAAGGCTTTGTAAAAGAGATAGTCCTCGCCGTCGATGGGCATCAGCCGGACGATGTCCTCGGTCGTCCGGGCATTGAGCTTGCCGCCGCCGTGGCGTGGATCGACGAAGGTGCCCAGTCCGACGCGGGTCAGCGTGCCCGGCTTGCCGGCGGCGATGTCGCGGAAGAGGTGGCTGATGACGCCCTGCGGCAGGTTCCAGGCCTCGATCCTGTTGTCGACCGCCAGCGCCTGGAGCCTGGGCACCAGGCCCCAATGGCCGCCGATCACGCGGGCGACCAGCCCGTCGTGGCCGAGATGATTGAGCCCCCGCGACTTGCCGTCGCCCTGGCCGGCGGCGTACACCAAAGTCAGCCGTCGCGGTGCGCCGGTTTCGAGGAATCGCTGTTCGAGGGCGACGGCGAGGTTTTCGGCGAAACCGATGCCGACGAAGCCGGTCGTGCCGACGGTGTCGCCGTCCCTGATACGGGCCACCGCGTCCCGCGCGGACATGATTTTTGAAGTCATGGCGGCATTATGCGCGGTTGAAATCCCGGCGGGAATCCCCACATCGGCCTCAGTGAAATATGCGACTTCGAGGAGATGTTCATGCGTTTCGACAAGTTCACCACCAAGTTCCAGCAGGCCCTGAGCGACGCCCAGAGCCTGGCCGTCGGCCACGACAACCAGATCATCGAGCCGCAGCACCTGCTGCTGGCGCTGCTCAACCAGGACGACGGCGCGACGACATCGCTGCTTCAGCGGGCCGGCGTCAATGTCGCGCCGCTGAAGTCGGCGCTGGACAAGGCCATCGACCGCCTGCCGCGGGTCGAGGGCCACGGCGGCGAGGTGTCGATCGGACGCGATCTCTCCAACCTGCTCAACGTCACCGACAAGGAAGCGCAAAAGCGCGGCGACCAGTTCATCGCTTCGGAAATGTTCCTGCTGGCGCTGGCCGCCGACAAGGGCGAGACGGGCAGGCTGTTGAAGGAGCACGGCCTGGCGCGCGCCGCGCTGGAGCAGGCGATCGAGGCCGTGCGCGGCGGCCAGAGCGTCGGCAGCCAGGAAGCCGAGGGGCAGCGCGAGGCATTGAAGAAATATTGTCTCGACCTGACCGAGCGCGCGCGCATGGGCAAGCTCGACCCGGTGATCGGCCGCGACGACGAGATCCGCCGCGCCATCCAGATCCTCCAGCGCCGCACCAAGAACAACCCGGTGCTGATCGGCGAGCCCGGCGTGGGCAAGACGGCCA
>CAZRRI010000070.1:0-7817 GCA_964602565.1 uncultured Rhodocyclaceae bacterium | reverse complement strand
CAGGCCGTCGAAGGTCGAGGTGCCGCGGCCGATCTCGTCCATCAGCACCAGCGACCTTTCGGTGGCGCCGTGCAGGATGGCGGCCGCCTCGGTCATTTCGACCATGAAGGTCGAGCGGCCGGAAGCCAGGTCGTCGGCGGCGCCGATGCGCGTGTGGATGGCGTCGATCGGGCCCAGCCGGCAGGCCGTGGCCGGGACGAAGCTGCCGCAATGGGCGAGCAGCACGATCAGCGCCACCTGGCGCATGTAGGTCGACTTGCCGCCCATGTTGGGGCCGGTGACGAGCAGCATGCGCCGCGCCGGGTCGAAGCGGCAGTCGTTGGCGATGAAGCTGTCGACCTGGCCTTCCACCACCGGGTGGCGGCCGGCCTCGATCTCCAGCGAGAACGTTTCGGCGAACTGCGGCCGGCACCAGTTGGCGCGCACCGAAATGGCGGCGAAGGCGGCGAGGCCGTCGGCCAGCGCCACGGCGCGGGCGATGCGCTGCAGCGCCGGGATGTCCTCGGCGAGCCGCATCAGCAATTCCTCGTAGAGCAGCTTCTCGCGCGCCAGCGCCCGCTCCTGCGCCGAGAGCGCCTTGTCCTCGAAGGCCTTCAGTTCCGGCGTGATGTAGCGCTCGGCGTTCTTCAGCGTCTGCCGGCGGCGGTAGTCGTCCGGCACCTTGTCGGCGTTGGCGTGGCTGACCTCGATGTAGAAGCCATGCACCTTGTTGAACTCGACCTTCAGGCTGGCGATGCCGCTGCGCTGGCGCTCGCGCGCTTCCAGGTCGAGCAGGAACTGGCCGCAGTTGGCTTGCAGGCCGCGCAGTTCGTCGAGATCCGGCGACCAGCCCGCCGCGATGACGCCGCCATCGCGAAGCTGTGTCGACGGCTCGGCCGCCACCGCGGCGGCCAGCAGTTCCCCGCAGCCGGGGGGCGCGGCGAGATCGGCCGCCAGCAAAGTCAGCCGTGGCGACACGCCGCCGGGCAGGCGCCCGGCGATTTCCGGCAGCCGCGCCAGGCTGTCGCGCAGGCCCGAAAGGTCGCGCGGCCGGGCGTTCTTCAGCGCCACGCGGGCGGTGATGCGCTCGACGTCGGCGATCGCCTTCAGGGCCTGGCGCAAGACCTGCCAGGGTCCGTCGCCGGCTTCGCCGAGCAGCGCCGCCACCGCCGCATGCCGCTGCGCCGCCTCGTCGCGGTCGGCCAGCGGATGGTGCAGCGCGTGGCGCAGCCAGCGCGAACCCATGCCGGTCGAGCAGGTGTCGAGCAGCGAGAGCAGCGTCGGCGCCGGCTGGCCGCGCAGCGTTTCCGAAATCTCCAGGTTGCGGCGCGTCGCCGCGTCCATTTGCAGCCAGATGCCGGCGTGCTCGACCGCCAGGCCGGTGATGTGCGCCAGCGACTGCATCTGCGTCGAGCGCGCATACTCGAACAGCGCGCCGGCGGCGCCGATGGCGAGGTCGAAACCGTCGGCGCCGAAGCCGGCCAGATCGCGCGTGCCGAAGTGCGCGGCCAGCTGCCGCGCGCCGGCCGCGGCGTCGAAGTGCCAGTCGGGCAGCCGCTTGATTGCGGCGCGCGCCTCGGGCAGCTCGTCGGCCGCCCCGTCGGCCACCAGCAGCTCGGCCGGCCTCAGGCGTTCCAGTTGCGCCGGCAACTGCGCGGCCGTGGTTTCCAGCAGCCGGAAGTCGCCGCTGGCGAGGTTGAGCCAGGCCAGCCCCAGCCGCCGCCGGTCGTGGGCGACGGCGAGCAGCAGGCTGTCGTGGCGCTCGTCGAGCAGGCTGGCGTCGGTCAGCGTGCCGGGCGTGACGATGCGCGTCACGGCGCGCTCGACCGGTCCCTTGCTCGTCGCGGGATCGCCGATCTGCTCGCAGATGGCCACCGATTCGCCGAGCCTGACCAGGCGCGCGAGATATTGCTCGACGGCGTGATACGGCACGCCGGCCATCGGAATCGGCCTGCCCGCCGACTGGCCGCGCGTGGTCAGCGTGATGTCGAGCAGGCGCGCCGCCTTCGCCGCGTCATCGTAAAACAGCTCGTAGAAGTCGCCCATGCGATAGAACAGCAGCAGGTCGGGATGCTGGCGCTTCAGGGCCAGGTACTGCTGCATCATGGGGGTGTGACTTGGCTGGCCTTCCGCCATCTGGGTGGTCTTTCCGCTAATCGATGTATCGGCCCGCAATTTAATCTCAAATGGCCTCGTTCAGCGGCGCCAATGCGGGCGAGCGTGCTTCAGGCGGGCGAGTACAGCGCGCGTTCGATGTCGCCGGCGATGGTGTCGAAGAACGGCCGGATGTAGGGCGCCAGGCCGACGACGACGGCGCCGACGTCGATCATCGAGGGGAAGCGTTCGCCGTGGTGGTCGATGGCGCCGCCGATCGGCACGGTGTCGATGCCGACGTGGGCGATGCTGCGGACGAGTTGCGGCTCGGCGAGCATGAACAGCGTGGCGATGCCGCGCGTGCGCGCCAGCGCGATCAGGCCCAGGTAGAGGCCGAGGGTCAGGTAGGGCAGGCGGATGCGCGGCGTGATGCCGAAATCATCGTCGATGACGAAAGCCTGGCCCGCCTCGCCGGGCCGCCGGCGATAGCTGGCGGCCACGGTCAGCCGTGACATTTCGGCGATGCGGGAACGGTCGAGCGCGGCGGTGTCGACGATGCGGCGATCGAGGGCGGCGCCGCAGGCGCTCTCGAAGGGCAGCGGGGCCGCCGGGTGTTCGGGGTCGGGCAGCACCAGGCGGGCGCCGCCGACGAAGGCATGGGTGGCGACGGCGCGCACCAGGCAGTGCAGGGAATGGCGGTCGTAATCGTCGGTGGCGATGCCGTCCGGCCGGCGCGGCTCCCAGCCCAGTTCCTCGGCATAGACTTCGTGCCGCAGATGGAAGTTGTGCCACTTCAGGTCGTGCGTGGTCGCCGGCACGACCTCGAAATACTTGCGATAGCCCTCGGAAAAACTGGCGATGCTGATGCCGGGCGGCAGTGCTTCTGGCATTTAGTCCAACTTCTTCAGGTAATCCTTGGTGAATATCTTGTCGGGCAGGTCGCGCAGCTTCATGCCGGAATAGCTCATCACCGACTGCTCGCCTTCCTTCAGCGCGTCCTCCATGACCAGCCGGAGCGGCCGCGTCTTGCCCGCCATCGGCTGGAAGTCCTCGTAGCGGCAGCGTTTCAGCAGCCGGTTGGACAGCGAGTAGAACTCCGCCTTCAGAGGCCAAAAATTCTTTTTGTTCACCCAATAGACGACCCGCTGGTATGTCACGCTGCGGTCCACCGCCTTCAGTTCGAGGACATGGTAGTGCTCGCCGTTGATCGTTTCGCCGCCGGTGATCCTGGGATGGTAGTCGCCGGCGAAGTTGGCCCGCGCCAGGTCGCCGTTCGCCACCTGGCCGGTCAGCCGCTGCGCCAGCGACAGGCGGATCGGCTGCGACACCTCGGGCATGAACACCCAGAGGTCGCGCCCCTTCATCAGCATGATCTGGCCGCGGTCGGAGGCCGGTTCGGTGATCATCACCACGCTGTTTTCATTGCCCCGGGACAGCACGCGGTACTTGCGCGTCTCGCTCGACTTGTCGGCCAGGGTCGTGGCGATGGCGACGTCCACCTGGAAACCATCGGCCGGGAAGCGGATCTGGTCGGCCTTTTCGACCACGGCCTGCGCCTCGGCGTCCACCGCATCCTGGCCGTGGCCGGCGGTGGCGCAGGCGAGCAGCATCGCCGCCGTCAGGGCGCGCCCGGTTTTGACATAAAATTCACCGATTGTCATGGCTGCAGCAGGTTCTGTCTTCGATCATGAGCGTGGTCCGCGTCGAACATGTGTCCAGGGATTACCGGCTCGGCGACCAGCTTGTCCGAGCGGTCAATGATATCTCGCTGTCGGTGGAGGCGGGCGTTTTTCTGGCCATTTCCGGACCGTCGGGCAGCGGCAAGACCACGCTGCTCAACCTGATCGGCTGCATCGACCGTCCCACCCGGGGCAACATCTACATCGACGACCGGCCGGTGGCCGGCATGACCGACAACCAGCTGGCGGCGCTGCGGCTGCGCTCGATCGGTTTCATTTTTCAGACCTTCAACCTGCTGCCGGTGCTGTCGGCGGCCGAGAACGTGGAGTATCCGCTGCTGCAACGCCCGGAGCTGACCGCCGCCGAACGCAAGGAGCGCGTCGGCCATTTCCTCAAGCTCGTCGGCCTGGCCGACCGCATGAACAACCGGCCCAACCAGCTTTCGGGCGGGCAGCGGCAGCGCGTGGCCATCGCCCGCGCCCTGGCCGGTTCGCCCAGCCTCATCCTGGCCGACGAGCCGACCGCCAATCTCGACAAGAAGACCGGCGTCGGCATCCTGCGGCTGATGAAGAAGATCAACCAGAAGATGAACACCACGTTCATTTTTTCCACGCACGACCGCCGTGTCGTGGACATGGCCGACCGCCTGGTGCAGATGGAGGACGGCAAAATCCACGCGCTCGGCGTGCGCCGCGAAGGCGAGTGGCTGATGGCGCCCGAGCGCACTGCCGACGATGATAAGGGAGATGACAAGTGAACAGGAAACCTGTTGGCCGCGCGCTGGCGCGCTGGGCTTTGCTGGCCGCCTTGACGGCGTTCGCGCAGGGCGGCCGCGCCGATTCGCGCGACGCCCTGTTTGGCGATGACGATGCCGCGCCCGCGGCCGGGACGAAAGTCAGTGGCGGCGACACGCCGAGGACGGCGTCGTCGGGGGGGGGCCTCAAGGGCTTCGTGCAGTTCGAGGCGGCGCGGACCACCGCCGGCGACAGCCATTGGTCGAAGCTGCGCACGCGCGGCGAGTTCGGCGGCCAGGGCAGCCTGGGCGAGGGCGTCAAGTGGAAGGCGAGCGCCCGCGTCCACTACGATGCCGTTTTCGACATCGACGATCGCTATCCGGGGCCGGTGGAGCGCGACCTGCGCTCGGAAGCCATGCTGCGCGAGACGTATCTGGACATCAGCCGCGGCAACTGGGATTTCCGGCTCGGCCGCCAGCACGTGGTCTGGGGCGAGATGGTCGGGCTGTTCTTCGCCGATGTCGTCTCGGCGCGCGACCTGCGGGAATTCATCCTGCCCGACTTCGAGATGCTGCGCACGCCGCAATGGGCGGTCCGGGCCGAGTACTTCAAGAACGACGCCCACGCCGAGCTGCTCTGGGTGCCGGTCGCCAGCTACGACGACATCGGCAAGCCGGGCGCCGAGTTCTATCCCTATCAGGCGGTGGCGCCGGGCTTCACCGCCCAATATCGCAATGTGGACCGGCCTTCGCGCCGCCTGGGCAACGGCAATTACGGCGTCCGCCTGTCGGCGCTGCGCGGCGGTTGGGATTTCTCCGGCTTCGTCTATCGCAGCATGGACATCCAGCCGGCCTTCCACCGCGAGATCGTCGGGTCGACCATGATCTTCGAGCCGCGCCATGGCCGCATCACGCAGGCCGGCGGCACCATCGCCAAGGATCTCGGCTCGGTGGTGCTGAAGGGCGAGGCGGTCTATACCCGCGGCCGCCAGTTCGGCGTGCCCAATCCCTTCGACGCCGACGGCCTGGTCCGCCAGAACACCGTGGACTGGGCGGCGGGACTCGATTTCACCCTGCCCGCCGATACGCGCTTCAATGTCCAGTTGTTCCAGCGCGTCTTCCTCGACCACGACGCCGACATGATGCCCGACGAGCGCGAGAACGGCTACACGCTTTATCTGAACAGCAAGATCGGCGGCAAGTGGGAAGCGCAGGCGACCTGGATCGCCAGCCTCAACCGCGGCGACTGGCTGTTCCGCCCGCGCCTGCAATGGAACTTCGAGAAGAACTGGCGCTGGCTGATCGGCGCCGACGTGTTCCATGGGCCGCCGGTCGGCATGTTCGGCCAGTACGACACCCGCGACCGGGTTTACACCGAGATTCGCTACAGCTTCTGAGCTACACCACGAAGCGCGTGGCGTTCTCCAGGTCGCCGTGGGTCTTGCCGCCGGTGAGCGCGCTGACGAACTTGTTCCAGACCAGGTCGGGCTCGCCCAGCTCGAAGCCGTAGAGGTCGGCGGTGCCGTTGACATGGTCGCGCACGGCCATGGCCTTCACCGTCGAGATGTCCTGCCAGCCCAGCTTGATCGTGGCGTCGCTCCAGGTGTTCAAGGGCACCGGCTTTTCCGTCTTCGCCTGGAAACCATACTTCGACACTTCGACCACCTGCATGGTGCAGCGGAATTTCTGGCCGCCGCCGACCACCGTCAGGTAGCCGGGACACTTGAAGGAATAGCGACTCCAGCGCCGATTCTTGCGGCCATCGCCGGTCGGCGCCGATAGCCTGGGCAGCACGGCGTCGTATTCCGGCAGGTCGTAGATCGAGTGCAGCAGCCGCTTCTTGTGGTCGTCGAGATTGGCGAAACCGTCGGTGCGGACATTGAAGAAATGGTCGAGCAGCTCCGGCGTCAGCACCGGGTCGTTGGTCGTGTAGTAGCGGCGCTGCGGCCAGTGGATGTTGGCCAGGTCGGTCCGGGTGAAGTAGGCGTGCAGGTTCCGGCGCGGCGGCTTGGCGCGATAGGCCCGTTCGAAGACCTCCGGCGCGTGGCGAAGGTCCAGCCAGGCGCCGATGGCCGGCGCGCCGTTGGCGAAATCGTATTCCTCGACCGTGTTGGCGGTCAGGCGGCGGAAGAACAGCAGCGATTCGTACAGCTCGATGCGGTTCGGGTTGACGGCGATGACCAGGTGGCGCGTGTCGAAGAAGCTGGTGCAGTACTCGTACATGAACTTCATCAGCGGGAACAGGATCGCCCCGCCGGTCTTGCGGAAGCGCGGATCGACGGCGAGCGCCGACACTTCGGCGATATTGCCCTCCTTGGCGCGCACGTCGGCAAGATCGAAGATCGCCTGCAACGGAAAACCGAAGGCGCTGTCCCGGATCAGCGACATGGTGCCGACCACCTCGTCGTCCCACTTGGCGCACAGTGTCGTGGTCGTCGGCAGGGCGTGGTAGAGCGTCACGCGCATGCCCGAGGGATGCGGCTTCATGAAACCGCTGGAAACGTAGGCGTCGTGCAGCAAGCGGAAGCAGGCCTCGAGCTCCTCGCGGGTCTCGGCGATCTTGAGCTGCAAGCGGTCGCTGGGCGCGGGATCGCAATCGACGAAGGAACGGTACAGGGCGAAGCGCTGCTCGCGCGGCAGCACGGCCAGCGCGCGGCGCAGCGTCTTGCGCAGGGTGGGTACGACGCCGCCTTTCATGACCACGGGTTTCCGATGAGTCGCATTCCCGCATGGTACGCCCGTACCGGGCCGTGATTGTCATAACTTGTAGCCGTTTCGCGCCGCTGAAAGTCAGCCGTGGCGAAGCGCCGGCCGCCGGGTCGCGAACCGGATGATCACGGCCGCTCAAGAAAATTGCCCGTTGCGGCTTCCCAAGCCCTTTGGTGCCAGTGTTTCATTCGGGGGCCGGCGCGGCGGTGACTTCGATCTTGAAGGCGGTCATGACTTTATCCTATACTGAGCGCAACTGGCCGGGCGAGAAGCCGGGTGCGCGCGGGCGCAATACCTGGCGGAAGTGTTGTAGGGCACCCGTGGGTTGGCTATAACGGACCCCGGCCGGTTACTTCCCATAGATCAATTCCCCGACGCGGTGCGAGTTCATGTCCTTCGCGTGCGCCTGCATCAAATTCCACAGGACGCTGCCGTCGCGGTTGTGCCGCACGATGCACATCAAGTCGCGTTCGCCCTGAAAGATGCCGATGTAACGCGGGCGCGGGATCGCGCCCGGCCTCGATGTCGCTCCAAGGAGGATGGGCGCGCGAACGATCCGGGTCAGGCAAAAACAAAGCGCCCCGGAAGGCGCTTTGTTACTTGCTGTCTGGCGTCCCCACGG
>CAZRRI010000069.1:0-8324 GCA_964602565.1 uncultured Rhodocyclaceae bacterium | reverse complement strand
GTCAAGATCGCCGAGCCGGCGGCCGACCTCGCGGTGCTGCTGGCCATCGTTTCCTCGCTGCGCAACAAGCCGCTGCCGGGCAAGCTGGTGGTGTTCGGCGAAGTCGGCCTGGCCGGCGAAATCCGTCCCGCGCCGCGCGGCCAGGAACGCCTGAAGGAGGCCGCGAAACTCGGATTCACCCATGCCATCGTGCCCAGGGCCAATGCCCCACGCGCGGCGATCAAGGGCATCGAGGTGATCGCACTGGATCGTGTCGAGCAGGCAATCGAGCAGATGCGAAGCTGGTGAAATGCAAACCGTGGGCCAAGGATGGAGGAGCAAACACAGGGAAAGGTGCTGGAACTTTTCCCTCTGCGCCCTCATCTACCCCTGATGGCTGATTGGTTCTCATGACTTCCCTGCGGCTTGCCCTGCGCATGCTCGGGCGCGACTGGCGCGCCGGCGAACTGACGGTGCTCGGCGTCGCGCTGATGCTGGCCGTGGCGGCGCTGACCAGCGTCGGCTTCCTCACCGATCGCGTCGAGCAGGCGCTGCGCCTGCAATCCCACCAGTTGCTTGGCGGCGACCTGCTGCTGACGGCCGATCATCCGCTGCCCGAAGACTTTCGCCGCGAGGCCGCGGCGCGCGGACTGCGCATGGCCCAAAGCGCGACCTTTCCGAGCATGGTCAGCCTGGGCGATGCCGCCTTGCTGGCCGAAGTCAAGGCGGTGTCGGCGGGCTATCCGCTGCGCGGCAGCTTGCGCACCGCCGCCGCGCTGAATGCCGCCGATGCAGCCAGCGACCGCGTGCCGCAAGTCGGCGAGGCCTGGCCCGACGAGCGCCTGGCGACGACGCTGGGCCTCGCTCCCGGCACATCGTTGACCCTGGGCAGGATCGCGGTGCAAAGCGGCCCCATCCTGACCATGGAGCCCGATCGCGGCATGAACGTGTTCGCGCTGGCGCCGCGCCTGATGATCAATCTCGCCGACCTGCCGGCGACCGGCCTGGTGCAGAACGGCAGCCGCATTCGCCATCGCCTGCACCTGGCCGGCGAGACTGCCGACATAAAGGCATACGAGGCTTGGGCCACCGCCCAGCTCGGGCGTGGGGAAAAGATCGAAAGCCTGGACAACGCGCGGCCCGAGATCCGCAACGTCACCGAGCGGGCGCAGCGCTTCCTGCGCCTCGCCGCATTGCTGGCGGTAATCCTTGCTGCGGTGGCCGTGGCGCTGGCCGCCGAACGCTATATGCGGCGGCATCTCGACGGCTGTGCGGTGATGCGCTGCATGGGCGCGTCGGGAGCGCAACTGCTGCTGATCCACGGCGGCGAATTCCTGATCTTCGGCCTGGCCGCCACGCTGGCCGGGTGCGGTGTCGGCTATGCGGTGCAGGCCGGGCTGGAACAGATGCTGGCGAGCCTGATGCTGACCAAACTGCCGGCAGCATCACTGCTGCCCTGGCTGCACGGCCTGCTGGTCGGCCTGACGCTGGTCATCGGTTTCGCCCTGCCGCCGCTGTTGCGCCTCAAGCGCGTGCCGACCATACGCGTGCTGCGTCGCGAGTGGAGCGCTTCCGAGCCGGCGTCGGTCGGCGCCTATCTGCTCGGCGCCGCGGTACTTGCCGCGCTGATGCTGTGGATGGCGGGGGAGCTGCGCCTCGGCCTGATCGTGCTCGGCGGCTTCCTGATCGCGCTGGCCTTCTTCGCCCTGATGGCGCGCGGGCTGCTGGCGGGACTCGGCCGCCTGCGCCCGGCCGGGCGAGGCTACGGCTGGCGCCACGGCCTGGTCAACCTGCGCCGGCGCCTTGCCGCAACCATGGTGCAGGCGGTGGCGCTGGCGCTGGGGCTCACCGCCCTGCTGCTGCTCACGGTGGCGCGCGGTGACCTGCTCGACAGCTGGCTGGAGCGCGTGCCGGCCGATGCGCCGAACCGCTTCGCGATCAACATCCAGCCCGATCAGCGTGTCGCCATCGCTGACTTTTTCAAGGCGCGCGGCCTGCCGGCGCCGGAACTGGAGCCGATGGTGCGCGGCCGCCTGGTGCAGGTCAATGCACAGCCGGTGGGTCCGGAGAGTTACGCCGACGATCGCGCCCAGCGCCTGGTCGATCGCGAATTCAACCTCTCCTGGTCGGCAACGGTTCCGTCCGGCAACACCGTCAGCGGCGGGCGCTGGCACGGCGCGACGCAAGCCGCGGAATTTTCGGTGGAGCAGGGGCTGGCCGAAACCCTGAACCTCAAGCTGGGCGATCGCCTGACCTACGACATCGCCGGCAACCGGGTCGAGGCCGCAATCACCAGCCTGCGCAAGCTCGACTGGGATTCGATGCGCGTCAATTTCTTCGTCATGTCGCCGCCGGTGGTGCTGCAGGACTATCCGGCCAGCTACATCACCAGCTTTCACCTGCCGGCCGACAAGGCCGGCGTGATACCGGAACTGGTCCGCAGCTTTCCCAACATCACCGTGATCGATGTCGCCGCACTGGTCAGACAGTTGCATGCGACGATCGACCAGGTG
Source organism: uncultured Rhodocyclaceae bacterium (assembly GCA_964602565.1). Lineage (GTDB taxonomy): Bacteria > Pseudomonadota > Gammaproteobacteria > Burkholderiales > Rhodocyclaceae > Fen-999. The sequence continues at coordinate 5,832 of CAZRRI010000069.1, read as the reverse complement.
GCGCGCGCCGTGCAGCTGGTATTCGGTTTCGCCGTGCTGGCCGGACTGGCCGTGCTGTATGCCGCGCTGCAGGCCAGCAGCGACGAACGGCGCCACGAACTGGCCGTGCTGCGCGCGCTGGGCGCCCGCAGCCGGCAATTGTCCGCCGCGCTGCTTGCCGAGTTTGCCGCACTCGGCGCATTGGCCGGGCTGCTCGCCGGCATCGCGGCGAGTCTGATCGGCTGGGCTCTGGCGCGCTTCGCCTTCCGCCTCGATTACCTGCCGCAGGCGGAACTGTGGATCGTCGGCATGCTGGCCGGCATCGTGCTGGTGGTCGTCGCCGGCTGGTTGGGCGCGTCGTCGATGTTGCGCCAGTCGGCGCTGCCTGCCCTGCGCGCGGCGCAGTAGGCTCAGTCGTCCGTTTGGCAGCCTGTGGCGCAGCAGCGTCCCGGCTGGCGACCGATCGTGATGCGCCGGCGGGCGTCGGCCAGCATGCCGCGGTCGAGCAGGTTCTCGACCAGTTCGACGCGCTCGGCGATCGGATAGCGGCGGAAGATTTCCTTCTTCATCGCCTCCGGTGAACCGCCGCCGTGCAGGCTGATCACCGAGTACCAGCCGCTCTGGTAGGAGGCGGTGAGATCCTCGATGAAGCGGGCCACGGCGATGCGTTTTTCATAAGGAATGTCGGAGCGGCCGGCCAGCACCTCGGAGAGACGGCCGGCGGTCGCCGGATTGTGGTCCTCGTCCGGTCCCGGCAAGGTCACGATCAGCCCGCCCGAGACCTCGTGGGCCAGGCGCTGCATGTCGTAGATCTGGGTCGCCAGCAGCAGCTTGCCGATGTTCGAAAAGACCGTTTCCGGCATGCGGATGCCCTCGGCTTCATGCGTCGCGTACACCGAGGCGGCGACGCCGCAGGCGTAGAAGCCCTCGACGATCCGGATCAGGTCGGTCATCGCATCGCGCAGGCCCGGCGCGCGTCCGGCATCGAGGCCGTTGGCCTCGGTCATCAGCGTGCCGGCGCCGATCAGCAGGTCGCCGAAACCGGCGCGCGCGGCGATGCAGGTGTGGCGGTGGTGGGTGGCGTAGGCATAGGTGAGCGCCGCGCTGTGCCGCCATTCGCCGGCGAGGAAGACCCGCTCATGGGGGACGAAGACGCGGTCGAACAGGCAGACGGCGGTGCTCTGGCCGTAGCGGTTGGAGAACAGCGCCGCCGCTTCGCCGGGCCGTCCGGCCGGCCGCGCCACCAGGGTCAGGCCGGCGGCGTCGACCGGGACCGCGCAGCACACGGCGAAATCGGCGTCGTCTGCGGTCATCGCCCGGCCCGGCATCACCAGCAGTTCATGCATGTAGGGCGCGCCGGTGACGATGGCCTTGGTGCCGGAAATCACGATGCCGTCGGCGCGGCGTTCGACGATATGCACGTAAGTATCCGGATTCGCCTGCGCATGCGGCCGGCGCGAGCGGTCGCCCTTGGCGTCGGTCATGGCGATGCCGACGGCGAGGTCCTCGCGGCACAGGTGCTCGTGGTAGGCGCGCGCCCGCGCCAGGTAGCCGGTGCCATGATCCGAGTCGATCGCGGCGGCGCCTTGCAGTATGCCGGCCATGGCGTCGCCGGCAAGGTAGCGCTGGGCGCAGCCGGTGTAACGGCAGATCAGGCGCACCGCTTCGAGTTTCTGCAGCAGTTCGTCCTCGCTGCGCGGCACGTGCAGCATGCGGTTGTGGCCGCCTTCGTCCGCGGCGCCGACCCGCATCAGGCTTGCCGTGTCATCGCGCAGCGCGAAGTCGTAGCTGAGTCCGACGGCATTGACGCCCGGCTGCAGGGCGGGATCGTCGGCCACCGAGGCGACGGCACGGCCATCGACGAAGACCCGGGGTTTCAGGCGGCGCAAGGATTCGCGGTATTCGGCGGCGGTCATCAGCATGGGCGGCTCCAGGCGTATTCGGATCGGCAGCGGATGCGGCCGGCGGCAGGAGATACTACCAAGCTATCCGGGTGCGCGGGCCGCATCGCGGCCGGTGGCGGCCGCCGCTGTAAGCGGCCATTAAGCTGGGTCTGGCATGCTCCCCCGCCGTGCGCCCGCATTGCCGCCGGCAGTGACCACGGCACGCACACGCCCCTTTCACATGCCGACATCGCGGAGACAACCATGAGCGCCAACCTGATTCCTGCCACCCTGATCCCGGGAGACGGCATCGGCCCCGAAATCACCGCTGCGACGATCGAGGTGCTCGATGCGCTGGGCGCGCCGTTCCGCTGGGAAACCCAGGTCGCGGGCCTGGCCGGCGTCACGGCCTGCGGCGATCCGCTGCCGCAGGCCTGCATCGACAGCATCCGCAAGAACCGGCTGGCGCTCAAGGGGCCGCTGGAAACCCCGTCGGGCGGCGGCTACCGTTCCTCCAACGTGCGCCTGCGCGAGGAGTTCAAGCTCTACGCCAACCTGCGTCCGGCCAAGACCATCGTTCCCGGCGGCCGCTTCGAGGACATCGACCTGGTGATGGTGCGCGAGAACAACGAAGGCCTTTACATGGGCTACGAACACTACATCCCGATCGACGGCGATCCCCATGCGGTCGGCATGTCGACCGGCATCAACACGCGCCAGGGCTGCCGCCGCATCGTCCGCTTCGCCTTCGATTTCGCCGTCAGGCAGGGGCGCAAGAAGGTGACCGTGGTGCACAAGGCCAACATCATGAAGGCGCTGACCGGGATCTTCCTCGAAACCGCGCGCGAGATCTACGCCGCCGAGTACAAGGACAAGATCATCATGGACGAGATCATCGTCGACGCCTGCGCCATGAAACTGGTGATGAATCCCTGGCAGTTCGACGTGCTGGTCACCACCAATCTCTTCGGCGACATTCTCTCCGACCAGATGTCTGGCCTGGTCGGCGGCCTCGGCATGACACCGGGCGCCAACATCGGCGAGGACGCGGCGATTTTCGAAGCCGTGCATGGCTCGGCGCCGGACATCGCCGGCAAGGGCATCGCCAATCCCACGGCGCTCTTGATGGCGGCCGGCATGATGCTGGACCACGTCAAGCGCAAGGATCTCGGCGATCGCCTGCGGCAGACCATCGACGACGTGCTGAACAAGGACATGGTGCGCACCGGCGACCTCGGCGGCACGGCTGGCACCGACCAATACGCCAAGGCACTGGTGGCGCGCCTCAAGGCTTAGGGCGTGTTCTCATTCAGGCGACGGGCTCGCCGACTGAATGAGAACACGCCCTAGGATGTGTTCTCGATTGGACGGCGGCGGAGGGCGTGAAACAGCATGGCATGGGCTAACCCCCTGCTTTGCCGATACCATTCCTCGCCGCGTTTTCAAGAGCCCGGACCAATCCCTGGCAGACTTCCTCCTGTTGCGTCGGGGAGATGCCGATCCACAACGGCAGGCGAAGCAGGCGCTGCGCGAGTTTCTCTGTTTTCTCGAGCCGCCCATGGGTACGACCGTGGCGCCTTCCGGCAGGCGAGTCATGCAAGGGCACGTAGTGGAAGGCTACATCGATCCGCGCGCATTTCAGCGCATCGATGACTTCCTTGCGGTCGACCCCGGTCGGCAGCAAAACGTAGTAGATGTGGCCGTTGTGGATGCACTCCGGCGGCACCGCGGGGCGCCGCAGCAGGCCGCCGGCCTCGGCTGCCGCCAGACTGGCGTGATAGCGGTTCCATGTCTCGACGCGGACCTCGTTGATATGGGTGGCCGCTTCCAGTTGCGCCAGCAGGAATGCCGCCGTCAGCTCGCCGGGAAGGAAGGATGATCCGACTTCCTGCCAGGTGTACTTGTCCACTTCACCGCGAATGAAGCGCCCCCGGTCGGTGCCTTTTTCACGAATGATTTCTGCGCGGGTGATCAGTTCCGGCGTGTTGACCAGCAGCGCCCCGCCTTCCCCGGAAATCACATTCTTGGTCTCGTGGAAGCTGCAGGCGCCGAGATGGCCGATGCCGCCCAGCTTGCGGCCCTTGTAGGAGGACATGAATCCCAATGCCGCATCTTCCACCACCGAGAGGCCGTGTCGCGCCGCGATGGCGTTGATCGAGTCCATCTCGCAGGCGATGCCGGCATAGTGCACCGGAACGATTACCCGGGTGCGGGGCGTGATCGCTTCCTCGATCAGGGTTTCGTCGATGTTGAGCGTGTCTTCCCGGATATCGACGAAAACCGGAATGCCGCCGCGCAGGACGAAGGCATTGGCGGTGGAGACGAAGGTGAAGGGCGGCATGATTATCTCGTCGCCCGGTTGGATGTCGAGCAGAAGCGCCGACATTTCCAGCGCAGCGGTGCCGGAATGGGTCAGCAACGCACGCATGCAGCCGATGCCGTTTTCGAGCCATTGGTGGCAGCGGGCGGTAAAGGGACCGTCGCCGGCGAGATGGCCGTTGCGATGCGCCGACGTGATGTACTCCAGCTCCTTGCCGCTCAGGTAAGGCTTGTTGAAAGGGATCCTGTCGGCATTCATTTGATCCGTCCTTCGCATTCATCAACCATGAGATATCCCGTTCGCCGTGCCGCCGGCGCCGACTTCTAGTTCAGGGTGCGCGACAGCCGGATGCGGAATTCGCGCACCAGGTCGTCGAACTGTGCGTTGCCGCCAAGCAGCGCGAACAGGTCGAGCATGGTCTTGCGTGCCGCTTCCTCCTGCCATGTGCGGTCGCGGCGCACGATCTCCAGCAACTGCTCCAGTGCCGGGCGGTAGTCCTGTGCCAAAGCCAGGGCATGGGCCAGTTGCAGGCGGGCCGCGAGGTCGTCCGGGCTGGCATCGATGCGTGCCGCCAGCAGCGCCGGGTCGGCGCCACCGCCGGCAGCCGTCAATTTCAGCCGGGCCTGCAGGGCGGCAAGGCGGGCCGTGTCGCGCGCCCGGTGCGCCAGCGCATCGAGCAGGGCCTGCGCCGCGCCGACGTCGTTCATGTCGAGATGGAGTTCGGCGCGGTCGAGTTGCACCGCCTCGCTGGCCGGATCGAGTTCGTGTGCGTCGGCCAGCAGGGATGCCGCGACCTCGTTGTCGCCGCGCGCCCGCGCTTCCCGAGCGGCGCTGCGCAGCGGTTCGGCGGGGGAAGGCAGCAGGCGGTCGATGAAGGCGCGCACCTGCGCCTCGGGCAGGGCGCCGGTGAACTCGTTGACCAGCTTGCCGGCGACGAAGGCCTTGACGGCGGGGATGCCGCGCACGCCGCAGCGGGCGGCGATTTCCGGGTTCTGGTCGGAGTTCAGCTTGGCCAGCACGAAGCGCCCGCCATACTCGGCGGCGAGCTTTTCCAGCACCGGCTTGAGCGCGCGACAGGGCGCGCACCACTCCGCCCAGAAATCCACCAGCACCGGAGCGCGGTGCGAGGCATCGATGACTTTTTCCTGAAAGTCGGCGGTGCCGACGTCGAACGAATAGGGGTTCATGGCGAGGGGCATTTTGCGAAAAAACGGTCTTGCCGCAGTTTCTCAGGCTTGGTCGCGCAAGGCAATCGGGAGCGACATCGGGAGCGGTCAGGCGCGCATGGGCGGCATGCGTCGCAGGGTATAATCCGGCGCCTTGAATTGCCATCGCACCCCCCACCCGCTCCGGTCCGTCCATCATGGCTGAATTCCTTGCCCTGCGGGGTATTTCCGCGTTTTCGGCGTCCCGCCTGGCGCGCCTGCGAAACAGTATCGGTGGAGGCGCGGCAGGCTTTCGGCTGGACGCCGAACACTGGTATTTCGTCGAGCTCGACGCACCGCTGGATGCCTCCGAAACATCGCGGCTGAAGGATTTGCTGGGCATCCCGGAAAAGTTGCCGGCGCCGCCGGCGGGCGAACTGCTGCTGGTCACGCCGCGCCTTGGCACGATATCGCCCTGGAGTTCGAAAGCCACCGACATTGCAAG
>CAZRRI010000068.1:0-8917 GCA_964602565.1 uncultured Rhodocyclaceae bacterium | reverse complement strand
TGCCGGCCGAGCTGTCGCTGCCGGCGGCCGGGCAGGGCGCGCTGGGCATCGAGGCGGCCGCCGGCCGCGACGATCTCGCCGCGTGGCTGGCGCCCTTGAACGACCCGGACACGGCGGCCTGCGTGCGCGCCGAGCGCGCCGTTTCTCGCGCGCTGGCGGGCAGCTGCGAAGTGCCGCTCGGCGCCTATGCCGAGATGCGCGATGGCGGGGTCTACCTGCGCGGCTTCGTCGCCACGCCCGACGGCGCGCGCATGGCGAGCGCGGAGCTGACCGGATCGGCCGCGGAACCGGAGGCGCTCGGCCTGGCGCTGGCCGCCGAGCTGCGCGCCCGGGGCGCCGATGCCATCCTGGCGGCGCTGGGAGGCTGAGTGAACGGGGCGAGCGCCGCGGACGCGCTGGCCGGGCGTCACATCGTCGTCACGCGGCCGGCGGGACAAGCGGCCCATCTGGCCGAGGCGCTGGTCGGTCTCGGCGCCAGGCCGGTGCTGTTTCCGGTGCTCGCCATCTTCGACATCGACGACCGCCAGCCGCTGCTCGACGCCGCGCTGCGCCTCGACGGCATCGACCTGGCCTGCTTCGTCAGTCCCAACGCTGTGGACAAGGCGCTGTCGGTCATGCTCGCCGACCGTGCCTGGCCGGCGCGCCTGTGGGCGGCGACGGTCGGCCGGAGCAGCGAACTGGCGCTGGCCCGGTTCGGCGTGACGCAGGTCATCGCGCCGCGCGACCGTTTCGATTCCGAGGCGCTGCTCGAACTCCCGCAGTTGCGCGACATGACGGGCAAGCGGGTGATCATCTTCCGCGGCGACGGCGGCCGCGAGCTGCTCGGCGACACGCTCAGGCAGCGCGGCGCGACGATCGAGTACGTCACCTGCTACCGGCGCGGCAAGCCCGGCCTCGATCCCGCGCCGCTGCTGAAGCTGTGGAGCGAAGGCCGTCTCGACGCGGTGACCGTGACCAGCAGCGAGGGCCTGCGCAACCTGATGGACATGGTGGGCAAGCTCGGCCAGACCTGGCTGAAGAAGACGCCGCTGTTCGTGCCGCATCAGCGCATCGCCGGCTTGGCGCGCGCCATCGGCTGCCGTGATGTCCTGTTGACCGGCCCGGGCGACGATGGCCTGGTGGCCGGCTTGTTGGAGTATTTCCGTGATGACGTCCGAGTTGCCTGAACCGACCAACGCGCAAGCCACGCCGCCGCCGCGCGCCGGCGCCTGGCGGCATTGGCTGGCCCTGCTGGTCGCCATCGCCGCCCTGCTGGTGGCGGGCTGGCAATGGTTCGAGGCGCGCCAGCGCATCGCCACCGTGCAGGAAGAGCTGGCGCGCCGGCTGGCCGAGATCGACGCGGTGGCCAAGGAAAGCCGCGTCATCGCCCGCCAGGCCCAGGAAGCGCTGGCCGCGCAGCAGGCCAAGGTCGGCATGCTCGACGCCCAGCTGGCCGAAATGCAGGGACAGCAGCTGGCGCTCGACGCCGTGTACCAGGAACTGTCGAAGAGCGGCGACGAGCGCCTGCTCGCCGAGATCGATCAGGCGGTCAGCCTGGCCGCCCAGCAACTGCGCCTGGCCGGCAACCTGGAGGTGGCGCTGATCGCGCTGACCGGCGCCGAGGCGCGGCTGGCGCGCGCCGCGCGCCCGCAGTTCCTCGGCCTGCGCAAGCTGATCGCCCGCGACATCGAACGCCTGAAGGCGCTGCCGAGCGCCGATATCTCCGGCCTGGCGGTGAAGCTCGAAGGCATCATCGCCGTGGTCGACACGCTGCCGCTCGCCTACGAGCGGCGGCCGAAGTCGGAAGCGCCGCCGCCGTCGCCCGCGGCGGCCGCCTCGCCGGCCCAGGCGGGTTTCTGGCAGGGGCTGGCCGGCGACCTGTGGTCGGAGCTGCGGCAGCTGGTGCGCATCGAGCGCATCGATTCGGTCGGCCATGCCGATCCGGCGCTGCTGTCGCCCAGCCAGAGCTTCTTCCTGCGCGAGAACCTCAAGCTGCGCCTGGTCAACGCCCGCCTGGCGCTGCTGGCGCGCGACGGCCGCAGTTTCCACGAGGATATCGGCCAGGCTGTGCGCTGGCTCGACCGTTACTTCGACGGCGGCGCCAAGGCGGTGCAGTCATCGGCGAACCTGCTGAAGAGCTTGCAGAAGGTCGATGTCGGGGTCGAGGCGCCCGGCCTGAACGAGACGCTCGACGCCGTGCGCAACTTCAAGCTGGCCCGGGAAAAGAAATAGATGGCGATGCGCGCCGTGCTCTGGCTGTTGCTGCTGGCGGCGCTCGCGGCCGGGCTGGCCGTGGCGGCGCGCTACAACGACGGCTATGCCTTGCTGGTGATGCCGCCGTGGCGCGTCGAGTTGTCGCTCAACCTGCTGTTGCTCGTGTTGCTGGCCGGCTGTGTGCTCGCCTATTTCGTGCTGCATGGCATCGCCAGCATCGTGCGCATGCCGGCGGTGGTGAGCGCCTATCGCGCCCGGCGTGCCAAGGCCAAGGCCGACACCGCGTTGCGCGACGCGGTGCTGCATTGGCAGGAGGGCCGCTTCAGCAATGCCGTCAAGAACGCCGAGGTGGCGTTCGCGGCCGGCCACGCCCCGGGCCTGGCGGCGCTGGTGGGCTTGCGCGCCGCCCACGGCCTGCGCGACGAGGAACGGGAGGCGCTATGGCGCCAGCGCGCGCGGGACCACGACGCGACCGTGAGGACGGCGCGGCTGAAAACCGAAGTGGAACTGGCGCTGGACAATCATGACTTCGCCCAGGCCCGCGATCTGCTCAAACAGTCGCTCGACGAAGACGGGCGCCATATCGCCTTGCTGCGGCTCTCCTTGCGCATCCATCAGGGACTCGGCGATTGGCCGGAAGTGCTGCGGCTGACGCGCCAGTTGCAAAAGTACAAGGCCTTGACGGCGGAACAGGCGGCGCCGTTGCGCCTGCGCGCCCATCGCGAGAATCTCGCCGCACTCGAGGGCGACGGCGAGCAGGTGCTGCGTTACTGGAAATCCATGGCCGAGGAAGATCGCCGCGAGGCCAGGCTTGCCCTGGCCGCCGCCGGGGCGCTGGCCGCCGCCGCCGATTGCGGCGCCGCCGGGCGGCTGGTCGAGGATTTCCTCGATCACGAATGGGATTCGGCGCTGGTCGGCGTCTATGGCCAATGCCAGGGCGGCGACGTGGTGGCGCGCATCGCCCATGCCGAGAAATGGCTGGTGGAACACCCGCGCGACGCGGCCTTGCTGCTGACGTTGGGCCGTCTCTGCCGCCAGCAGCAGCTCTGGGGCAAGGCGCAGAGCTACCTGGAGGCTTCGCTGGCGATCGAGCCGACGCCGGAAGCGCATCTCGAACTGGCCAGCCTGCTGGAAGGCGAGCTGGAAAAGTCAGCCGTGGCGGAACGCCATTACCGCGCCGCGGCGCTGCTCCATCAAAGCCAGTCGCGCGGCGGCAGGAAGTCGGTGTAGAGCCTGTCCTCGGCGCTGCCCGGTTCGGGGCGCCAGTCGTAGCGCCATTTCACCACCGGCGGCATCGACATCAGGATCGATTCGGTACGGCCGCCCGATTGCAGGCCGAACAGCGTGCCACGGTCCCAGACCAGGTTGAACTCGACATAGCGGCCGCGCCGGTAGGCCTGGAAGTCGCGCTCGCGTTCGCCATACGGAATGTCGCGGCGCTTTTCGCAGATCGGCAGATAGGCTTGCGTGAAGGCGTCGCCGACCGCGCGCATCAGACCAAAACACCTTTCGAAGCCGCCCTCGTTCAGGTCGTCGAAGAAGATGCCGCCGATACCGCGCGGTTCGTTGCGGTGTTTGAGGAAGAAGTAGTCGTCGCACCACTTCTTGTAGCGCGCATGCACGTCGGCGCCGAAGGGATCGAGCGCATCCTTGCAAGTTTGGTGGAAGTGCGCGCAATCTTCCTCGAAACCGTAATAGGGCGTGAGATCCATGCCGCCGCCGAACCACCACACGGGCGGCTCGTCGTCCCTGGTGGCGACGAAGAAGCGCACGTTCATGTGGCTGGTCGGGCAAAGCGGATTGCGCGGATGCAGCACCAGAGACACGCCCATCGCTTCGAAGCGGCGGCCGGCCAGCTCCGGGCGGTGCGCCGTGGCCGAGGCGGGCATCGAGTCGCCGGTGACGTGCGAAAAATTCACGCCGCCACGCTCGAAGAAGCCGCCTTCCTCGATTAATACGGAGGTGCCGCGGCCCCATGTATCGCGCCGGAAGGGCTTGCCGTCGAAGGTCTCCAGTTCCGCGACGATGCGGTTCTGGAGGTCGACGAGGTAGTCGCGTACCCGTTGCGGGTTCATTGCGCTTGGCGGCGTGTCACCACGGCTGACTTTCGGTCAACGCTTGATGGCGCGGAAACCAATGTCGCGACGGTATTGCATGCCGTCGAAGCGGATGGCGTCCACAGCCTCGTAGGCCCGCTTCTGCGCCGCCTTGACGTTGTCGCCGAGCGCCGTGACGCACAGCACGCGGCCGCCGGCGGTGACGACATTGCCATCGGCGAGCGCCGTGCCGGCGTGGAAGACGTGCGCATCGTCGACCGGCTTGTCGGCCAGGCCGTGGATGACGTTGCCCTTGCGGGGCGTGTCGGGATAATTCGCGGCGGCCAGCACCACGCCGAGCGCGACGCGGCGGTCCCACTCGGCCTCGACCTTGTCGAGCCGGCCATCGATGGCCGCGTCCAGCAGTTTCACGAAGTCGCTCTTGAGCCGCATCATGATCGGCTGCGTTTCCGGGTCGCCCATGCGGCAGTTGAATTCGAGCACCTTGACCGATCCGCTCGACGAGCCGTCCGGCTTGATCATCAGGCCGGCGTAGAGGAAGCCGGTGAACGGGATGTGATCCTTCTCCATGCCCTGGATGGTCGGCATGATCACTTCGCGCATGACCTTGGCGTGAATCTCCGGGGTCACCACCGGCGCGGGCGAGTACGCGCCCATGCCGCCGGTATTCGGCCCCTCGTCGCCTTCCCGCAGGCGCTTGTGGTCCTGGCTGGTGGCCATCGCCAGCGCGTTCCTGCCGTCCGCCATGACGATGAAGCTGGCTTCCTCGCCATCGAGGAATTCCTCGATCACCACGCGCGCGCCCGCATCGCCCATCTTGTTGTCGAGCAGCATCATGTCGATGGCGGCATGCGCCTCGTGCAGCGTCGTGGCGACGACCACGCCCTTGCCGGCGGCCAGGCCGTCGGCCTTGATGACGATGGGCGCGCCCTTGTTCTCGACGTAGGCGTGCGCCGCCTGCGCGTCGGAGAAGGTGGCGAACTCGGCGGTCGGGATGCCGTGGCGGGCCATGAAGCGCTTGGCGAAATCCTTGGAGCTTTCGAGTTGTGCGGCAGCCTTGGTTGGCCCGAAGATGCGCAGGCCGCGCGCGCGGAAAACGTCGACGATGCCCGCCGCCAGCGGCGCCTCGGGGCCGACCAGCGTCAGGTGGATCTTCTCTTTTTCCGCGTGGTCGGCCAGCGCCTCGATGTCGGTGATGGCCAGGTTCTCGAGTTCCCGTTCGCGCGCCGTGCCGGCGTTGCCCGGCGCGACGATCACCTTCTGCAGGCCGGGCGTCTGGGCGATGCGCCAGGCGAGGGCATGTTCGCGACCACCGGAACCGACGACGAGGATCTTCATGTTCTGTTCCTTCGGATTTCGTTCACAGGCCAGCCGTGACTTTGTCGACTTCGCCTCGCCGTGCTAATCCTAATCGCACTGTCCACGGCTCGTCTTCGCGTCACGGATGGCCTGGGGACGAAATTAGTGGCGGAAGTGGCGGAAGCCGGTAAACACCATGGCGATGTTCTGCTCGTCGGCCGCGGCGATGACTTCCGCGTCGCGCACCGAGCCGCCCGGCTGGATGACGGCGGTGGCGCCGGCCTTGGCCAGCACGTCGAGGCCGTCGCGGAACGGGAAGAAGGCGTCCGACGCCACCACCGAGCCGGCCACGGTCAGGTTGTTGTTCCCGGCCTTGATGGCGGCGATGCGCGCGGAATCGACGCGGCTCATCTGGCCGGCGCCGACGCCCGTGGTCATGCCGTCCTTGCAGTAGACGATGGCGTTGGACTTCACGTACTTGGCGACGCGCCAGGCGAACAGCAGGTCGGTCATTTCTCCGGCCGTCGGGGCGCGCTTGGTGACGACCTTGATGTCCGACTCGCCGATGCGCGCCACGTCGGCCGTCTGCACCAGCAGGCCGCCGCCGACGCGCTTGTAGTCGAACAGCATGCCTTCGACTTTTCCGGGCGGCACGATCAGCACGCGCAGGTTCTGCTTGGCGGCGAACACGGCGCGGGCGTCGGCGGTGATCTCGGGCGCGATGATCACTTCGGCGAACTGGCCGGAGACCGCGTCGGCGGTCGCCTTGTCGATCGCGCAGTTGAAGGCGATGATGCCGCCGAAGGCCGAGGTCGGGTCGGTCTTGAACGCCTTCTGGTAGGCCTCCAGCGCGGTCGGCGCGATGGCCACGCCGCAGGGGTTGGCGTGCTTGACGATGACGCAGGCCGTGGTTTCAAAAGCTTTCACGCATTCCCAGGCCGCGTCCGAATCGGCGATGTTGTTGTACGAAAGCTCCTTGCCCTGCAACTGTTCGTAGTTGGCGATGCTGCCGGCCGCGCCGTTCGGCTCGCGGTAGAAGGCGGCCTGCTGGTGAGGGTTCTCGCCGTAGCGCATGGTGTCGACCTTGTCGAAAGCCAGTTGCAGGCGCTCGGGGAAGGTGGTCGGCTTGTCGTCGGCGTCGAGGCTGGTCAGCCAGTTCGAGATCGCCGCGTCGTAGCGCGCGGTGTGCGTGAAGGCCTTCTTCGCCAGCGCGAAGCGGGTCTTGTAGGACAGCGCGCCACCGTTCGCCTTCAGTTCGGCGATCACGGCGGCGTAGTCGGCCGGCTCGGTGACGACGCCGACGCCGCCAGTTTCATTGCCATGGTTCTTGGCCGCCGCGCGCACCATGGTCGGGCCGCCGATGTCGATGTTCTCGATGGCGTCGACCAGCGTGCAGTCCTTCCTGGCGATGGTTTGTGCGAAGGGGTAGAGGTTCACCACGACGAGGTCGATGGTCGGGATGCCGTGCTTCTCCATGGTCGCCGCGTGTTCGGCGTTGCCGCGGATGCCGAGAATGCCGCCATGCACCTTCGGGTGCAGCGTCTTGACGCGGCCGTCGAGCATCTCGGGAAAGCCCGTGTAGTCGGAAACGTCGGTGACCGGGATGCCGGCGTCGCGCAGCAGCTTGGCGGTGCCGCCGGTGGACAGGATGCCGATGCCCAGGCCAGCCAGTTCGCGCGCGAAGTCGACGACGCCGTGCTTGTCGGAAACGCTGATGAGTGCTTGTCTTGCTGTCATGGCCAACCTCAGAGAAGATCGTGATCGTTGAGTTTCTTGCGCAAGGTGTTGCGGTTGATGCCGAGCATGTCGGCGGCCGTCGTCTGGTTGCCGTTGGCCTGTTTCATCACCACCTCCAGCATCGGCCTCTCGACCGCGGCCAGCACCATGTCATAGATGGCGTGCGGGTGCTCTCCGTCGAGATCGCGGAAGTAGCGGTTGAGCGTGCGGCGCACGCAATCGGAAATGTCGTTGCTCATGCGGCCTCGTATTCGATCCGGTCGTTGGCGGCCCCCCGGGCGAGAAAGAACTCGTCGGTGGCGGCCAGCTGGGCGTCCATGGTGGTGAGCTGGTTCATCGCGTGGCGGAACCTGGCGGCGCCGACGATGCCCTTGGTATACCAGCTGATGTGCTTGCGCGCGATCTTGGCGCCGGTGTCCTCGCCGTAGAACTCGTAGAGGTCGGCGAGGTGGCCGCGCAGGATCGAGTGAATCTCGGCGCCGGAGGGCGACGGCAGCAGCGCGCCGGTCTTCAGGTAATGCTCGATCTCGCGGAACAGCCAGGGCCTGCCCTGCGCGGCGCGGCCGATCATCAGGCCGTCGGCCTTTGTGTGTTCCAGCACGAACCTGGCTTTTTGCGGCGAGGTGATGTCGCCGTTGGCGATCACCGGAATCTTCACCCGCGTCTTCACGTCGGCGATGGTGTCGTATTCCGCCTCGCCCATGTACTGGTCGGCGCGCGTGCGGCCGTGGATGGCGATCGCCCGCACGCCGCAGTCCTCGGCGATGCGGGCGATGGCCGGCGCATTGCGGTTCTCGCGGTTCCAGCCGGTGCGGAACTTCAGCGTCACCGGCGTATTCGGCACTGCGTTCACCACCGCCGTCAGGATCCGCGCCACCAGCGGCTCGTCCTTCATCAGCGCCGAGCCGGCCATGACGTTGCAGACCTTCTTGGCCGGGCAGCCCATGTTGATATCGACGATCTGCGCGCCCTCGTCGACGTTGTACTTCGCCGCCTCGGCCATCATGCGCGGATCGGCGCCGGCGATCTGCACCGAGATCGGCTCCACCTCGCCGTCGTGGTTGGCGCGGCGGCGCGTCTTGACGCTGCCGTAGAGCAGCGAGTTCGAGGTCACCATCTCCGAGACCGCCAGTCCCGCGCCAAGCTTCTTGCACAACTGGCGAAACGGCCGGTCCGTTACCCCGGCCATGGGCGCGACGAACAGGTTGTTGCGGAGGGAGAAGCCGAGGAACTGCATGGCCGAATGAAAGTGGGCGAGCGCTGAAACGGAAGGCGCGGATTCTACCCCCAGTCGCCTATTTCCTGTGCAGCATCGGGCGCCGCGGGCCGGCGTCCTTCAGGCGCGACATGCGCGCGAATCACACGCCGCTGCAAGTTCGCCGCGAAACCCATTGTTCCGCATGAACAATGCGCGACGGGCGGCGTGCCGCGACGGCTGACTTTCGTGAGAACGGCAACCCGCGACCCGCAGCGGAAGTCGAGCATGCAAGCATCTGCGACAGCAGGCACGACGGCATTGCCCTGGATGCATCAGTCCTTCGCCACCACCGTGTCGTATAACCCGTAGTGGCTCAGTCCCTCGTGGCTCTCGATGCCCGTATAGCGGAGCGAGGCGTCCTCGTAGCGGCGAA
>CAZRRI010000067.1:0-9219 GCA_964602565.1 uncultured Rhodocyclaceae bacterium | reverse complement strand
CGCGAGGGCAGCGAATAGAGCATGCCGCCGTGGCCCATGGCGATGCCGTCGTCGATGGCGATGGTGTTGAACTCCTTGGCCACGCCGCCGGCCGCCTCGATCTGGCGGGCGACCAATTGGCCCATGTCCTTGAGATGCACGTGACCGGGCACGAACTGGGTGAAGGAGTTGACCACGGCGATGATCGGCTTGTCGAAGTCGCCGTCCTTCATGCCGGTGGCGCGCCAGAGCGCGCGGGCGCCGGCCATGTTGCGGCCGTGGGTCGAGGTGCGGGAACGGTATTGGGGCATGGCATTCTCCTGCGCGGTCGCGTGTTCATCGGGGCTGGGCGCATTTTACGGCCAGACGGCGCGGCCGACCGCGCCCCGCGCGAGGCGGCGATCAGGCGCGGGTGTTGAGCAGCCGCGTCTTGATTTCGATGGCGTCCATCATCCTGATCTGCTCGAAGTCGCCATCACGGTACAACTGTTCGACGCGGACAACGCAGAAATCGTCCTCGCCGCGCATGACCTTGCCGCGAATGCGGTAGGTCGTATCGAGGCTGCCGAAGTCGAACTCGACGACCACCCGGCCGCCCGGCGTCAGCGCCGGCATGTGCGGGCCGTCGGCGCTGACGCCGAGCCGCAGCGAATTCTCGGAAAAGTCACGCAGCACGCAGCGGAACGGCGGCGTTTCCCTGGCGTGATAAAGATCGGCCCACAGCGCCGCGGCGACGCGCTGGTGCCGGCGCTTGTCCACCACCTTCAGGGTCGCGAAGTCCGGCGCCAGCAGCACGGTGGCGCTGCCGGCGTACGGTCCATCGTCCATCACCTGCCGGCGCTCGACCGTGGTGTCGATGCTCGGCAGGCAGCGCTCGACGTTCTCGGCGACCAGCGTGATGGTGTTGCCCTTGCGGAACTGCCCCGCCGGCCCGAGCGAGGCGCGGGTGACGTAGTCGAGCTTGCGTTCCATTTCGCTGGTGTCGGGCACCAGAATCTCGAAGCTCGTCAGCTTGTCGACCGGCAGCACTTCGCCGCCGTCCAGCCGAAAACCGGTCGGCTGGCCCTGGCCATCGAGAAGCACCGCGTCGTTGGCATACACCAGCCGCTCATTGACGCGATAGCCGATCAGCAGCGTGTGCAGCACCGCCTTCTGGTGGTACTCCGGGTAGTACAGCAGCTTGCGGCCGATCGGGAAATAGGTGGCCAGCTGCCTGAGCCCGGCCCGGTCGAACACCAACGCCCGGGCCATCTTCTTGTTGTCGGCGGCCTTGGCCGCGCCACGGCCTTTCCAGAGCTTGTCGAGCATGAGATATCGTCAGTGCGCTGAACGCGGGATCAGCGCGCAAGATACACGCTGATCGCACCACATGAAAGACATGGACCGTCCCGCGCTAAACTGGCGGCCGCTTCCGCCAGCCGCCATCGACGCATGCTGCTCCATCCCCAGTTCGATCCCGTCGCCATCAGTCTCGGTCCGCTCGCCATCCGCTGGTACGGGCTGATGTATCTGGCCGGCTTCATCGCCTTCCTGATCCTGGGCAGGCGCCGCGCCGCGAGCCAGCCGTGGCACGGCATCGCGCCGGCGGCGCTCGACGACCTGCTGTTCTACGGCGTGCTCGGCGTCATCATCGGCGGCCGGCTCGGCCAGGTGCTGTTCTACGAACCCGGCTACTACCTCGCGCATCCGCTGGAGATCGTGGCCGTCTGGCAGGGTGGCATGAGCTTCCATGGCGGCTTCCTCGGCGTGCTGGTCGCGATGGGGCTGTGGGGCCGGCGGCACGGCAAGACCTTCTTCGAGGTGACGGACTTCATCGCGCCGCTGGTGCCGCTCGGCCTGATGGCCGGACGCATCGGCAACTTCATCAACGGCGAGCTGTGGGGGCGTGTCACCACGGCTGACTTTCCGCTGGCGATGATCTTTCCGCAGGTCGACAGCCTGCCGCGCCATCCTTCGCCGCTCTACCAGGCCGCCGGCGAGGGCCTGCTGCTGTTCATCCTGCTCTGGTGGTACTCGGCGAAGCAGCGGCCGATCGGCGCCGTCTCGGGCATGTTCCTGATCGGCTACGGCGTCGCGCGCTTCGTCGCCGAATTCTTCCGCGAGCCGGACGCCGGCATCTTCGGCCACTCCTATGTCGTCAGCATGGGGCAGTGGCTGTCGCTGCCGATGATCCTCGCCGGCATTTATCTTTACGTCAGAGGGAAAAGGGCAACATGACAAGACCATTCAAGGTGCTGGGCATCCAGCAGATCGCCATCGGCGGCCCGTCCAAGGACAAGCTGCGCACGCTGTGGGTGGACATGCTCGGCCTCGAAGTCACGGGCAATTTCGTCTCCGAGCGCGAGAACGTGGACGAGGACATCTGCGCCATGGGCAGCGGCGCGCACAAGGTCGAGGTGGACCTGATGCAGCCGCTCGACCCGGAGAAGAAGCCGGCCGTGCACACGACGCCGCTCAACCACGTCGGCCTGTGGATCGACGACCTGCCGAAGGCCGTGGAATGGCTGACGGCGCGGGGCGTGCGTTTCGCGCCGGGGGGGATACGAAAAGGCGCGGCCGGTTACGACATCACCTTCATGCACCCGAAGGCGAGCGAGGAATTCCCGATCGCCGGCGAGGGCGTGCTGATCGAACTGGTGCAGGCGCCGCCGGAGGTCATCGCGGCGCTCGGCTGACTCAGATGGTCAAAGGCTGGCGGCCTTGAAGGTGTTGCACTGGTTCATGTCGCCGGTCTCGATGCCGCGCCTGAACCAGCGCACGCGCTGTTCCGAGGTGCCGTGGGTGAAGGCGTCCGGCACCACGTAGCCCTGCGACTGTTTTTGCAGCCGGTCGTCGCCGATCGCGGTGGCCGCAGCGAGCGCTTCCTCGATGTCGCCGGCCTCGAGTATCTGCCTCGCCTCGTTCGCCTGCGCCGCCCAGACGCCGGCGAGACAGTCGGCCTGCAATTCGAGCCGCACCGACAGCGCGTTGGCCTGCGTTTCGCCGCGGGCGCTTTGCTGGGCCTCGCGTACCTTGTCGGAGA
Organism: uncultured Rhodocyclaceae bacterium; assembly: GCA_964602565.1. Taxonomy (GTDB): domain Bacteria; phylum Pseudomonadota; class Gammaproteobacteria; order Burkholderiales; family Rhodocyclaceae; genus Fen-999. The sequence goes on along the minus strand of CAZRRI010000067.1, from coordinate 6,218 downwards.
TGCCGAGCACGTGCTGGACGTGATGTCCAACCTCGTGCGCGATCACGTAGGCCTGGGCAAAATCGCCGGGCGCGCGGAAACGGCTCTTGAGTTCGTTGAAGAACGCGAGGTCGATATACACCTTGCTGTCGAGCGGGCAATAGAACGGGCCCATGGCGGTCTGGCCCGTGCCGCAGGCCGTCGGCGTGGCGCCGGTGAACAGCACCAGCCTGGGCTCCTGATACTGGCGGCCGGCGCGCTGGAACTGCTCCTGCCAGGTGCGCTCGGTGGAGCCGAGCACCCGGGCGACGAAAACCGCCGTTTCATCGCCGGCGGCCGGCTTGCCCGCCGCGACCTCCGGAACCGGCGCCGAACTTTCCCCCTGCATCTGGGTGGCGACGCCGATCACCGTGGCCGGATCGATGCCGAAGAAATAGCTCGCCGCCAGCGCCAGGATGATGGTGCCGATGCCGACGCCGCCGGCACGGCCACCCGGCATGCGCATGCCGCGACGGTCCTCGATGTTGCTGCTTTCCTGTTCATGGTCAAGCCGCATGATTCCGCTCCGCGAGATTCTGGTTCGACAATGGTAATAGGCTGGCCGAATCGAGGTACACCGATGCCACGAATTGCTCAGTACGACGACGCCCATGCATACTTCGACATGGATTTCCCGGTCGACCGGCGACTCGTGGCGCGAGCTTACTTGAACGCGATGATAGCCTGGTCCACCGCCAGCGATTCGCCGGGATTCGCCAGCAGTTTGTCCACCACGCAGTCGCGTTCGGCCTTGAGTACATTTTCCATCTTCATGGCCTCGATCTTGGCCAGGATCTCGCCGGCCTTGACCTCCTGGCCGGCCGATACGGCGATCTGCGTCAGCAGGCCGGGCATGGGCGACAGCAGGAACCTGGACATGTCGGGTGGCGCCTTGAGCGGCATCAACGCTTGCAGCTCGGCCGCGCGCGCGGTCTCGACCATGACATCGGCCTGGGTGCCCCAGTGATACAGGCGGTAGCGCAGGCCATGGCGCTCGACCTGCATGCAGAAGGCTTCGCCGTTGAGCGTCCCCTGGTAGATGTACTGGCCGAACTGCCACTCGGAACGCACCTCGTGGGTGGCGCCGGCGAAAACCACGTCCCAGCCGCCCTTGGCGTGGGTGACCTTGACGGCGTGCTGGCCGGCGCCGAGCAGGACGACGAAGTCCTCGCCCGGACGGTACTCGTGGCCGGGCATCTGGCCGCTGATCCTGGCGTTGCGCATCAGGTACTGGCGATGGACGGCGGCGGCGACGCACACCAGCATCGCCGGAGCATCGTGCACCACGTCGGAGGCGTTGAAGCCCTTGGGATATTCCTCGCCGATGAGCCCGGTGTTGAAGTCGCCCGAGACGAAGCGCGGGTTCTTCATCAGCGCCGACTGGAAGGCGATGTTGCTGGCGACGCCGCGGATGACGAAGCCGTTGAGCGCGTCGCGCATGCGCGCGATCGCCTGGTCGCGCGTGGCGCCGTGCACGATCAGCTTGGCGATCATCGAGTCGTAGTACATCGAAATCTCGCCGCCCTCATAAACGCCGGTGTCGACGCGCACGCCGCCGGCGCCCGGCACCGGCTCGGCCGCCTCCATGGTCGTGGCGGGGGGAATGAACTTGACGAGACGGCCCGTCGACGGCAGGAAATTGCGGAACGGATCCTCGGCGTTGATGCGGCACTCCATCGCCCAGCCGTTGAGCCTGATTTCCTCCTGCCTGAACGGCAGCGGTTCGCCGGCCGCGACGCGGATCATCAGCTCGACGAGATCGAGGCCGGTGATGCATTCCGTGACGGGGTGCTCCACCTGCAAGCGGGTGTTCATCTCGAGGAAGTAGAACTGCTTGTCCTTGCCGCCGACGACGAATTCGACGGTGCCCGCGCTCTGGTAGTTGACGGCCTTGGCCAGCGCGACGGCCTGCTCGCCCATCGCCTTGCGCGTGGCCGCGTCCAGGAACGGGCTGGGGGCCTCCTCGATCACCTTCTGGTGCCGGCGCTGGATCGAGCATTCGCGCTCATGCAGATACACGCAGTTGCCATGCGCGTCGCCAAGCACCTGAATCTCGATGTGGCGCGGCTCCTCGACGTACTTCTCCATGAACACGCGGTCATCCCCAAAAGCATTCTTCGCCTCAGTCTTGCAGGAGGCGAAACCCTCGTGGCATTCCTTGTCGTCGAAGGCGACGCGCAGCCCTTTTCCGCCGCCGCCCGCCGAGGCCTTGATCATCACCGGGTAGCCGATGCCCCTGGCGATCTCGACCGCCTGCTCGGGCGTGTCGATCGGGTCGTTGTAACCGGGAATGATGTTGACCTTCGCCTCCAGCGCCAGCTTCTTGGAGGCGATCTTGTCGCCCATGGCCGCCACCGAGTAGTGCTTGGGGCCGATGAACTTGATGCCGGCCTCTTCCAGCGTGCGCGAGAACTCCTCGTTTTCCGACAGGAAGCCGTAGCCCGGATGCACGGCCTCGGCGCCGGTTTCCTTGCAGGCGGCGATGATCTTGTCGCCGCGCAGGTAGGACTCCTTGGAGGCCGCCGGGCCGATGCAGACGGCCTCGTCGGCCAGCTCGACATGCAGCGCGTCCTTGTCGGCCTCGGAATAGACGGCGACGGTCCGGATGCCCATCTTGCGGGCGGTCTTGATGACGCGGCAGGCGATTTCTCCCCGGTTCGCGATCAGAATCTTCTTGAACATGGTTACCTCTTCAGCATCTATGACGGCTTAGGCGCGACAAACGCGCGAAGCCGGGGGAAAGCCGCGACGAGACAGTGCGGGTAGCACGGCGAGGAGCGGCTGACGAAGGCGACAAAGCGGTTGGCGATGCATAAGCCGTCAGAGCGGGATGTTGCCGTGCTTGCGCCACGGATTGGTCATGGACTTGTTGCGCAACATCACCAGCGAGCGGCAGATGCGCTTGCGCGTTTCGTGCGGCTGGATCACGTCGTCGATGAAGCCGCGCGCCCCGGCGACGAAGGGATTGGCGAACTTGGCCTTGTACTCGGCTTCGCGCTGGGCCAGCTTCGCGGGGTCGCTCTTTTCCTCGCGGAAGATGATTTCGACCGCGCCCTTCGGCCCCATCACCGCGATCTCGGCCGAGGGCCAGGCGAAGTTCACGTCGCCGCGCAAGTGCTTGGAGGCCATCACGTCGTAGGCGCCGCCGTAGGCCTTGCGGGTGATGACGGTGATCTTCGGCACCGTGCATTCGGCATAGGCGTAGAGCAGCTTGGCGCCGTGCTTGATGATGCCGCCGTATTCCTGCGAGGTGCCGGGCATGAAGCCGGGCACGTCCACGAAGGTGACGATGGGAATGTTGTAGGCGTCGCAGAAGCGGACGAAGCGGGCCGCCTTGATCGAGGACTTGATGTCCAGGCAGCCGGCCAGCACCATCGGCTGGTTGGCGACGATGCCCACGGTCTGGCCTTCCATGCGCGCGAAGCCGATGACGATGTTCTTGGCGTGGTCGGGCTGCAACTCGAAGAAGTCGCAGTCGTCAACCGACTTGATGATCAGCTCCTTGATGTCGTAGGGCTTGTTCGGGTTGTCCGGCACCAGGGTGTCGAGGCTGTAGTCGAGGCGGTCCGCCGGGTCGGGGCTCGGCCGCGTCGGCGGCTTTTCCCTGTTGTTGAGCGGCAGGTAGTTGAAGAAGCGGCGCAGCATCAGCAGCGCCTCGACATCGTTCTCGAAGGCCAGGTCGGCCACGCCCGACTTGCTGGTGTGGGTGATCGCGCCGCCCAGTTCCTCGGCCGTCACTTCCTCGTGCGTCACGGTCTTCACCACTTCCGGGCCGGTGACGAACATGTAGGAGGTGTCCTTGACCATGAAGATGAAATCGGTCATCGCCGGCGAATACACCGCGCCGCCGGCGCAGGGGCCCATGATCAGCGAAATCTGCGGAATGACGCCGCTGGCCATCACGTTGCGCTGGAAGACATCGGCATAGCCGCCGAGGGAAGCCACACCTTCCTGGATGCGCGCGCCGCCCGAGTCGTTGAGCCCGATCACCGGCGCGCCCACCTTCATGGCATGGTCCATGACCTTGCAGATCTTCTCGGCGTGGGCCTCGGACAGCGCGCCGCCGAAGACCGTGAAGTCCTGCGAGAAGACGAAGACCATGCGACCGTTGATGGTGCCGTAGCCGATGACGACGCCATCGCCGGGAACCTTGTTGTCGGCCATGCCGAAGTCGCCGCAGCGGTGCTCCTTGAACATGTCCCATTCCTCGAAGGTGCCGGGATCGAGCAGCAGTTCGATGCGCTCGCGCGCGCTCAGCTTGCCCTTCTTGTGTTGGGCCTCGATGCGCTTCTGGCCGCCGCCGAGGCGGGCCTGTTCGCGCTTGCGATCCAGTTCTTGAATGATTTCGTGCATGAAGATCTCCCGCGAAGATTCCTAGAAAAATCGGTTCAGCAAGGCGAGCAGCTTGTGCGCGGCCGCCGCCGGCGTCGTCGCGCCGGCCTCGACCGCCTGCGCCAGGTTCGGCAGCGTGGCATGCACCGCCGGGTGCTCGCGAAAACGCCGGCGCAGGCCGGCGTCGATCATGGTCCACATCCAGTCCAGCGCCTGGTGGCGGCGCTTGGCCGCCAGTTCGCCGGCGGCGGTCAGGGTCTCGCGGTGGTTCAGGAGCGTCCGCCAAAAGTCAGCCATGGCGGCACGCCGCGTTTCACCCTTCGCGCTGGCGGTCAGCACCGGCGGCTGCCAGTTCGCCGAGGCGGGCCGCAGCATGGCCAGCGCGGCGCGCATCTGCGCGGCGGCGCGCCCGGCCGCCACGGCGTCGATATCCGCCTTGTTGAAAACCACGATGTCGGCGAGTTCGACGACGCCCTTCTTGATCGCCTGCAGGTCGTCGCCGGCGTTGGGCAGTTGCAGGAGCACGAAGCAGTCGGTCATGCCGGCCACCGTCGTCTCGCTCTGACCGACGCCCACGGTCTCGACGATGATGACGTCGAAGCCGGCCGCCTCGCAGAGCAGCAGCGCCTCGCGCGTCTTTTCGGCGACGCCGCCCAGCGAGCCGGACGAAGGCGACGGCCGGATGAAGGCTTCGGCGCGCTGCGACAGTTCCTCCATGCGCGTCTTGTCGCCGAGGATGGAACCGCCCGTGACGGACGACGAAGGATCGACCGCCAGCACGGCGACGCGATGACCCTGCTCGATCAGATGCAGTCCCAGCGCTTCGATGAAGGTCGACTTGCCGACACCGGGCACGCCGGTGATGCCGACGCGGATCGACTTGCCGGTGTGCGGCAGAAGGTGGTCGAGCAGCGCCTCGGCGCGCATTTGATGCTCGGGCTTGACCGACTCGATGAGGGTAATCGCCTTGGCGAGCGAGCGCCGCGTGCCGGCCAGCACGCCGTCGGCGAGCGCCCGGTCTTCCTCCATCAAACCAAAGTCAGCCATGGCGGCACGCCACTTGATTCAGGCTTATGCGTCGCGCGGCGCGCGCCGGGCGCTGATGGCGCGCAATACCTTGTGCGCGGCCTCCGGGATCGGCGTGCCCGGCCCGAAGATGCCGGCCGCGCCGGCCTTCTCGAGGAACTCGTAATCCTGCGCCGGCACCACGCCGCCGACGAAGACGACGATGTCTTCGGCGCCTTCCTTCTTCAGCGCGTCGATGAGTTGCGGCACCAGGGTCTTGTGGCCGGCGGCGAGCGTCGACACGCCGATGGCGTGCACGTCGTTCTCCATGGCCTGGCGGGCGGCTTCTTCCGGCGTCTGGAACAGCGGGCCGACATCGACGTCGAAGCCGAGGTCGGCGAAAGCAGTGGCGACCACCTTGGCGCCGCGATCGTGGCCGTCCTGGCCGAGCTTGGCGACCATGATGCGGGGTCTTCTTCCCTCGTGGGCGATGAAGGTTTCGACCTGCTCCAGCAAGGACTTCATGCTCTCCCCTTCCCCGAAAGCGCCGCGATAGACGCCGCTCACCGTCTGGTGGCTGGCGCGATGGCGGCCATAGACCTTCTCCAGCGCGTCGGAAATCTCGCCGACCGTGGCGCGCAGGCGCGTCGCCTTGATCGCCAGGTCGAGCAGGTTGCCGGTGCCGTCGCGCGCCGCCGCGGTCAGCGCGTCGAGCGTGGCCTGCGTCGCCGGATTGTCGCGCGTGGCGCGAATCCCGTTCAGCCGCGCGATCTGCGCCTCGCGCACGGCGTGGTTGTCGATGTCGAGAATGTCGATCGGCGCCTCTTCCTTGAGCTTGTACTTGTTCACGCCGACGATGACGT
>CAZRRI010000066.1:0-9258 GCA_964602565.1 uncultured Rhodocyclaceae bacterium | reverse complement strand
GCGATCTCGACCGGGTCGCCGGCGTCGCGCAGGCCCTCGAAATTGATGCCCTTGACGACGCGGCCGGCCTTGACGTCGAGGCAGGGAATGATGCGCTTGGCGAGCATGGAAGGTGTCGGCGGCGGCGGGTCAGCCGGCCTGCTTGCCGCCTTTCGAGAGCTTGTCCGCCTCGGCCTGGGCCTTCTTGAAGTCCAGGGTGCCTTCGTAGATGGCGCGGCCGGTGATGGCACCCATGATGCCCTCGTTCTCCACCTTGCACAGGGCCTTGATGTCCTTCAGATTGGCGATGCCGCCGCTGGCGATGACCGGGATGCGCAGCGCCTGGGCCAGCCGCACCGTGGCCTCGATGTTAACGCCGCTGAGCATGCCGTCGCGGCCGATGTCGGTGTAGATCACCGCCTCGACGCCGTAGTCCTCGAACTTTTTGGCCAGATCGATGACGTCGTGGCCGGTCATCTTCGACCAGCCGTCCACCGCCACCTTGCCGTCCTTGGCGTCGAGGCCGACGATGATGTGGCCGGGAAAGGCGGTGCAGGCGTCATGCAGGAAGCCGGGGTTCTTCACCGCGGCCGTGCCGATGATGATGTAGCTGATGCCGTCGTCGAGGCAGCGCTCGATGGTGTCGAGGTCGCGGATGCCGCCGCCGAGTTGCACGGGAATCTCGTCGCCGACCTCGTTCAGGATCGCCTTGATGGCCGGTTCATTCCTGGGCTTGCCGGCAAAGGCGCCGTTGAGGTCCACGAGGTGCAACCGGCGCGCGCCCTGTGCGATCCAGTGGCGCGCCATATCGGCCGGATGTTCGGAAAACACCGTGGCATCGTCCATGGCGCCCTGCTTGAGGCGCACGCAATGCCCGTCCTTCAGGTCGATCGCGGGAATCAGCAGCATAGTGGTGGAATGAAAGTCAGTGGTGGTGGCACGCCGCCGCAACCGTCAGGGTTGCCAGCGCATGAAATTGCCGAGGAGCCGCAAGCCCGCCTGGGCGCTTTTCTCCGGATGGAATTGGACGGCGAAAATGTTAGCGCGGGCCACCGCACAGGTAAAGGGGATGCCATAAACCGACGAACCGGCGATGATCGACGGCTCCGCCGGCTCGACATAGTAGCTATGCACGAAGTAGAAGCGCGAGTTGTCGGGAATGTCCCGCCAAAGCGGATGATCCTCGGATTGCGCCACCTCGTTCCAGCCCATGTGCGGCACCTTCAGGCCCTTGGCGACGGTCTCGTCCGCCGGAAATCGGCGCACCTGACCGGGCAGGATGCCCAGGCCCGCGACATCGCCCTCCTCGCTGTGTTCGAACAGCATTTGCAGCCCGATGCAAATGCCGAGGAAAGGTTTTTCGTTCGCCGCGCGGATCACCGCGGCACGCAGCCCGCACGCCGCCAACTCGCGCATGCAGTCCGGCATGGCGCCCTGGCCGGGCACGACGACACGCTCCGCCGCCGCGACCACGGCCGGGTCGGACGTCACCTCGACGCGGGCATCGCCAGCGACATGCTCGATGGCCTTGGCCACCGAGCGCAGGTTGCCCATGCCGTAATCGACTACCGCGACAACCGTCATGATCGCGTCAGAGCGTACCCTTGGTCGATGGAATGCCGCTGGCGCGCGGGTCGGCCTCGACGGCCATGCGCAAGGCGCGGCCGAAGGCCTTGAACACGGTCTCGGCTTGGTGGTGCGCGTTGTCGCCGCGCAGGCAGTCGATGTGCACCGTCGCGGCGGCGTGATTGACCAGGCCCTGGAAGAACTCGCGCACGAGGTCGACATCGAACTCGCCGATGGCGCCGCGCACGAAGGGCACGTTGAACACCAACCCGGGCCGGCCGGACAGATCGACCACGACACGCGACAGCGCCTCGTCGAGCGGCACGTAGGCGTGCCCGTAGCGCGTCAGGCCCTTCTTGTCGCCGATGGCCCTGGCCAGCGCCTGGCCCAGCGCGATGCCGACGTCCTCGACGGTGTGGTGCGCGTCGATGTGCAGGTCGCCCTTCGCCTCGATCTCAAGGTCGATCATGCCGTGACGGGCGATCTGGTCGAGCATGTGGTCGAAAAAGCCGACACCCGTCGACAGGACGGACCTGCCGCCGCCATCGAGGTTCAGCTTGACGCGGATCCGGGTTTCCAGCGTGTTGCGTTCGACTTCGGCGCTGCGCATTTCAGGATGTGCTTCGAGGGACGAAAACGCGGCCATGATACCATTTCGGACCGCATGAACCCCCTGCCGCAACCGCAATGAGCCGCTACTGGAGCGAAGTCACCAAGTCGCTGACGCCGTATGTGCCCGGCGAGCAGCCGAAGCTGCCGAACCTCGTCAAGCTCAACACCAACGAGAACCCTTACGGGCCGTCGCCCAAGGCGATCGAAGCCATCCGCCGCGAGACCGGCGACAACCTGCGCCTCTATCCCGATCCCGAGGGGTCACAACTCAAGAGTGCCGTGGCGGCCTGTTTCGGCGGCATCGACGCGCGCCAGGTATTCGTCGGCAACGGCTCCGACGAGGTGCTGGCCCACGCCTTCCTGGCCCTGCTCAAGCACGACAGGCCCATCCTGTTTCCCGACATCACCTACAGCTTCTATCCGGTCTATTGCGGCCTGTATGGCATCGAATACCGCACGGTGCCGCTGACCGGACAGTTCGAGATTCGTCCCGACGATTATCTCCAGCCCAACGGCGGCATCATCTTCCCCAATCCCAACGCCCCCACGGGCTGCGCGCTGCCGCTCGCGGAAATCGAACGCATCGTCGCCGGCAATCCGGATTCGGTGGTGGTGGTCGACGAAGCCTATGTCGACTTCGGCGCCCCATCGGCGATGGCGCTCGTGAACCGCTACCCGAACCTGCTGGTCGTGCACACCCTTTCCAAGTCGCGCTCGCTGGCGGGACTGCGCGTCGGATTCGCGGTCGGCGACACCAAGCTGATCGAGGCGCTGGAGCGGGTCAAGAACAGCTTCAATTCCTATCCGCTCGACCGGCTGGCGCTGGCCGGCGCGGTGGCCGCGCTGGAAGACCGCGAGTGGTTCGAGCGCACGCGCCAGGCCGTGATGCACAGCCGTGACGAACTGACGCGCAAGTTGCAGGATCTGGGTTTCGCGGTGCTGCCATCGAGCGCCAACTTCGTCTTCGCGCGGCACCCCGGGCGCGATGGCGGCGAACTGGCGAAATTGTTGCGCGAACGCAGCATCATCGTCCGTCACTTCCGCCAGCCGCGCATCGAGCAGTTCCTGCGCATCACCATCGGCACCGACGAGCAGTGCGAGACACTCGTCGCGGCGCTGAGGGAAATCCTCAGCGCTTGAGGCGCAGCTCCGCCGCGCGGGCGTGCGCGGTGAGGCCCTCGCCATGCGCGAGCGTCGAGGCGATCGGACCGAGCGTCTGGGCGCCCGCCTCGGAGACTTCGATGATGCTGGTGCGCTTCTGGAAATCGTAAACGCCGAGCGGGCTGGAGAAGCGGGCGCTGCGCGAGGTCGGCAGCACATGGTTCGGGCCGGCGCAGTAATCGCCCAGCGATTCCGATGTGTAGTGGCCCATGAAGATGGCGCCGGCATGGCGGATCTTGTCGACCAGCGCACGCGGCTCCGCGACCGACAGTTCGAGATGCTCGGGCGCGATGCGATTGGCGATGACGCACGCCTCGTCGAGGTTGCTCACATGGATCAGCGCGCCGCGACCGCCGATCGAGGCGGCGATGACGTCCTTGCGCGGCATGGTCGGCAGCAGCCTCTCGATGGCCGCCGCGACGTGATCGAGATAAGCCGCGTCGGGGCAGAGCAGGATGGACTGCGCGAGTTCGTCGTGCTCGGCCTGGGCGAAAAGGTCGATGGCCGTCCATTCCGGATCGCCGGAGCCATCCGAGATCACCAGCACTTCCGACGGGCCGGCGACCATGTCGATGCCCACGGTGCCGAATACGCGCCGCTTCGCCGAGGCGACGTAGGCGTTGCCCGGGCCGACGATCTTGTCGACCTGGGGAATCGTTTGCGTACCATAGGCCAATGCGGCCACGGCCTGCGCGCCGCCGATGGTGAACACGCGATCGACGCCGGCCAGATGCGCCGCCGCCAGCACCAGTTCGTTCTTCTGGCCGCCCGGCGTCGGGACGACCATGATCAGTTCCCTGACGCCGGCGACCTTGGCCGGAATGGCGTTCATCAGCACGGAACTCGGATACGCCGCCTTGCCGCCCGGCACGTAGAGACCGACGCGGTCCAGCGGCGTGACCTTCTGGCCCAGCCGGGTGCCGTCGGCCTCGGTGTACTCCCAGGAGCCGAGTTTCTGGCGCTCGTGATAGACGCGAATGCGCTCGGCGGCGTGTCGCAGCGACTGACTTTGCGCGGCCGGAAGATTGTCGAACGCCGCGCGCAGCACGTCGGGCGCGAGTTCCAGCCGGGCCATCGTCGCCACGTCCAGCCGGTCGAAGCGGCGCGTGTAATCGAGCACCGCCGCGTCGCCAAGCATCCGCACGTTGGCGAGCACCTCGGCGACGGTGCGCTCGATCGTCTCGTCGGTGCCGTTGTCGAAGTGCAGCAGCGCGTCGAGGGCGGAGAGGAATTCCGGATCGCGGGAGGACAGGCGGCGAATCGTCGGCGCGGTCATTGCACGGCTCCGGCAATGCTGTCGATCACGGGCTGCAACAATGACCGCTTCATCTTCAGGCTGGCCTGATTGACCACCAGGCGCGACGAGATGGCCATGATCTCCTCGACCTCGACGAGATGGTTGGCCTTGAGCGTGCCGCCGCTGGACACCAGATCGACGATGGCGTCGGCGAGGCCCGCCAGCGGTGCCAGCTCCATCGAGCCATACAGCTTGATGAGGTCGACATGCACGCCCTTGGCGGCGAAGTGCTCGCGCGCGGTCTGGATGTACTTGGTCGCCACGCGCAGGCGCGCGCCCCGGCGCACGGCCGCCGCGTAGTCGAAGCCGGCCGGCGCGGCAACGCACATCCGGCACCTGGCGATCTTCAAGTCGAGCGGCTGATACAGCCCCGTGCCGCCGTGCTCGATGAGCACGTCCTTGCCGGCGATGCCGAGGTCGGCAGCGCCGTATTGCACGTAGGTCGGCACGTCGGAGGCGCGCACAATGACGACGCGGACATCGGGCCGGTTGGTGCCGATGATGAGCTTGCGCGACTTCTCGGGATCCTCGCCCGGCACGATGCCCGCCGCCGCAAGCAGGGGCAGGGTTTCCTCGAAGATACGGCCCTTCGACAGGGCGACGGTGATCTGGCTGGGGGCGTTCATGGCGGCATTCTATCGGGGGAGCGGCCATGGGCCGCGAACTACCATGACCCCTTCCCCCGGGAAGGGGTTCGGGGATGGGATCATTTTACCCGGCGGACGCGCGCGCCCAGCGTCGAGAGTTTCTGCTCGAGCTTCTCGTAACCGCGATCGAGGTGGTAGATGCGATCGACCAGCGTTTCGCCCTGGGCCGCCAGCCCGGCGATGACCAGTCCCGCCGAGGCCCGCAAATCGGTGGCCATCACCGCCGCCCCGTCGAGCTTGGCCACGCCCTTGACGAAAGCCGTGTTGCCGTCGATCTTGATGTCGGCGCCGAGGCGGATCAGCTCGACGGCGTGCATGAAGCGGTTCTCGAAGATGGTTTCGCGGATCACGGCCGTGCCGTCGGCGACGGCATTGATCGCCATGAATTGCGCCTGCATGTCGGTCGGAAAGGCCGGATAGGGTTCGGTGCGAACCGAGACGGAGCGCAGCCGGGGCGGCGCCGACAGGCGGATCGCGCCGGGCTCGATCTCGATGGCGCAACCGGCCTCGGTCAGCTTGTCGATCACCACGTCCAGATAACCGGCCGAGGTTCCGGTCAGGCGTATGTTGCCGCCGGCCGCCGCCGCGGCGCACAGATAGGTGCCGGTCTCGATGCGATCCGGCATGATGCGGTGCCGCGCGCCGCGCAGCCGCTCGACGCCTTGAATGCGGATGACGTCGGTGCCGGCGCCGGCAATCCGGGCTCCCATGGCCGTCAGGCAATTGGCCAGGTCAACCACTTCCGGCTCGCGCGCGGCGTTCTCGATCACCGTCTCGCCGTCGGCCAGGCAGGCGGCCATCATCAGGTTCTCGGTGCCGGTCACCGTCACCATGTCGGTGAACAGGCGGGCCCCCTTGAGGCGCTTGCAGCGGGCGTGCACATAGCCTTGCTCGACCGAGATTTCCGCCCCCATGGCCTGCAAGCCCTTGATGTGCTGATCCACCGGCCGCGCGCCGATCGCGCAACCGCCCGGCAGGGACACGCGCGCTTCACCGCAGCGCGCCACCAGCGGGCCGAGTACCAGTATCGACGCCCGCATGGTCTTGACCATCTCGTAGGGCGCCACGGCGTCGTCGATGCGCGCGCCGTCGAGGCAAACGGTATCGCCGCTGCGCTCGACCCCGACGCCCATCCGGGCCAGCAAGCCGAGCATGGTGGAAATGTCGTTCAGATCGGGGACGTTGCTGAACGTCATCGGCTCGCGCGTCAGCAAGGCCAAAGTCAGCAGTGGCAAGGCGGCATTCTTGGCGCCCGAGATGGCCACCTCGCCCTTCAGCGGCAGTCCGCCCTGAATCGACAGCCTGTCCATGCGGCGGTTCAGGCCAGCGGCAGCAGATCCGCCACGCCGTAGAGCGTGGCGAGGGAACGGATGTTGTCGGGCGTCCCGAGAATCGACAGTTCCTGGTTCCGTTCCTGTGCCGCGCGGACCCAGGCCAGCAGTATGGCGACCGCCGCCGAATCGGCTTCGGCGACCCGGGCCAGGTCCACGAACCTCGCGCCCGACGCGATGGCCGATTCCCCGGCCGTTTTCAACTCGGCCGCCGAGGCAATCACCATCGGCCCGGCGACGCTGAACCTATCGCCCGCCCGTTCGATCATTGCTTGCTGGCGACGGCAGCCTCGCTGCCACCGTTCTTGGTCCGCAAGGTTCCAATCAGCCCATCGATGCCGCCAGCGCTGATTTCCTGGGCGAACGAACCGCGGTAGTTGGTGACCAGGCTGACCGCGGCCACGGAAATGTCGTAGACCTTCCAACCCTGATCGGTCTTGTCCAGGCTGTAATCGATCTCCACGGGCTTGCCCCCGGGCTGCTGGACGAGCGTGCGAACGACCACGTCGGTATCGGCCGCCTGCATCTTGACCGGCTTGAAATCGATGGTCTGGTTGCGATACTCGGTCAGGGCCTTGGAATAGGTGCGAACCAGCAGCGTGCGGAACTCGTCCGTCAGCGCCTGCTGCTGGGCGGGGCTGGCCTGCCGCCAGGCCTTGCCGACCGCCAGCCGGGTCATGTGGGCGAAATCGAAGTGCGGCAGAACCTTCGCCTCCGCCAGTTCCACCGCCTTGCGGGTATTGCCCGCCTGGATGTCCTTGTCCTTGCGAACGATGTCGAGGACGTCGTTGGTGACGCTCTTGACCAGGGCATCGGGGGACAGGGCCTGAGCCGCCGCGCCCAATGTCATCAGCAGACCCGTCAGCAGCGCGAGAAAGTATTTCATGAGGAATGTCCTTGATGTTGTTGTCGTCATCCGGCGCGGATCACTCGAAGTCCGGATCCTTCGGCGGCCTGCCGTCGAAAACGAGATTGCGCCGCCGTTGCAGGTAGGCGTCGCGCAGATACGAATACTTGTCGAGAGCCGCCTCGTCGATGATCTTGTCCGCCGGCAGCAGGCCGGCGCGGTCATTGACGAGACGCAGGGCCGTCAGTGCGTTGCGCGTGGACGGATCGCTGACATGGCCGACCGGATCGGCGGCCATGTCGAACACCAGGCCCACGCCATCGCGAACATTGCGTGGCCCGAACAGGGGCAGGACGACATAGGCGCCGGTATCCATGCCCCAGCGGCCGAAGGTCTGGCCGAAGTCCTCCTCGTGCTTTTCCAGGCCCCATTCGGTGGCGACATCGAACAGGCCCAGGATGCCCACGGTGCTGTTGACGACAAACCTGCCCGCGTCGCTGGCGGCCTCGACGCCCTTGCCCTGGAGGAGATTGTTGACCGCGATGAGGGCATCCGCGATGTTGCCAAAGAAATTGCTGACCCCGGTGCGAACGAAATCGGGCGTGACGAACTCGTAGCCCTTGGCCACCGGGCGAATCACCGCCGAGTCGAGTCCTTCGTTGAAGGCGAACATGGCCCGGTTGAAACCCTCGATCGGATCCTTGCCGTTGGCCGTCGTCGCGCAGCCGCCCGTCAGCACGGTTGCCGCCGCCGCCAAGACCAATGACCTCACGTAACGCCGCATGACACCTTTTCCTTCCCCTGACCTCGTCTTGCCCGACCGCCAACTGCCGCGATCTCCCTACTGGTTGCCGCCCTCGTCTCCGGCGGCCTTGCTGAACATGAACTGGCCGATCAGCTTCTCGAGCACAACGGCCGACTGCGTCTTCTTGATGACATCGCCGTCCTTGAGGACATCCTGTTCGCCGCCGACCTCGAAGCCGACATACTGCTCTCCGAGAAGCCCCGAAGTCAGTATGGTCGCGAACGTGTCGCGCGGGAACTTGTACCGGCCATCCACCTGCATGGCGACCACGGCGACATAGCTTTCCGAGTCGAACCGGATCTCGGAAACACGACCGACCACCACGCCGGCGCTCTTGATCGGAGCGCGCACCTTGAGGCCGCCGATGTTATCAAACTTGGCCTCCAGTCGATATGTGTCGCTCATGCTGGAACCGCTCAGGTTGCCGACCTTGAGCGCCAGGAACAACAGCGAAGCCAGGCCGATGGCGACGAAGAAACCCACCCAGAGATCAAGCGTCAGACGATTCATCAGGTCCCCCTGAACATGAACGCGGTCAAAATGAAATCGGCGCCGAGGATCGCCAGCGAAGAAGTCACGACGGTGCGCGTCGTGGCGCCGGAAACGCCCTCGGCGGTCGGCTCGGCGTCGTAGCCCTCGAACACGGCAATCCAGCTGACGATGACGCCGAAGACGAAGCTCTTGATGACGCCGTTGAGGATGTCCTCGCGGAAATCGACCGACGCCTGCATCTGCGACCAGAACGAGCCCTCGTCCACGCCGATCAGACGGACGCCGACCAGATAGCCGCCGAGCACGCCCATCGCCGAAAACAGCGCGGCCAGCAGCGGCATCGAAATCACGCCGGCCCAGAAGCGCGGCGCCACGACGCGGGCGATCGGATTCACGGCCATCATCTCCATGGCGGAGAGCTGCTCGGTCGCCTTCATCAGCCCGATCTCGGCCGTGATGGCCGATCCGGCGCGGCTGGCGAACAGCAGCGCCGCGACCACCGGGCCGAGCTCGCGCACCAG
>CAZRRI010000065.1:0-9734 GCA_964602565.1 uncultured Rhodocyclaceae bacterium | reverse complement strand
CGATGGCGACGATGCCCTGCTCCGGCTCCAGCACGTCGCCGTTGCCGGTGATGATCAGCGAATGCTCGCGGTCGGCCACCGCCAGCATGGCTTCCAGCCGCCGCAGCATGCGGTCGGTGCGCCAGTCCTTGGCCAGTTCGACCGCCGAGCGCAGGAGATTGCCCTGGTGCTTGTCCAGCTTGGCCTCGAAGCGCTCGAACAGCGTGAACGCATCGGCGGTGCCGCCGGCGAATCCGCCGAGGATGCGGTCGTTGTAAATGCGGCGTACCTTGCGCGCCGACGCCTTGACGACGATGTTGCCGAGCGTCACCTGCCCGTCGCCGCCCAGCGCGACGCTGGCGCCCCGGCGCACGGAGAGGATGGTGGTGCCGTGATATTGTTCCAAGCGCTTACCTCAGGCCTTGCGCAGCTCGATGCCGGCCACCCGGTCGAGCCCGATGATTTCCCAGAGCGCCGCCAGCAAGTGGCTGGCCCCGACGAAGCGCACCCGCTGGCCCGTCGCGGACAGCCGCGTGACGAGGTTCATCAGGTTGGCGGCGGCGACGAAATCCATGCGCCGCACGCGACTGACATCGACGGCCAGCACCGGCTCCGCGCCGGCGCGCTCGTCGATGGCGTCGAAGGCATCGTCCATGCCGGAAACGATGTCGCCTTCGAGCCGGCAGGCGGCCGCGTCCGCCTCCGGCGCCAAAGCCGATGCCGCGTCCGCCGGCCCGGCTTCCTCGGCGGCCCGCCCGGACTCCCATGACGGCGGCGACACCTCGAAGGTGATGGCGTAATTGACCGCCGCCTCGTCGAAGGCTTCCTGGTCGCCCAGATGCTGGTAAAACTCCAGCAGCAGCAGCCAGGCCTGTTCCTTGTCCCGCGTGCCCACCACCGCCACCGGCGCCAGCAGCGCCACGGCCTTGTCGGCGCCGGGCAGCGCGCATTCCTTGCCGGTGCGCTTCAGTTGCCGCAGCGCCTCGTTCAACAGGGCGCAGCCATCCTCGTCGAAATCGGCGGCCTTGGCCAGGCCCAGCCTGACGGCGGCGCACTTTTCGGCATTCCGGAACAACTGGACGACGGCCTCCTGAACCTTGTCGCCCCGCAGGGAGGCCAGCGCCACGGTCGGCGTGCCGCCAGGACTGACTTTGGCCTCGCCGCCGCTCTCGCCGACGGCGGTCCATGCCGGCGGCGACGTCTCGAACCGGGCCGCGAACTCGACGGCGAGCTGCTCGAAATCGGCCTGCCGGCCCAGCAGTTGGTACAGTTCGAAGAGCATGCCCCAGGCCCGCCGGGCATGCGGGCCGAGATCATCGGCGCGAATCGCGCCCTCGAGCGGCGCGCACGCCGCTTCCGGCTGCTCGGCGGAAAACAGCACCGCCGACTGCTCGATGGCCGCCGGAATCTGGTGGGAGGTTTCCTGCACCTCGATCCGCGTCGAGGAGCGCTTCGGAATATCGCCGGGCTGGGTGAAGTCGAGCGCGACCGCCTCGTCCCGCCGGCCGGCGGCGGGCGTCACGGCGGGCTTGGCGACAGGTTTCGCCGCCGGTCGCGCCGAGCCTTTGCCCCCGAGCGGGGCCGGAGCCGGTTTCTTGCCGAAGAGGGAAAATGCCACGTCGAACAGGCCTGAATGGAGTGCGGGAATTCTCTCACAGATCATCGCCCGTCGCGCACGGCAAATCGGCATGCCAGCGGGGCGCGAACCCGGTCAATGCCTCAGGAAACCTGCACCAGCAAGCCCTTGAGGTATTCGCCTTCCGGGAAGGCGAGCGCTACGGGATGGTCGGGCGCGCCCTGAAGGCGCTGGATGATCCTCGCGTCGCGGCCGGCGTCGACCGCCGCGCCGGCGACGATCTTCTGGAAAAGCTCGATGCCGACGCCGCCGGAGCACGAGTAGGTCATCATCAGCCCGCCGGGTGCGAGCAGCTTGAAGCCGAGCAGGTTGATGTCCTTGTAGGCGCGCGCGGCGCGCTCCGCGTGCGCGGCCGAGGGCGCGAACTTGGGCGGGTCGAGCACGATGACGTCGAAGGTCTCGCCCGCCGCCTTCAGTTTGCGCAGTTCGTCGAAGACGTTGGCGCAGCGCCATTCGGCGCGATCGGCCGGCAGTGCCGGATTGAGCGCCAGGTTGGCGGCGGCGCGGTCGAGCGCCGGCTGCGAGCTGTCGATGGAGAGCACCGAGGCGGCGCCGCCGGCCAGCGCCTGCAAGCTGAAGCCGCCGGTGTAGCAGAAGCAGTTGAGCACGCGCCGGCCCCGCGACAGCTCGCCGAGCAGCTTGCGGTTGTCGCGCTGGTCGAGGTAGAAGCCGGTCTTGTGGCCGCCGACGATATCCACGGCCATCTTCACGCCATGCTCCTCGATGACGATCTCGTCGGCGCCACCACTGGGCGCTTCGCCGCGCAGCCAGCCGGTGCGCGGCTCCAGTCCTTCGAGGCCGCGCACGTCGGAATCGGAGCGCTCGTAGACGCGCGCGCAGCCCGTCGCCTGGACGAGCGCGTCGGCGATGGCTTCGCGCCACTTCTCGGCGCCGGCGCTGGTGAGCTGCACGACGACGGTGTCGCCGTACTTGTCGGCGATCACGCCGGGCAGGCCGTCCGACTCGGCATGGATCAGCCGCAGGCCCTGCTCGAAAGTCAGCCGTGGCGGCACGCCGCGCCGCGCCACCGATTCGGCGACGCGGCGCTTGAAAAAGGCGTTGTCGATGATCTCGTCGGGATCGAAGCTCCAGACGCGGGCGCGGATCTGGGAATGCGGGCTCCAGGCCGCCTTGGCCAGCACCTGTTTGCCGGAGACGACCTCGACCGTATCGCCCGGCCGCGCGCGGCCGGCGAGCTGTTCCACCGACCCGGCGAAGATCCAGGGATGCCGGCGCAGCAGCGAGCGTTCCTTGCCGGGCGAGAGGATCAGTTGCGCGCTCATTTCTTCCTCGCGCGCGGATGCGCCGCATCGTAGACCTTGGCCAGATGCTGGAAGTCGAGATGCGTGTAGATCTGCGTGGTGCCGATGTCGGCGTGGCCGAGCATTTCCTGCACGGCGCGCAGGTCGCCGGACGATTGCAGCACGTGCGAGGCGAAGGAGTGGCGCAGCATGTGCGGATGCACGTGCAGGCCGACGCCGACCTTCTTTGCCCAGTCATCGAGCCGCCGTTCGATGGTGCGCGGGTTGAGCCGGTTGCCGCGCTGGCCGACGAACAGCGCCCGTTCATCCGCCGCCGCGATGGCCGCGCGCCGCGCCAGCCAGTCGTCGATCGCACGCGCCGCCTTGGCGCCGAGCGGCACCAGGCGCGTCTTGCCGCGCTTGCCGGTGACCGTCACCGCGCCCTCGGTCAGGTCGAGATTGCCGCCGAGGTCGAGGCCGGCCAGCTCCGACAAGCGCAGCCCCGAGGAATAGAACAGCTCGAACATCGCCTTGTCGCGCACTTCCAGCGACGCCTCGGCCGGCGCGTCGAGCAGCGCCTGGGCCTGGTCGATGGACAGCGCCTTGGGCAGCGCCTTCGGCCGCTTCGGCGCGCGCAGGCCGTCGCAGGGGTTGTGGGGCACGGCGCCGCGCCGGGCCAGCCAGCGGTAGTAGGCACGCCAGGCCGACAAGGTCCGCGCCAGCGAACTGGCGGCCAGTCCCTGGCCGTGCAGCTGCATGACGAAGCGGCGCAACTGTTGCGGCGCCAGGCCGGCCAGATCCCGTTCGCCCGCCAGATCGGCCAGGCGCGCCAGATCGCGTCCATAGGCGGCCAGCGTGTGCGGGCTGGCGCGACGCTGGTGGGCGAGTTCGGCGAGGAAGGTATCGACCGACGGCTCGCTCATGCGGCGGGGAATCAGCCCACGACGCGCAGCAGCGCCGCCGCGGCCATGTCGCCGATGCGCCGCAGGTAAAGCGTGCCCATGTCCGCGTAGAAGCGCCGCGGCTCCTCGCTGCCCAGCAGCAGCAGGCCGAAGCAGGCGCCATCGCCACCCTCGCGCAGCGGCAGTTGCGCCACCGAGCGGACATGGCCGGCCGTCTCGCCCAGCCAGGCGACCGCCGCCTGGTCGTGGGCGGCGCCGCAATAGGGCTGCGCCAGCGACCCGGCGAAGACCTTGATCTGGTCATCGACCGGCGCGAATTCGACGGCCTCGCCGCTGCCCGCGCCCCAGAGACGCAAGGCGACATGGGGCACGGCGAAGTCGCCGCCGAGGTGCGCGTAGAGCGCGCGCATCGCGCCGGGCAGGTCGCCCGCGCCCAGCAGCGCGAGTCCGAGGCGATGCACCTTGGCGGATATGGCGTCGTTCTCCTCGCCGAAGGCGATCAGCTCGGCCAGCTTGGCCTCGAGCTGCCGAATCCTGTCGCGCAACACCCCCATCTGCCGCTCGGTGATGGAAACCGCCTTGTCGCCGTGCGGACTGGGGATGTCGATCTGATGAAGCAGCTCGGCGTGCTGGGCGAAGAACTCCGGATGGCGCTTCAGGTAGTCGGCAACTTCATTGGCATCCATGGGCAGGCGGGACTCCATCGGTCAGGGATAGTCGGGCAACGCGATCTCGCCCTCGAACACGGTGACGGCGGGGCCGGTCATCCACACCGGCCGGCCATGGCCGGCCCATGCGATCGACAGCGCGCCGCCGCGGGTGGCGACCCGCACCGGCGAATCGAGCACGCCGCGCAGGATGCCGGCCACCACCGCGGCGCAGGCGCCGGTGCCGCAGGCCAGCGTCTCGCCGGCGCCGCGCTCGTATACGCGCAGGCGGATGGCGTGGCGGTCGACGATCTCCATGAAGCCGGCGTTGACGCGGCGCGGAAAGCGTTCGTGCGCCTCGATCAGCGGACCGTAGCGCGCGACCGGGAAGTCGTCGACATCGACCACCATCTGCACGGCATGCGGATTGCCCATCGACACGGCGGTGATGTCGAACACCTTGTCGGCCACCCGCAGCGGCTGCACGACGTCGCTGCTGTCGCTTTCGAAGGGAATCTCGTCGGGCATCAGGCGCGGCACGCCCATGTCGACCGTGACCTGGCCATCGGCCTCCAGTCTCGGCGCGATCACGCCGGCGCCGGTCTCGACGCGGATCTCGCGCTTGTCGCTCAGCCCCCGGTCATGGACGAAGCGGGCGAAGCAGCGCGCGCCGTTGCCGCACTGCTCGACCTCGCCGCCATCGGCATTGAAGATGCGATAGCGGAAATCGGCGTCGGTGCGCGTCGGCGCCTCCACCACCAGCACTTGGTCGCAGCCGACGCCGAAGTGGCGGTCGGCGAGGAAGCGGGCCAGCGCCGGCGTCGGCGCGAAACGCTGGTGGATGGCGTCGAGCACGACGAAGTCGTTGCCCAGGCCATGCATCTTGGTGAACCGGAGCTTCATGCCGGCCGCCGGCCGCGCTCGCCCGGCGCAAGGGCCCGGTACTCCTTCCAGATGCAGCGGTCCATCACCACGGTGATGCCGGCGGCGCGCGCCTTCCCGGCGGCGGCCTCGTTCACCACGCCTTCCTGGAGCCAGAGCCGCCCGACGCCCTTGGCCAGGCATTCGTCCACGATGCCGGGAACGTGCTCGGACGCGCGAAAGACATCGACGAGATCGGGCACGCCCGGAACCTCGGCAAGCGTGGCGTAGGCGGTTTCACCCAGGACCTCGCGCTGGCCGGGCCGCACCGGAATGATGCGATAGCCCGCTTCCTGCATGGCCTTGGCCACGCGGTAGCTCGGCCGCTCGGGATTGTCGGAAAGACCGAGCACGGCGATGGTCTTGATTTCGCCCAGCAAGGCGCGGATTTCATCGGCGGAAGGATTGGCGAACATGGGACGATCTTATCCGATCAGGGTTGGACGGGGACCGACATTATCGCCGGTAGAAGCGCTTTTCTCCCGGCGGCCGCGTCTTGAAGCGCTTGTGCACCCAGTAGTACTGGTCGGGCATCTTCAGTATCTCGGTTTCCAGCCAGGCGTTCATCCTGCGGGTGTCGCCCTCGATGCCCTCGGCGCCCTCGCCCGCCGGGAAATCGGTCCAGGGCGCGCCGACTTCAACGCGGTAGCCGTCGTCGTCCATGCGCGCGATCACCGGCAGCACCGCCGCGCCGGTCATGCGCGCCAGCCGCGACAGCCCCGTGATGGTCGCGGCGGGCACGCCGAAGAAGGGCACGAAGATGGTGTCGCGCTTGCCGTAGTCCATGTCCGGCAGATAGAAGAAGGGCATGCCGGCCTTCATGGCCTTGATGCCCTTGCGCATGCTGTCCTGGCGCGAAAGCATCACCGGGTTGCTGAAGCGCTTGCGACCCCGGAAAAGGGCGGCGTCGAACACCGGGTTCTTTTGCCGCGAATAGACGCCGGCCATGTCGTAATCCATGCTCAGCCGGGTCACCGCCACGTCCAGGCCGACGAAGTGCGGCACCAGCAGCAGCACCGGCCGTTGCGCCCGCGCCGCGTCGAGATGCTCTCCGCCCTCGAGCCGGATCAGCCGGCGCAGACGCGCCTCGGGCGCCCACCAGAGCAGGCCGCGTTCGAGAAAACTGCGGGCGAAGTAGCCGAACTGCCGGCGGGCGATGGCGACGCGTTCGCTTTCCGTCAGGCCGGGAAAACACAGGCGCAGGTTGATCAGGGCGACACGGCGGCGTTCCCGGCCGAAAAGATAGAGCAGGCGGCCCAGGCCCCGGCCGGTCGCCGCCAGCGCCGGCAGCGGCAGCCAATGCAGCAGCCACATGACGAACAGGCCCAGCCGCGTGGACATGCCGCTCATGCCGGCGCCGGCACGCCGCGCGGGCGCTTGTAGCGGTGGTAGCCCCACAGGTATTGCTCGGGCCATTGCCGGATCAGCGTCTCCAGCTCCTGGTTGATACGGGCCGCGCGCTCGGCGAGGTCGCCGCTCAAGGGCTGCGAGAGGGGCAGGAAGCGCACGTGGTAGCCGGCGCCATAGTGCAGCCGCTCGGCGAACACCAGCAGCGGGGTGGCGCTTTCGGCCAGGCGCGCGGCCAGCGTCATGGTGTAGGCGGGCCGGCCGAAGAACGGCACCCAGACGCCCTCGCCATTGCGCGGGATCTGGTCGGGCAGCATGCCCACGGCCTCGCCCTGCCGCAGCGCCTTCATCAGCCGGCGGACGCCCGAGAGGTCGGCCGGCGCCAGTTTCAGGCTGGCGCCGCGCCCCGCCTCCATGATCGGCGCCAGCCAGGCGTGCTTGGACCGGCGGTACAGCACGGTGAGCGGCATGGCGGTGGCGATGTACTGGGCGGTGATCTCGAAGCAGCCCAGGTGCGGTGTCAGGAAGACGATACCCCGGCCGCCGGCGAGGGCCGCCTCGACATGCTGCCAGCCCGTGACCTTGGCCACCCGCCCGACCACTTCGGCGTGCGGCCGCGCCCAGAGCTTGGGCAGTTCGAAAATGGTCTTGCCCGCTTCGGCGACCGCGCCCGTCCATGCGTGGCCGACCCCGGCCAACTCGATGTTTTCCTGCAACCGGCGGCGATAGACGGGAGAAGCCAGCCAATGCAGCCAGCCGAACAACGCGCCCAGATTGTGCAGGAGCGGCAGCGGCAAACGCGAAAACAGGCGAAACAGAAAAGCCATGATGGCGCCGGGTTTGACCAAATTCCTGAACAAAGTAGAATTATCGCCTGATCCGCCGAGTTAACCAGACAACTTGCGAGGCGGAGAAGGCCGGAAGGGCAACTCGTCCCGTCCTCCGGCCGGCAAACAAATCTCGCTAAAGCGTCGCCCGCTCCGCCCCGCAGCCGGCTTCGCCAGTATGTGGGGCTTTTCGTTTCCAGGAGCAGACAAAGTGACCAATGAATATCTCTTCACTTCGGAATCCGTGTCCGAAGGCCATCCCGACAAGGTCGCCGACCAGATTTCCGACGCCGTTCTCGACGCCATTCTGGCCGAGGACCAGGCCGCCCGCGTGGCCGCCGAGACCCTCGTCACCACCGGCCTAGTGCTGATGGCTGGCGAAATCACGACCAACGCGAAGATCAATTTCGCCCAGGTCGTGCGCGACGCCATCCGCCAGATCGGCTACGACGACCCCTACCTGCGCTTCGACGCCGACGGCTGCTCGGTGCAGGTCTGCTACGGCCAGCAAAGCAGCGATATCGCGCAGGGCGTGGACCGCGCCTCCGACGACTATCTCAACCAGGGCGCCGGCGACCAGGGCCTGATGTTCGGCTACGCCTGCGACGAAACCCCGTCGCTGATGCCCATGCCGATCTACCTGGCGCACCGCCTGGTCGAGCGCCAGTCCATGCTGCGCAAGGATGGCCGCCTGCCCTGGCTGCGCCCTGACGCCAAGAGCCAGGTGACGCTGAAGTACGTCGACGGCAAGCCGGCCGCCATCGACACGGTCGTGCTGTCGACCCAGCATTCGGCCGAGATGGCCGAGGTGGTCAACGGTCGCAAGCAGATGAAGAAGGCGGCCATCGAAGCCATCATCGAGGACATCATCAAGCCCGTCCTGCCCGGCGAGCTCATCAAGGGCGACATCAAATACCTGGTCAACCCGACCGGCGTGTTCGAGATCGGCGGCCCGCACGGCGATGCCGGCCTCACCGGCCGCAAGATCATCGTCGACACCTACGGCGGCGCGGCGCCCCATGGCGGCGGCGCTTTTTCGGGCAAGGACCCCTCGAAAGTCGACCGCTCGGCGGCCTATGCCGCCCGTTACGTCGCCAAGAACATCGTGGCCGCCGGGCTGGCCTCGCGCTGCCTGGTCCAGCTCAGCTACGCGATCGGCGTCGCCAGGCCGACCTCGATCATGGTCGACACCTACGGCACCGGTAAGATCGGCAACGAAAAGCTCACCCAACTCGTGGGCAGCCATTTCGACCTGCGGCCCAAGGGCATCGTGCAGATGCTCGACCTGCTGCGGCCGATCTACCGCAAGACCGCCGCCTACGGCCACTTCGGCCGCGACGATCCGGACTTCACCTGGGAGAACACGGACAAGGCCGCCGCGCTGCGGGCGGACGCCGGACTCTAGATATTTGATTTCACTTCCCCCCGAGGGGCGCTGCAGCGGTGGCGAACACCGTCAGGCTCGGGGGGGAGGTTCGGTTGCAACGGCGCCCATTCTTGATTGAATGGAGAACTGCCCATGGTTGCAAAAACCGACTATGTCATTGCCGACATGAACCTGGCCGACTGGGGCCGCAAGGAAATCCGCATCGCCGAGACCGAGATGCCGGGCCTGATGGCGATCCGCGAGGAATACGCGAAATCGCAGCCGCTCAAGGGCGCGCGCATCACCGGCTCGCTGCACATGACCATCCAGACCGCCGTGCTGATCGAGACGCTGACCGCGCTCGGCGCCCAGGTGCGCTGGGCCTCGTGCAACATCTTCTCGACGCAGGACCATGCCGCCGCCGCGATCGCCAGGGACGGCATTCCGGTCTTCGCCGTCAAGGGCGAGTCGCTGACCGACTACTGGGACTACACCCACCGCATTTTCGAGTGGCAGGATGGCGGCTACTCGAACATGATCCTCGACGACGGCGGCGACGCCACGCTGCTGCTGCACCTCGGCAGCAAGGCGGAGAAGGACATTTCCGTGATCGCCAAGCCGACCTCGGAAGAGGAAACCATCCTGTTCGCCGCGATCAAGGCCAAGCTCGCCACCGACAAGACCTGGTACTCGACGCGCCTGGCGCAGATCAAGGGCGTCACCGAGGAGACCACCACCGGCGTGCATCGCCTCTACCAGATGCACGAGAAGGGCGAACTGAAGATCCCGGCGATCAACGTGAATGACTCGGTGACCAAGTCCAAGTTCGACAACCTCTACGGCTGCCGCGAATCGCTGGTCGACGGCA
>CAZRRI010000064.1:0-9791 GCA_964602565.1 uncultured Rhodocyclaceae bacterium | reverse complement strand
CTGATCATCGACCAGACCGAGGCGATGACCACCATCGACGTGAACACCGGCGGCTTCGTCGGCCTGCGCAACTTCGACGACACCATCTTCAAAACCAATCTCGAGGCGGCCCAGACCATCGCCCGCCAGTTGCGGCTGCGCAACCTGGGCGGCATCATCATCATCGATTTCATCGACATGGAGCCCGGCGAGCACCGCAACGCCGTCCTCGCCGAGCTGGACAAGGCCCTGGCGCGCGACCACACGCGCATCACGGTCAATGGCTTCACCGCGCTGGGCCTGGTCGAAATGACGCGCAAGCGCACCCGCGAATCGCTCGCCCACGTGCTGTGCGAGCCCTGCCCGACCTGCGGCGGCCGCGGCGAGGTGAAGACCGCCCAGACGGTGGCCTACGAGATCCTGCGCGAACTGCTGCGCGAGGCCCGGCAGTTCAATGCCCGCGAATTCCGCCTGCTGGCCGCGCCGTCGGTGATCGACCTCTTCCTCGACGAGGAATCGCAGTCGATGGCCATGCTCTCCGATTTCATCGGCCGCCCGGTTTCCCTGCACGCGGAGCCGGGTTACACCCAGGAACAATTCGACATCGTGCTGCTCTAAAGTCAGTCGTCGCGGCACGCCGCATTGATCATTGCCGGCGCGCGGCGTAATTTCCCGATCTCCCCGAACCGAGCGAGGTACGCGCCATGAGCCAACAGGAATTCGACAGTCTGAATCCGGAACTCCGCCTGACCCGGCGCGGTTTCATCGTCACGTCGCTGGGCGCGGGCTTCGCGCTGGCGACCCAGCCGATCATGGCGCAGACGGCCATCAGAACCGATGCCGAGGGCCTGACCGCGGGCGAAGTCCAGATACCCACCGCCGATGGCAAGCTGCCCGCCTACCACGCCATGCCGGCCGGCGGCGCCAAGCTGCCGACGGTGCTGGTGGTGCACGAAATCTTCGGCGTGCACGAGTACATCAGGGATGTCTGCCGCCGCCTGGCCAAGGCGGGCTACCTGGCCATCGCCGCCGAGATGTATGCGCGCCACGGCGATGTGTCGAAAATGACCAACATCCGCGACATCCTCGACGGGCCGGTGGCGGCGGCATCCGACGCCGAGCACATGGCCGACCTCGACGCCTGCGCCGCCTGGGCCGGGCAGAATGGCGGCGACCCCGGCCGGCTGGCCATCACCGGCTTCTGTCGCGGCGGCCGCACCACCTGGCTGTACGCCGCCCACAGTCCGAAACTGAAGGCCGCCGTGTCGTGGTACGGCCAGCTCGACGGCGCGCCCAGCCAAAAGCAGCCGAAGTGGCCCGTCGACCTTGCCGCCGGGATGAAGGCGCCGGTGCTGGGGCTCTATGGCGGCAAGGACCAGGGCATTGCGCTGGACGAGGTGGAGACGATGCTGGACGCCTTGAAGAAGGCCGGCGGCAAGTCGGAAATCCATGTCTATCCCGACGCCCCGCACGCCTTCCACGCCGATTACCGTCCGACCTACCGCAAGGAGCCGGCCGAGGACGGCTGGCGGCGCATGCTGGCCTGGTTCAAGGCCAATGGCGTCTAGTCGCGCTCAGTCGAAGTAGGTACGCGCCTCCTCGAAGCGGCTGGCGAACCAGCCCTCGCGGAGGCTGTCGGTGCGAACCCGCGCCCGGCCGTTGCTGCTGGGCGCATGGACGAAGCGGCCGTCGCCGATGTAGATGCCGACATGCGAGCGCGGCCGGTCGAGCGTGTTGAAGAACACCAGGTCGCCCGGCTTCATCGTCGCAGCCTCCACCCGCCTGCCGCGCCGGGCGATGTCGGCCGCCGAACCCGCCAGCCGCAAGCCGGCGGCCTCGCCAAAGACATGGCTGACCATGCCGCTGCAATCGAGCCCGGCCTCCGGGTTCTTGCCGCCGAAGCGGTAGCGCGTCTCGATCAGGCCCAGCGCGAACAGCACCACGTCCTCGGCGGCGCCGGCCTGGCGTGTCGCCACGCCTGACTTTGGCCGGCCGTCTTCCGGCACGCTGGCCAGCATGCCGCAGGCGCCCAGGACGAGCGTCGAACAGGCGACGGCCAGGTGAAACGGGCGAAATTGGAGGGGTGGGCGGAACTGGCGGCGGGTCATCGCCGCATCGTAGTCGGATAGACTGGCCGGCATCGCGCCGATAAGAGGAGCAAAGCGAATGCAATTGCACGACCCCGACCTGCTGCGCCAACATGCCTTCATCGATGGCGCGTGGGTGGCCGGCACGACGACTTTCAGCATCACCGACCCCGCCTCCGGCGAAGCGCTCGCGGACGTGGCCGAGCTCGGCGCCGACGAGACGCGCCGCGCCATCGACGCCGCCAACGCCGCCTGGCCGGCCTGGCGCGCCCTGGCGGCCCGGCAGCGGGCGGCGGTGCTGCGCGCGTGGTTCGACCTGATCCTGGCCAATGGCGACGACCTGGCCATGCTGATCACCCGCGAGCAGGGCAAGCCGCTGGCCGAGGCCCGCGGCGAGATCGCGTATGCCGCCAGCTTCGTCGAATGGTTCGCCGAGGAAGGCAAGCGCGTCTATGGCGACATCATCCCGGCGACGAACGGCGGCCAGCGCATCGTCGTCATGAAGCAGCCGATCGGCGTCTGCGCCGCCATCACGCCCTGGAACTTCCCGGCGGCCATGATCACGCGCAAGGTGGCGCCCGCGCTCGCGGCCGGCTGCACGGTGGTGGTCAAGCCGGCCGAGCAGACGCCGCTGACGGCGCTGGCGCTGGCGGAACTGGCGCGCCGCGCGGGATTCCCCCGCGGCGTCTTCAACGTCGTCACCGGATCGGCCGCCGCCGCGCCGATCATCGGCGGCGAACTGACCGCGAACCCCATCGTGCGCAAGCTCTCCTTCACCGGCTCGACCGAAGTCGGCCGCCTGCTGATGGCGCAGTGCGCGCCGACGATCAAGAAAGTGTCCCTGGAGCTGGGCGGCAACGCGCCCTTCATCGTCTTCGACGACGCCGACATGGACGCCGCGGTCGAGGGCGCCATGAACTCGAAGTACCGCAACGCCGGCCAGACTTGCGTCTGCGCCAATCGGCTGCTGGTGCAGGACGGCATCCACGACGCCTTCGCCGCCCGACTTGGCGAGAAAGTCGCACAACTCAAGGTCGGCGCCGGCACCGAGGCCGGCGTCAACCAGGGGCCGCTGATCGACCAGGCGGCGCTGGCCAAGGTGGAGGCGCTGATCGCCGATGCCGTGGCCAAGGGCGCTCGCGTCGTCGCCGGCGGCAAGCGCCACGCGCGGGGCGGCACCTTCTTCGAACCGACCGTGCTGGCCGGCGTCACGGCCGACATGCGCTGCGCGCGCGAGGAAATGTTCGGCCCGGTGGCGCCCCTGTTCCGCTTCCGGGACGAAGCCGAGGCCATCGCGCTGGCCAACGCCACCGAGTACGGGCTGGCCGGCTATTTCTATGCCCGGGATGTCGCCCGCGTCTGGCGCGTGGCCGAGGCGCTCGAATATGGCATCGTCGGCGTCAATACCGGCATCTTCTCGACCGAGGTCGCGCCCTTCGGCGGCGTCAAGCAGTCGGGAATCGGCCGGGAAGGCTCGCGCTACGGCATCGACGAGTATCTCGAGATGAAATTCGTCTGCCTGGCCGTCTAGGGTCCGGCAGTCAGGGCCGCGACAGCCAGGCGCGCCCCTTGCGCCAGGCCTGCCAGGCGATGAATGCCCGCCGCGTCCAGCGCAGCGTGGCGCGTGGCCGCGCCACCAGCACCGCCACGGCCAGCGCGACCAGGGCATGGGGATGCCGCTTCACCCAGTCGAGGCCCTCGCTCACGCTGTCGATGCCCGCCAGCAGCGGCCGCATGGCTTGCGCTTGCGCGGCCCAGCGCTCCCTGAGCAGGCTACCCTGAAACCGCAGGCGCTGTTTTTTCAGCGCCAGTTCATGTAGCCGGCGGTTCACGACGACTGACTTTCGGCGTTTTCCGCCGCCGCCCGGTCGCGCGCCAATTCCCCAAGGCTGGCCTCGAACAGCCTGGAACCCGTCCCGGCGTGGCGCCGCGCCACCATGGCGGCGCCCGCCCCGGCAACGAGAAAGAGGGCGGCGAAAAGACCGAGCACGAGCAGCCGATGGCTGTCCCACAGCAGCACGGTGAAGAAGGCGGCCAAGAACACGGCACCCGCCGCCAGCAGCAGCATGGCCGCGCCGCCGTACATCAGGACGCCGAGCAGGCGGACCTTCTCCTCCTGCACTTCCGTGGCCAGCAGTTCCAGTCGCACCTTCGCCAGCGCGACCGCCGTGACCAGCAACCCCCGCAGCATGCCGCGCACGCCGCCGGGGGATGATGCCTCGGTCATGAAACTAGCGGCGGCCGATGAGCAGGCCGACGATCAGTCCGACCCCCGCCGCGATGCCCACGGACCGCCACGGGTTGGCATGAACGTAGTCGTCGGTGGCATGCCCGACTTCCTTCGCCTTCTCGACCGCCACCGCCTGCGCTTCCGACAGGCTGACGCGGGCATTGGCCAGACTGCTCTGGACCTTGCCGCGCAACTCCGTCACCTTGTCGCCGGCCTGGCTCGCGGTGGCCCGCAGCAATTCGTCGGCATCCGCCATCACGACCTTCATGTCGGCAATCAGCTTGTCCTTGTTGACCACTGTCACATCACTCATGGTGTTCTCCCGTGAAAACAACTTTATCGACAATTTCAAATTAACCCATGCGCGGAATCCGCGCCATGACTTAGGTCATGCCGTCGGACCTTCCGCCCGGAACGGCTCCGTTTCACCGTCCCCGTCGCGGCTCTGGCGCGAGGTGTCGATGACTTGCGCCAGGCGGCCGTCGAGCTCATCCCCGCCGGCGGCCAGCAGCGCCAATATCCGCTGCACGGACTCGTGCACGGCGGCGCTGATGGCCTTTTCCTGCGCCTGCGTGGTGTCGAGCCAGGAATAGCTTCTTTCGACGCCGTCGGTCAGTTCCTGCAACAGGACCCGGGTGTCGGCCAGCATCGCCCTCTGCTTGCCGCGCAAGTCCTCGACGGCGGCGACGGCGGCATCCAGGGCGTCGTGCATCCGCGCGGCGCGACGCATCGACGTCAGGCGCATGTCGACATTGTCGCAAAGCGCCTCGGCCGTTTCGGCAAGGATCGCCACGTTGTCGCGCAGGCGGCCCGCCTCGGTGGCGGCGGTCGCTTCGTCGGGCATGTTGCCGACGATGATGGACACCCGTTCGTAATTGACCACCAGTTGCGAGCGGAACTGGAAAATCCGGCCCATGCCGGAGAGCTGTCCAAGAATCGATTGCTCCAGCGGCGTCGGCGCGCCGCTGGTGGTCAGCACGATGGCCCCCTGGGCATGGCGGATCATGACGCTGGCCTGCATGCCGAGATCGCCGGCGGCGGCCACCAGCTGCTCGGCCAGCGCCTCGTGGGTCCGGCAGGCGACACCGGCGCGCATGAACTTGAGCAGGCTGCCCGTCTCGCCCATGCTCGACAGAAAGCCCATCGCCATCTTCTGCAGGGAATCCTTTTCCGCCGCGAGACGGGATTCATGGCGCTGCTTGTCGATGGCCAGGCCGACCTTGCGCAGCAGGATCTCGCTGGTGACCGGCTTGGTCACGAGGTCGCTGGCGCCGGCATCGTAGGCCTTCAGGTGTTCCTCGAGGGACTGATGCGCCGTGGCGAAAATCACCGGCACCGGACCGATGTCGCGCAGCCGGCGGCAGGTTTCGTAGCCATCGAGCCCCGGCATCTCGACATCGAGCAGGACCAGGTCGGGCAGGCGCTCCCGGCTCGACGCCAGCGCCTCGTCGCCCGACGAGGCGGTGACCACGTCGAAGCGACGGGCCAGGATGGCTCGCAGCAGGCTGCGCGTGGTCGGGTCGTCATCCACGATGAGCACGCGGCCCGCCACATTTTCATCAACGAATTCGCCGATCGACATGTCGCTACCCTACCACGCCGTCCAGTCGTAATCGACCGTCAGCGGCGCATGGTCGCTGAAGCGCCGCTCCCGGAACACCCCGGCCCGCCTCGCCGCCGCCGCGAGCAGCGGCGTGGCGATCTGGTAGTCGATGCGCCAGCCGACGTTCTTCGCCCACGCCTGGCCGCGATTCGACCACCACGTGTAGGCCTCGCCGGTGGCGTCCGGACACAAGCGCCGGTGCACGTCGCGCCAGCCCTGCTCGTCGAGGACGCGCGACAGCCACGCCCGCTCCTCGGGCAGGAAACCGGAATTCTTCTGGTTCGACTTCCAGTTCTTGAGGTCGATTTCCTGGTGGGCGATGTTCCAGTCGCCGCAGACGACGATCTCCCGGCCTTCCGCGCGCAGCGCGGCCAGGTGCGGAAAAAATACTTCCATGAAGCGGAACTTGGCCTGCTGCCGTTCCGGCGAACTCGATCCCGAGGGCAGATAGACGGAAACGACTGAGAGATTCTTCCAGTCGGCGCGGACGTAGCGGCCTTCCGCGTCGAACTCCTCGTTGCCGATGCCGACCGTCACGCGGTCCGGCGCCTGGCGGGCATAGATGCCGACGCCGCTGTAGCCCTTCTTCTCGGCGTGGTGAAAGTGGCCCTGGTAGCCTTCCGGGTTGCGCATGGCCGCGGTCAGGTCGGTCGCCTGGGCCTTGAGTTCCTGAACGCAAAGGATATCCGCCCGCTGGCTGGCCAGCCAGTCGAAGCAGCCCTTGCCGGCCGCCGAGCGGATGCCATTGAGATTCAAGGTAATGATGCGTAGCATTTGGGGTCCCGACAGGAGCAAGCATGGATTTTAGTCGCGAGTTCATCGCCTTCGCGTGCGACAAGGGTGTATTGCGTTTCGGCGAATTCAAAACCAAGGCCGGGCGCGTGTCGCCCTATTTCTTCAACGCCGGATTGTTCAGCGACGGCGAGTCGCTGGGGCGCCTGGCCCATTTCTACGCCCGGGCGATCCAGGCCTCGGGCATCGCCTTCGACGTCCTGTTCGGGCCGGCCTACAAGGGCATCCCGCTGGCGGCGACCACCGCCGTGGCGCTCGCCGGCATGGGCCGCAACACGCCTTTCGCCTACAACCGCAAGGAAGCCAAGGACCACGGCGAGGGTGGCACCCTGGTCGGCGCGCCGCTGACCGGCCGCGTGCTGGTGATCGACGACGTGATCTCGGCCGGCACCTCGGTGCGCGAATCGGTGGACCTGATCCAGGCCGCCGGCGCCACGCCCGCGGGTGTCGTCATCGCCCTCGACCGCCAGGAACGCGGCCAGGGCAGCCAGTCCGCCGTGCAGGAGGTGGAAGCGAATTACGGCATCCCGGTGATCGCCGTCGCCACGCTGATCGACCTCATCGACTACCTGGCCGGCAATCCGGCGCTCGAACGGGTGCTGCCGGCCGTCAGCCGCTATCGGGAACAGTATGGCGTGGCGTAGCGCAATCTGGCTTGCAGCCGCGGCTCTGGGATTCACGCTGCCGGTCCATGCCCGCACCTACTGTTGCAGCGACGACGCGGGACGACGGGTTTGCGGCGACATCCTGCCCGTCGAGTGCCTGAAGCGCCCCTTCCAGGAGTTCGATGGACGTGGCGTCGTGATTCGCCGGCACGAAGGCCCGGTGACGGCCGAGGAACGCAACCGCCGGGCAGCCGAGCGAGCGCGCAAGCAGGACGAGGAGCGCCAGGTCAGGGAACTGGAGCGGAGCAACCGCGCCTTGCGCGCGAGTTACGCCAACGCCCGCGAAATCGACGCCAAGCGCGACCGGCTGCTGGTCGAGGCCAACGAAAATCTGAAGGTCGCCCAGAACCGCCATGCGGAAGCGCTGACGCTCAAGCAGAAGCTCGACACCGAGGCGGAGTTCTTCCAGAAAAAGCCGATGCCCGAACCGCTGAGGGCGGACCTGCGCGAGAACCAGGAGGAACTGGCCAGGCTCCAGGCGCTCGTGGACGAAAAGAAACGGGACATCGCGGCCATTGAGGCGCGTTTTGCCGACGAGAAGCAGCGCTACCTCGCGACCGGCGGCAAGCCGTAGAAAACCCTAGCCCGCCAGTTTTTTCCGCAGCAGTTCATTGACCTGCTGCGGATTGGCCTTGCCCTTGGTCGCCTTCATGATCTGGCCGACCAGCGCGTTGAAGGCTTTTTCCTTGCCGGCGCGGAATTCCTCGACCGACTTCGGGTTGGCGGCCAGCACTTCGTCGATGATCGGCTCGATGGCCGAGGCGTCCGAGACCTGCTTGAGGCCGCGGGCGGCGATGATCGCGTCGGCGTCGGCGGCCTCGCCGTTCCAGAGCGCGTCGAAGACTTCGCGCGCCATCTTGTTGGAAATGGTGCCGTCGGCGATGCGCGCCACCACGCCGGCAAGCCGGGCCGCCGAAACCGGCAGTTGGGCGAACTCCCGCTGCTCGGCATTCAGGCGCGAGGCGATTTCGCCCATCACCCAGTTGGCGCACAGCTTGGCGTTCGCCGCGCCGGCGCCGGCCACGGCGGTCTCGAAATAGCGCGCCTTGTCGAGGCCGTCGGTCAGCACGTCGGCGTCGTAGGCGTTGAGGCCGTAGTCGCGCTCGAAGCGCGCGCGCATGGCTTGCGGCAGCTCGGGCAGGCCAGCCTTCACCTCGGCGATCCAGTTGGGCTTGATCTCCAGCGGCAGCAGGTCGGGATCGGGGAAGTAGCGGTAGTCGTGCGCATCCTCCTTGGAGCGCATCGCCCGCGTTTCGCCGGTGTCCGGGTCGAACAGCACGGTGGCCTGGTGGATTTCCCGGCCTTCCTCGATCTCGTTGATCTGCCACTGGATCTCGTAGTCGATGGCCTGCTGCAGGAAGCGGAAGGAGTTGAGGTTCTTGATCTCGCGGCGCGTGCCCAAGGGCTCGCCGGGGCGGCGCACAGAGACGTTGGCGTCGCAGCGGAAGCTGCCTTCCTGCATGTTGCCGTCGCAGATGCCGATCCAGGTGACCAGGCCGTGCAGCGCCTTGGCGTAGGCCACCGCCTCGGCCGAGGAACGCATGTCCGGCTCGGTGACGATCTCCAAGAGCGGCGTGCCGGCGCGGTTGAGATCGATGCCGGTGCGGCCGTGGAAGTCTTCGTGCAGCGACTTGCCGGCGTCCTCCTCGAGGTGCGCGCGGGTCAGGCGAACGAGCTTTGTTTCCGGCGTGTCGCCGGGACTGACTTTGATGGCGATGCCGCCGCCCAGCACCACCGGAATCTCGTACTGGCTGATCTGATAGCCCTTGGGCAGGTCGGGGTAAAAGTAGTTCTTGCGCGCGAAGATGGAGCGCGGCGCGATCTCGGCGCCCACCGCCAAGCCGAACTTGATGGCGCAGACCACGGCTTCGCGGTTGAGCACCGGCAGCACGCCGGGCAGCGCGATGTCCACCGCGCAGGCCTGGCGGTTCGGCTCGGCGCCGAAGGCCGTCGATGCGCCGGAAAAGATTTTCGACTTCGTTTGCAACTGGGCATGGGTTTCCAGCCCGATCACCACTTCCCACCGCCCGCTCATGCCACACCTCCGGGCACGCGCGCATGCCAGTCCGTGCCTTGCTGATACTGGTGGGCGAAGTTGAGCATCCTGGCTTCGCCGAACCACGGCCCGATGATTTGCAGTCCGACCGGCATGCCGCCGGCGCCGAGGCCGCAGGGGATGGACATGCCCGGCAGGCCGGCCAGGTTCACGGCGATGGTGTAGATGTCCGAAAGGTACATCTGCACCGGGTCGGCGCTCTTCTCGCCGAACCTGAAGGCCACCGAGGGCGCCGTCGGCCCCATGATGACGTCGCACTGCTCGAAGGCGCGCTGAAAGTCAGTCGCGATGAGACGCCGAATCTTCTGCGCCTTCAGGTAGTAGGCGTCGTAGTAGCCGTGCGAGAGCACGTAGGTGCCGATCAGGATACGCCGCTTGA
>CAZRRI010000063.1:0-10000 GCA_964602565.1 uncultured Rhodocyclaceae bacterium | reverse complement strand
GCGCTGTTCTCGGCCACCATGCCCGAGCCGATCCGCCGCATCACCAAGCGCTACCAGCGCGAGCCCGAGCAGATCAAGATCAAGGCCGCCACGGCCACCGTCTCCACCATCCGCCAGCGCTACTGGATCGCCCGCGGCGCCGACAAGCTCGACGCGCTGACCCGCATGCTGGAAGTCGAGGAGGATTTCGACGCCGCCATCATCTTCGTGCGCACCAAGCTCGCCACCGTCGACCTGGCCGAGAAACTGGAAGCGCGCGGCCTCGAAGCGGCGGCGCTCAACGGCGACATGACCCAGGGCCTGCGCGAGCAGGTCATCGAACGCCTGAAGAACGGCAGCCTGGACATCGTCGTCGCCACCGACGTCGCCGCGCGCGGCATCGATGTGCCGCGCGTCAGCCACGTCATCAACTACGACATTCCCTACGACACCGAGGCCTACATCCACCGCATCGGCCGCACCGGCCGCGCGGGCCGCGCCGGCACGGCCATCCTGTTCGTCGCGCCGCGCGAGCAGCGCATGCTGAAAGTGATCGAGCAGGCCACCAGGCAGAAGATCGAGCCGGTCCCGCTGCCGACGGCAAGCGAGGTCGCCGAGCGGCGCGTCGCCCAGTTCCAGCAGCAGATCCTCGAAACGCTGGGCAACGAGAACCTCGATTTCTTCTACGACATCGTTCGCCGCATGGAAGGCGAGCAGAACCTGGCGACGCGCCAGATCGCCGCCGCGCTGGCCTTCCTCGCCACCCGCGACCGGCCGCTCAAGCCCGACCTGCCGGACGAACCGCCGCCACCGCCGGTGCCCGAGCGCCGCCCATACGAGTCGCGCGAACCGCGTGAACCGCGCGACGAAAAACCCCGGCGCGAGCGGCGTGCCGCCACGGCTGACTTTGGCGACAAGGCTCGTCCGACCCTTGCCGAAGGCGACCTCAAGCGCTACCGCATCGACGTCGGCCGCAAGCTCGGCGCGACGCCGAAGGAAATCGTCGGCGCCATCGCCAACGAAGGCGGCATCGCCGGCACGTACATCGGCCAGATCCACCTGTTCGCCGAGTTCTCCACCGTCGAACTGCCCGAACTGCCGCCCGACGTGCTGGCGACGCTGAAAAAGACGCGCGTCAAGCAGACGCCGCTCAACATCCGGCTATTCGACGCCGACGCGCCGCCGCCACGCAAGGCTCCGGCGAAGCCGAAATTCGACAAGCCAAAAGTCGACAAGCCCGCGCCTGCGCGCAAACCCCGGAAGCCGTGACCGGACGGGTCGAACTGCTCGCCCCGGCGAAAACAGCGGAGATCGGCCGCGAGGCCATCCTGCACGGCGCCGACGCGGTGTACATCGGCGGCCCGGCCTTCGGCGCGCGCGACAAGGCCGGCAATGCGATGCGGGACATCGCGGGACTAGTCGAATTCGCGCACAAGTTCAACGCCCGCATCTACGTCGCGCTCAACACCATCCTTGCCGACGCCGAACTGGAGCCGGCGCGCAGGCTCGCCCACGACTGCTGGAACGCCGGCGTCGACGCCCTGATCGTGCAGGACATGGGCCTGCTCGAACTCGACCTGCCGCCCATCGACCTGCACGCCTCCACGCAATGCGACATCCGCACGCCGGAAAAGGCGCGCTTCCTGGCCGACGCCGGCTTTTCGCAGATCGTGCTGGCGCGCGAGTTGAGCATCGAGGAGATCAAGGCCGTGCGCGCCGCCGTGCCGGCCGACGTGGTGATCGAGCATTTCGTCCATGGCGCGCTGTGCGTCGCCTACTCGGGCCAGTGCTACATCAGCCACGCCCAGACCGGCCGCAGCGCCAACCGCGGCGACTGCTCGCAGGCCTGCCGCCTGCCCTGGACGCTCCAGGACATGCGCGGCCAGGTGGTCGCCTTCCAGAAGCACGTGCTCTCGCTCAAGGACAACAACCAGAGCGCCAACCTGAAGGCGCTGATCGATGCCGGCGTGCGCAGCTTCAAGATCGAAGGCCGCTACAAGGATGCGCCCTACGTCAAGAACATCACCGGCCACTACCGCCGGCTGATCGACGGGCTCGGCGAAGCGGCCGCGTCGAGCGGCAGGACGAAACTCTTCTTCACGCCCGACCCCGACAAGACCTTCCATCGCGGCTCGACCGACTATTTCAGCCGGGGCCGGCAGGCCGACATCGGCGCCTTCGACACGCCCGCCTTCATCGGCGTGCCGCTCGGCACGGTGACGAAAGTCGGCGCGGATTTCATGGAGATCGAAACCATCGACGCCACGATGGCGATGGCCAACGGCGACGGCCTGGCCTGGCTACACAAGCGCGAGGTGGTGGGCATGCAGGCCAACACCGTCGAGCGCGTTGGCGAAAGCCTCTGGCGCGTGCGGCCCAACGAGCGTATCGCCGACCTGCCCGGCCTCAAGCCCGGCCTCGCCATCAACCGCAACCGCAACCACGCCTGGGAGCAGGCGCTGACGAAGAAATCGGCCGAGCGGAAAATTCCCGTCGCGGCCCGCTTCGCGGCAGCGAACGGCGGTATCGCGCTGACGCTCACCGACAGCGACGGCATCGCGGCCACCGCGCACATCGCCTGCGAAAGTCAGCCGTCGCAACACGCCACCCGCGCCGAGGAAACGGTGCGCGAACAGCTTGGCCGGCTCGGCGGCACGGACTTCGCGCTGGACAGTCTCGCCGTCGAGTGGCCGGAGCCGCGCTTCGTGCCCAGTTCGCTGCTCAACCAGTTGCGCCGCGATGCCCTCGCCGCGCTGGTCGAAGCGCGCCGCGCCGCTTATCGCCGCCCGCTGCGCCGCGCCGCCGCCGAACCGCCGACGCCCTGTCCCGAAGAATCGCTGACCTTTCTCGCCAACGTCTACAACCCGGCGGCGCGCCGCTTCTACGAAAAGCATGGCGTGAAGCTCATCGCCGCCGCCTTCGAGGCGCACGAGGAAACCGGCGAGGTGCCGCTGATGATCACCCGCCACTGCCTGCGCTACTCGTTCAGCCTGTGCCCGAAGCAGGCCAAAGGCGTCACCGGCGTGCAGGGCCAGGTGCGCGCCGAGCCCATGGTGCTCATCAACGGCAACGAAAAGCTGCGGCTGGAATTCGATTGCAAGGCGTGCGAGATGCACGTCGTCGGCCGGATCAGGAAACATGTACTCATGGCGAGGTGACACATGGCGGGCCCCGGCAAGGATTTCTGGCAAGCGCGTTTCGCCACCGGCGAGATCCCCTGGGATCGCGGCGGCGCCGACGCCCAGATCGGCCGCTGGATCGCCGACGGCACGCTGACGCCGGGCAGCCGCGTCATCGTGCCCGGCTGCGGCCAGGGCTGGGAGGTCGAGGCGCTGGCCGCGGCCGGCATGGCGGTGGTCGGCATCGATTACGCCTCCAGCGCGCTCGATCGCTGCCGCGACCTGCTGGCCCGGCGTTCGCTCGCCGCCGAACTGGTCGAGGCCGACGTGCTCGACTGGCAGCCGCCCGCACCCGCCGACGCCGTGCTGGAACAGGCCTGCCTGTGCGCGCTCTACCCGGACCACTGGCAGCGCTACGCCGCGCAACTGCATCGCTGGCTGCGCCCCGGCGGCAAGCTGCTGGCCTTGTTCATGCAGGCGCGCAAGGACAGCGCCGCCGAAGGCTTCATCGAAGGGCCGCCCTACCACGGCGACATCAACGCCATGCGCGCCCTGTTTCCCGAACCGGCCTGGCGCTGGCCGAAGCCTCCCTACGCCATCGTCAGCCCCGTCGTCGGCCAGTCCGAGCTCGCCGTCGTGCTCGTCCGGGTCTAGGCCGCGCTCGTCCGGGCGGCGTCCCGCCATGGCTGACTTTCACCGGGATCGCGCACGGCTTTGACCTGAGTCAAGACCAATTGAAGCGTATCGGTATATAAGAAAAAAGTGTTATAACGATCGGGGGATCGGGACATGTTGAAAATCGTGGCGAGCTTCATCGCGGGCATCGTCTTTACCGGCATCGTGGCCTGGAATGCCATGGGCGGACTCATGTTCAACGAGACCGTCAGTCCGTTCGGCGTCGAGGAAACCGTCGCCCGCATCCAGCACAACGTCCAGGCCGCCGGCAATGGCTGGGCGCTCTCGGGACTGCGCAATCCGGCCAAGGCGGTGCAGGCGGACGGCGGCAACACGCTGCCGGTGATGATGGTCGAGGCGTGCAGCACGAAGTATTCCAAACCCATCCTCAACGAGGATTCGGTGCGCTTCCTGTCCATCCTCATGCCCTGCAAGATTTCCGTCTACAAGAAGAATGACGGGCGCGTCTACATCGGCAGCATGAACGCCGGGCTGATGGGCAAGATGTTCGGCCCGCTGGTCGGCGACATCATGGGCAAGGTCGCCCAGGACCAGCAGAAGTTCCTGGTCATGGACCCGGACAAGCCGGCGCCGCCACTGATCCTGCCGAAGGCGGGCGGTGAAGGCAGCGGCAGCGGTGGTGGCGGTGGCGGCAGCGGTTGCTGAGCCGCGACGCTTCCGGACACTACGCGAACACCACGCGACACCACGCGGAGCACATCATGAAGCACAAGACCATGTTGATGGGGATGCTGGCCGTCGCCGCCTGGGCCGCGCTGTGGAGCGCCCGGGCCAGCGATGTCGCCGCCCCCGCCCATGAGGCCCAGCCCGGTTCGGTGGAGCAGAGCGCCGCGCGCACCACCGCCGATCACGGCAAGTTCGCCGCGCTGCAGAAGGATTTCAAGACCGGCCCGGAAGTCACCCGGGCCTGCCTGTCCTGCCACACCGAAGCGGCCAAGCAGATCCACAAGACCAAGCACTGGACCTGGGAGTGGGTCAATCCCGACAACGGCCAGAAACTGGGCAAGAAGAACGTCATCAACAACTTCTGCACCTCGACGCAGTCGAACGAGGCCTTCTGTTCCTCCTGCCACATCGGCTACGGCTGGAAGGACAAGAGCTTCGACTTCACGTCCGAGGAAAACGTCGACTGCCTGGTCTGCCACGACACCACGGGCGACTACAGGAAACTGCCCGGCCTGGCCGGACACCCGGCCTACCAGCAGATGGAGTTCCCCGCCAAGTCGGGCAAGCTGGTGCCGGCGGTCGACTTGCGGAAAGTCGCGCAGGAAGTCGGCGCCACCAACCGCGGCAACTGCGGCGCCTGCCACTTCCTCGGCGGCGGCGGCGATGCGGTCAAGCATGGCGACCTCGACACCTCGCTGAAGAACCCGAAGCGCTATCTCGACGTGCACATGGACGCCAACGGGCTCAACTTCAGTTGCGCCACCTGCCATGCCACCAAGGGCCACAACATTCCCGGCAGCCGCTACACGCCGGTCGGCAAGGATGCCGGCGCCAGGCAGATGCGCGGCAAGGTCGATGACGGCAACCCGACCACCTGCCAGTCCTGCCACGACCAGAAGCCGCACAAGGACGACTCGATCCTGAACGCCAAGCTCAACCAGCACACCGACAAGATCGCCTGCCAGACCTGCCACATCCCGCAGTTCGCGCGCGGCGGCAGGCCGACCAAGATGGTCTGGGACTGGTCCACCGCCGGCAAGCTCAAGGACGGCAAGCCCTACAAGGTGCTCGACAGTTCCGGCCACGAGTCCTACGCCAGCATCAAGGGCAGCTTCGTGTACGAGTCGGACGTGGTGCCGGAATACCAGTGGATCAACGGCAAGGTGAAGTACACCCTGCTGGGCGATCCGGTCAATGCCAGCGGCGTCACCGAGATCAACCACTACCACGGCAGCGCCGGGGACGGCGAGTCTCGCATCTGGCCGGTCAAGGTGTTCCGCGGCAAGCAGCCCTACGACCTCGAAACCAGGTCGCTGCTGGTGCCGCACACGGCCGTCGCCTACGGCGAGAAGGACGACACCGCGTTCTGGCTGAACTTCAAGTGGGAAGCGGCGCTGCAAGCGGGCGCGGAAGCCTCCGGCCAGCCCTTCGGCGGCAAGTTCGACTTCGTCTCGACCACCATGACCTGGCCGATCACCCACATGGTCGCGCCCAAGGAAGACGCCCTCACCTGCACGCAATGCCACAGCAAGAGCGGCCGCCTGCAAGGCGTCGATGGCATCTACATGCCCGGCCGCGACGCCAACAAGTGGCTCGACACGATCGGCTGGCTGGCCGCGCTCGCCACGCTGCTCGGCGTGCTCGGCCACGGCGCGCTGCGCATCTACATGGCAAGAAAGGCAGGTTGATTCCATGTCCGCCCATTCCACCCCTGCCACTCCCGCCACCCGGATCTACGTCTTCAAGGTCTTCGAGCGCATCTGGCACTGGTCGCAGGCCGCGCTGATCATCTTCCTGCTGCTCACCGGCTTCGAAGTCCATGGCGCCTACGACAACTTCGGCTTCAAGGCGGCGGTGCGCTACCACGTCATCGCCGCCTGGTCACTGGTCGGCCTGTGGGTGTTCGCCATCTTCTGGCACCTCACCACCGGCGAATGGCGGCAGTACATCCCGACGCTGAAGAAAGTCGATGCCATGTTCAAGTATTACCTGACCGGCATCTTCACCAACGCGCCGCACCCCTTCCGCGCCACCCGGCTGAAAAAGCACAACCCGCTGCAGCGCCTCGCCTATCTCGGCGTCATGCTGTTCATCGGCCCGCTGATCTGGCTCACCGGCTGGCTCTACATCTTTTACGGCAACTGGAAGGACTGGGGCTGGGACCGCCATCTCTCGCTCGAATGGGTCGCCTTCTTCCACACCGCCGGCGCCTTCATGATGCTGGTGTTCCTGATCGCCCACCTCTACCTGACCACCGCCGGCCACACGCCGACCTCCCACATCAAGGCCATGATCACGGGATGGGAGGAAGTGGACGCGGAGGAACCCGCCGAGACGGCCCCCGAAAAGACTTCCGGGAAGGCCCCATAGAAGGCCTCATGGAAGACCCCATGGAACCCCGGACCGTCAATTTCCCGGTCGCTTCGCTGTAGCAGCAGTAGCGCGCGAACAACTGTCAGCCGGGCAGGATCGCGCCGCTCGACGGACCGGCGGCCTCATCGACCGGATCGTTCTGCGGCGTCGCGCAGGAAGGGTTCGTATTGCGGCCAGTCGTGCACCGGCCCGACATGGGCGAAGACGATCAGGCCGCGCTTGTCCAGCACGTAGGTGGTGGGAAAGCGGCCGGCGATCTCGCGGTCCCCGACCGTGCGCCCGCCGGCGAGGCGAAAGCGGTCATCGTCCTCGCCCGCCGATCCCGAATCGTGCAGGGGCAGCGCGATGCCCTGCCGCGTCGCCCACTGGCGGGAAACCTCGAACTTCTCGCGCGCTTGCAGCAGCACGAAGGCCACGTCCGCCCGGCCGGCCAGCGCGGCATGCAGCTTCTGCAATTCCGGCATCTCCCCCCGGCAGGGCGGGCACCAGGCGCCCCAGAAATGCAGCAGCACGACCTTGCCCCGCAACGACGACAAGCGGCGCGGCCTGCCCCGGGCGTCCTTGAAGGCGAGGTCCGGCAGCCGCATGCCCGGTTCGCGGCCGATGCCGGCGCGCGCCGCGCTTGCGGCATCGGCGTACGGACCCCAGAGCCGCGGCCAACCGGCGGCGTCGAACACCGTCCGGCCGTCGAGTCCGTGCACGATGCAGCGTTGCGCTGTCTGCCGGCGGCAGGCCGCCAGCGCCGCCGCCCCGGCCGCCTCGGCGGTCGCTTCGCCGCTGGTCCAGCCCCAGGCGCCGCCCGGCGCGATGGCGAAGGCGCGACGCTCGGGCGCTTCCTGGTAGGCGCGATACTCGGCGAGCCCCGAGGCGTTCAAGCGTGGCGGCGCTGCCGCCCCGGCGCCGGGAAACATGCCGGCCAGCGCCGCCAGCAGGGAAATCGTGCGCATCCGTGGCCACATTCGATGGTTCCGCTCGTCCTCCGTTCGGACGGTCATTCTATGCCGGCGCATCGCTTATGATGCCCGCACACCCGGCCCGGAACACAGACCGGAACTCGCCCCGGAACAACCGCAAGGAAAAGGAAAACGCCCATGAGCACGCCGAACAAGACCCCGACGCTGACCCTCGCCGCCATGGGCATCGAGCCCGGCCGGCCGCTGAACGTCAGCGCCGACGGTATCGAGGGACTGCGCCGCGACATCCAGATGCTGATGGACATCGAGGCCATCAAGCTGCTCAAGCACGCCTACTTCCGCTGCGTCGACACCGCCAATTTCGACGAACTGGCCGACTACTTCCACGACGACGTGACCGTGCATTTCATCGGCGGCACCTACGAATGGAAACTGGAAGGCAAGACCGCCTACCTGGCGGCCATCCGCGAAAGCTTCCATGACCACAGCATTTCACAGCACAACGGCCACCAGCCCGAGATCCGCATGCTCGGCGAAACCGAGGCGACGGGGCTCTGGTACCTGGCCGACCAGGTCTGGCAGCTCGATCGGCCCTACCAGACCAT
This sequence comes from uncultured Rhodocyclaceae bacterium, assembly GCA_964602565.1. Taxonomy (GTDB): domain Bacteria; phylum Pseudomonadota; class Gammaproteobacteria; order Burkholderiales; family Rhodocyclaceae; genus Fen-999. The sequence goes on along the minus strand of CAZRRI010000063.1, from coordinate 1,648 downwards.
GGGCACGGCCTTGTATGCGGACCGCTACGTCAAGGTCGATGGCCGCTGGCTGATCCGCGAAACCCGCTACCGGCGCATCTACGAAATCTCCGCCAAGCTCGACAAGGCGCCGAAGCCCTCCGCCCACTACCTCGGCGACTTCGGCACGCCGAAGGCGGGCTGAACCACCTGGGAACGCCAAAGGCGGGCTGAACCACCTGGGAACGCCAAAGGCGGGCTGAACCACCTGAACCGCCTCGGCCCACGCTGGCGATCGGGCCGGACGATCCGGCCCGACCCACACGACTCAAGCCTTGGCGAAGCCGAGCTGCCCCTTGCTCGCATCCACCACGATGCGGTCCTTGGCGGCGAACTTCCCTTCCAGGATCGCCTTCGCCAGCGGGTTCTCGATGCGCTCCTGGATCGCCCGCTTGAGCGGCCGCGCGCCGAACACCGGGTCGAAGCCCGCTTCGGCGATGCTCGCCAGCGCCGCGTCGCTCACGTCGAGCGTCATTTCCATGCGGGCCAGGCGCTTCTCCAGATAACCGAGCTGAATCCTGGCGATGCTCGCGATGTGCTTCTCGTCGAGCGCGTGGAACACCACGATCTCGTCGATGCGGTTCACGAACTCCGGGCGGAAATGCGTCTTCACCTCGCCCATCACCGCCAGCTTGACCACGCCGTAGTCCGACCCCGCCATCTGCTGGATCATCTGGCTGCCCAGATTCGAGGTCATGACGATCACGGTGTTCTTGAAGTCGACCGTGCGGCCCTGGCCGTCGGTCATGCGGCCGTCGTCCAGCACTTGCAGCAGCACGTTGAACACGTCCGGATGCGCCTTCTCGACCTCGTCGAAAAGAATGACTGAATAGGGCTTGCGCCGCACCTGCTCGGTGAGATAGCCGCCCTCCTCGTAGCCCACGTAGCCGGGCGGCGCGCCGATCAGCCGCGCCACCGAATGCTTCTCCATGAACTCGCTCATGTCGATGCGGATCAGATGCTCCTCGCTGTCGAACAGGAACTCGGCCAGCGTCTTGCACAGCTCGGTCTTGCCCACACCCGTGGGGCCGAGGAACAGGAAGGAGCCGTAGGGCCGATTCTCGTCCGACAGGCCGGCGCGCGAACGGCGGATGGCGTCGGACACCAGACGCACGGCCTCGTCCTGGCCGACCACGCGGCGATGCAGCGCATCCTCCATCTTGAGCAGCTTGTCGCGCTCGCCCTGCATCATCTTGCTGACGGGAATGCCGGTGGCGCGCGAGACGACCTCGGCGATCTCCTCGGCGCCGACCTGCGTGCGCAGCAGTTTTGCGCTTGGCGTGCCGCCACCACTGACTTTGCCGGCAGCCGAGTCCGCCGCCTTCAGCTGCGCCTCAAGCTGCGGAAGCCTGCCGTACTGCAACTCGGCAAGCTTGTCGTACTGGCCCTTGCGTTGCAGCTCGGCCATCTCGCCGCGCAGCTTGTCGATCTCCTCCTTGATGTGCGCGCTGCCCTGCACCTGCGCCTTCTCGGCCTTCCAGATCTCTTCGAGGTCCGAGTATTCCTTTTCAAGCCGCTTGATTTCGTCCTCGATCAGGCCGAGCCGCTTGATCGAAGCCTCGTCCTTTTCCTTCTTCACCGCCTCGCGCTCGATCTTGAGCTGGATCAGCCGCCGGTCGAGCTTGTCCAT
>CAZRRI010000062.1:0-10462 GCA_964602565.1 uncultured Rhodocyclaceae bacterium | reverse complement strand
AGGGCGATGATGATCGCGGCGGCGTTCATGAAGCCGAGGATCACCGGATGCGAAACGAAGTTCACGATCGTGCCCAGCTTGAGCGCGCCGAGCGAGAACTGGATGATGCCGACCAGCAGCGCCAGCAGGATGGCCAGGCCGATGAATTCCTCGCTGAAGGGCACGGCGAACGGGGTGATGGCGGCGGCGGTCATCAGGGAGATGATCGCCACCGGGCCGGTGGCCAGCTGGCGCGACGAACCCCAGAGGGCGCCGAGGAAGGCCGGCACCAGGGCCACGTAGAGACCGAAATAGACCGGCAGGCCGGATAGCTGGGCATACGCCATCGCCTTCGGCACCAGCACCAGGGCGCCGGTGACGCCGGCGATCATGTCGCCGCGGAGAACCACGGAGCTGACCGGAAACCAGGCGAGGAAGGGGAAGAAGCGCAACAGCAGTGGGTTGATGGACATCAGTATCCTCGGGGCGACCGGACAACGAGCTTCATGCGCCGGCGGTGCAAAACACATCGCGGCTATTGCAAAGCGCAATATTTTATCCGCGCCGCGACAGGGGGGAAGCCGAGTTGCCTATGCTCGCATTACGCCCGTCTATACCGCCGGCGGCGCTACTCCATCTGGTAGCGCTTGAGCTTGCGCCACAGCGATACCCGGTCGATGCCGAGGATTTGCGCCGCCAGCGTCTGGTTGCCGCCCGCCTCGGCGAGAACCCACTGGACGTAGTCGCGCTCCTGCTCCTCGAGCGAGGGCAGGCGGCCTTCCTTCTTGCGGAAGGTGCGGATCGACAGCTCGCGCAGGTCGTCGGGCAGGTAGGCGGTTTCGATGGTGTCGCCGTTGGCGATGGCGACGCCGCGCTCGATGATGTTTTCGAGCTCGCGCACGTTGCCGGGAAAATCGTAGGCCTTGAGGATATTCATCGCCTCGGGCGAAATCTCCGTCACCGGCTTGCCCATGCGCGCCGCGCACTTGGCGAGGAAATGGCAGGCCAGCAGGGGAATGTCGTCGCGGCGTTTCGATAGCGCCGGAATGTGCAGATTGACGACGTTGAGGCGGAACCAGAGATCCTGGCGGAATTCGCCGCGCTTCACCATCTCCTGGACATCGCGATTGGTGGCGGCGACGAAGCGCACATCCACCTTCACCGGCGACGTGGCCCCGAGCGGCAGCACTTCCTTTTCCTGGATGGCGCGCAGCAGCTTCACCTGCATGGCCGGCGACATCTCGGTGATTTCGTCGAGGAACAGCGTGCCGCCATCGGCCGCCACCAGCAGGCCTTTCTTGTCCGCATTGGCGCCGGTGAACGCGCCCCGGACGTGGCCGAACAATTCGTTCGCCAGCAGCTCCTCGTTGAAGGCGCCGCAGTTGATCGCCAGGAACGGCCCCTGGCCACGACGGCCGTGGTGGTGAAGGTATTGGGCGAACAATTCCTTGCCGGTGCCGGATTCGCCGGTGATCAGCACGTTGCAGCCGGTGGGCGCGACCTGGCGCGCCAGATCGAGCAGCCGCTGCATGCCGGCGTCCTGGGTGATGATGCGCACCTTGCCCCGGAAGCTTTCCACCTGCTCGCGCAATTGCCGGTTCTCCCGCCGCAGGCCGACCTTGGCCATGGCCTCGGCCACCACCTTGCGTACTTCGTCGAGGCGGAAGGGCTTGGCGATGTAGTAGAAAGCGCCGCCCTTCATCGCCTCGACCGCCGATTCCAGCGTCGCATAGCCGGTGATGAGGATGACCTCGGTATCGGGACAGGTTTCGCGGCAGCGTTGCAGCACCTGCATGCCGTCGACCTTCTCCATGCGCAGGTCGGTCAGCACGACATCGAAGGCCTGTTTCTCGAGGTGGGCGAGGGCGTTGCCGCCGCTCTGGGTGGCGACGACCTCGTAGCCTTCCTTCTTCATCACGTGTTCGAGATTGCGGACGGCGACCTTCTCGTCGTCCACGATCAGCAATCTTCCCTTAGACATTTGCTTCTCCCGCGGGCAGGCGAACCAGGAATGTCGTTCCCCTGCCCGCTTCGCTTTGCACGGCGATGCAGCCGCCGTGTTCCTCGACGATTTCGAAAACGATGAACAGGCCGAGCCCCATGCCCTTGCCGACATCCTTGGTGGTGAAGAAGGGATCGAAGATGCGCGGCAGGATTTCGGCCGGAATGCCGTGGCCGTTGTCGCGTACCGCGATCTCGACGGATTCCCCCGGGGCCGGACATTGCCCGAAGACGAGGAATCCGGAGGGGAGCGGCATGCCGGTTCTTCCGGCCTCGACGCTCAAGTCGCCCGAGCCGCCCGAGCCGCCGAATGCTTCGAGCGCATTGCCGATCAGGTTCAGCAATACCTGCTGCAAACGCTGGCGATCGCCAGCGACGGTCATGCCGGGCGGTATGGACACCGACAAGTGTGTAGTGGCGGGGACGCGCCCGCGGATGAGCCTCAACGTGTCATCCACGAGTCCCGCCAGCGGCAGCGCCTCCTTCTTGAAGTCCCGGTCCCGCGCGTAGTCGAGCAGCGAACGGACGATGCGGCGGGCGCGCCAGGTCTCGGCGTCGATCTGCTCCAGCAATTCCTTCTGGAACGGCGTGCCGCCATGACTGACTTCCTCGGCGAGAATCTCGCACGAGGTGGAAATGTTCGAAAGCGGGTTGTTGATCTCGTGGGCGACGCCCGACAACAGGGTGCCGAGCGCGGCCAGCTTTTCCGAACGCATCAGCTGCCGCTGGCGCATTTCGAGCTGGCGCATCACCAGGTTGAAGACCGGCGTCAGCATGGCGACGATGGCGACCACCAGCAGCGCAACGCCGGCGACGGCGCCGATGAGCAGGGAACGGTGCCGGTCGAGCGCCGCCTGCAGCGCCTTGCGTTCGGCGCCCGCCATGCCTTCGGCAACGGTGACGATGTCCTTGCCGACCTGGCGGATCTCGGCGGCCGCCAGGTCGCCGGCATCCTCGTCCGCGTGGGTGGCCATGAGCCCGGCGTAGCGGTCGAGCGCGGCCGCCAGCGCCGCGGTGCCGGCGCGGTCGCTGATGGCTTCGAACGAAGCGGCATGGTTGCGCAGCAGCGCCTGCGCCTGGGCGACATAGGCCCGGTTTTCGTCGAGATCGGCCGGCTGCCGGTACAGGAAATAGTTCTTCTCGAAGCGCCGGATTTCCAGCGTGGCGTTCAGGAACCGGGAAACATGCTCGCCGGCGATGATCTTTTCCTCGGCCAGGCGCAGTTCGAAAAAGGAGAACAGCGACAGGCCGACCACGAGGATGGCGATGGCCGAAAACCCGATCGTGATCTTCCGGTGCAGTGAATCCATGGAGGGCAAGCCTTGGTTGCATTACGCAACACTGGATTCTAGTTATGCAACAGGCTCCGAACAAGCCATCGAACGGGCAAAACCTCTTTCCGATGATGCCCATGTTGCGAAGTGCAATGGTTTGGCGCGGCCTCGATCCGCGCCCGCGAAGCCCGTTTGTCGCGTGGATTCATGGACTTGGCCGACATCGTGGCCGGCTGGCCCGGAAGCTGCAATCCATCGCTCACCCATGACCCCGAAACCCATATCGGTGCCGCAGGCCCAGTCGGAGCGCAAGGTGCTGCTCGCCATTCGCGAGGGGCATATCGACCCGCGTCTGCTCGCCTCCGCCCGCGGCCTTTGCCAGCGGCTGGACGCCGGCCTCGACATCCTGCTGGTCGCGGCCGGGGATGGCCTCCCGGCCGAGCTTGCCACGCTGCTGGGCAGCTTGCGCGAGGCCGGGGTCGTCTACTCGCTGACCAGGAAGCCGCACTTGCGCCGGCGGGACATCGTCCAGTACGCCAATACCCACGAATGCATCATCACCGTGGTCATCGACTCGCTCGAAGGGTGGGAAGGCGTCGCCGAGGATCGCGCCGCCGATCCCTGGGCGAAGCTGGCTTGCCCGCTGGTGACCGCCGCGCCACCCAGGAAGAAAACTACATGAACCTCCCGTCCAGAACCCTGTTGCCTTTCCTGCGCTGGCTGCCGTTCGATGGCGCGACGCTCAAGGCCGACCTGATCGCCGGCGTGACCGTGGCCTTGGTGCTGGTCCCGCAGTCGATGGCCTATGCCCAGCTCGCGGGAATGCCGGCTTTTTACGGCCTGTACGCGGCCTTCCTGCCGGTGATGATCGCCGCGCTGTGGGGCTCGTCGAACCAGCTCGGCACCGGACCGGTGGCCGTGGTGTCCTTGCTGACGGCATCGAGCCTGGCGCCCTTCGCGGCGCCGGCGTCGGAACAGTTCGTCATGCTGGCGGTGATGCTGGCGCTCATGGTCGGCCTGTTCCAGCTCTTTCTCGGCGTGTTCAAGCTCGGCGTCATCGTCAATTTCCTGTCCCATCCGGTGATCGTCGGCTTCACCAACGCCGCGGCCATCATCATCGCCCTGTCGCAACTGAACAAGCTGATCGGCGTGCCCATGGGCCGCTCCGGGCATTTCATCCAGGACATCGCCGGCGTCATCCGCCAGGCGGGCGACATGCATTGGCCGACCCTGGCGATGGGCGCGGTGGCGATCGCCGTCATGTGGGGCGTGCGCAAGTACCGGCCGAAGTGGCCCGGCGTCCTGATCGCGGTGGTGCTGACGACCACCACCGCCTGGCTGACGGATTTCGCGGCCGCGGGCGGCAAGGTGGTGGGCGCGATTCCGACGGGACTGCCGGCCGTCGCGCTGCCGTCGTTCTCCTGGGGGCACGCCAGGGAGCTGGTTTCCGCCACCATCGTCATCTCGCTGGTCGGTTTCATGGAGGCGATCTCGATCGCCAAGGCCATCGCCGCGCGCACCAGGCAGAAGATCGACCCCAACCAGGAACTGATCGGCCAGGGCCTGGCCAACATCGTCGGCAGCTTCACGCAGGCCTTCCCGGTGTCCGGTTCCTTCTCGCGCTCGGCGGTCAATATCGACGCCGGCGCCGTCACCGGCATGTCCTCGGTGTTCACCGGGCTGCTGGTGCTGCTGACGCTGCTGTTCCTCACGCCGCTGCTCCACCACCTGCCGCAGGCCGTGCTGGCGGCGGTGATCATCATGGCGGTGATCGGCCTCGTCGACTTCGGCGCCGTCAAGCACGCCTGGCAGGCCAATCGCCACGACGGCATCGCCGCCGTCGTCACCTTCCTGGCCACGCTCGGTTTCGCGCCGCATCTGGACAATGGCATCCTGATCGGCGCCGGCCTGGCCATCGGCCTCTACCTTTATCGAACAATGACCCCGCGCGTCGCCATCCTCGGCCGCTTCCACGACGGCACGCTGCGCGACGCCAAGGTGAACAACCTGCCGGCCTCGGACGTGGTGACCGCCGTCCGCTTCGACGGCCGCCTGTACTTCGCCAATGTCTCGTACTTCGAGGACGCCATCCTCGAAGCCGTCGCCAGCAATCCGAAGGCGCCGTACCTGCTGATCGTAGCCGACGGCATCAACGAAATGGATGCCTCCGGCGAGGAGGTGGTGCGCCACATCGTCGATCGCCTGCGCGGCAACGACGTCACCGTGGTCTTCTCGGGGCTGAAGAAGCAGGTGCTCGACGTCATGCGCGCCACCGGGTTGTTCGATGTCGTCACCGAGGCCAACATCCACGCCACCGCCGACCAGGCGCTGACGGCCATCCACGCGCGGGTCGATCATTCGGCGGCCGATGCCTCGCAGCCGGGCAATCCGCCGGCGGCCGGCTGATAGAATGACAGCCTGATATCACGCCGCTGCGCCGTCATGTCCAGCCCGCTTGCCATCGACTTCCTGCTGATCGCCGCCTGCCTCTGGCTGGCGGTCGGCTTGTCGGGGCTGCTCGTTTCGCGCCACCCGCGGCTGATCGCCAGGGTGCTGTTCCCGCTGGGTGCCCTGGTCGGCCTGGGCGTCGGTCTCGTGGCGCTCGGCTTCCTCGGCCAGCCGGCCGAAACCGCCGTCCTGGCCATCGGCCTGCCGACGCTGCCCTTCCACCTGCGGCTGGACAACCTCGCCGCCGTGTTCGCGCTGCTGCTGGGCTTTACCTCGGTCGGCATTTCCATCTATGCCGCCGGTTACTTCGGCAAGGGCGAGGGCTTCGCGCCCGGCCTGCTCTGCCTCGAATACCATGTCTTCCTCGCCAGCATGCTCATGGTGCTGCTCGCCGACGACGCCTATGCCTTCATGGTCGCCTGGGAAGTCATGGCGCTGTCCTCGTTCTTCCTGGTCACCACCGACCACCGCCACGAGGCCATCCGCGGCGCCGGCTATCTCTACCTGCTGATCGCCCACGTCGGCGCCCTCGCCATCCTGCTGGCCTTCGGCGTCATGGCTTCGGGCAGCGGCGACTACACCTTCGCCGGCATGCGCGCGCAGGAACTGCCGCCCTTCTGGGCATCGGCCGCCTTCCTGCTGGCGCTGGCCGGCTTCGGCGCCAAGGCCGGCCTGGTGCCGGTGCACGTCTGGCTGCCGGAAGCGCACCCGGCGGCGCCCTCGCCGGTGTCGGCCATGATGTCCGGCGTCATGCTCAAGACCGCCATCTACGGCCTGCTGCGCGTCGGTTTCGACCTGGTCGGCACGCCGCTCTGGTGGTGGGGCGTGGTGGCCATGGCCGCCGGCCTGGTCACCGCCCTGTTCGGCGTGCTCCATTCCACCGTGCAGTCGGACATGAAGCGCCTGCTGGCCTATTCCTCGATCGAGAACATCGGCCTGCTGGCGGTCGGCATCGGCCTGGCGCTGATCTTCCATGCCTTCGCCATGGAGACGCTGGCCGCGCTGGCGATGACCGCGGTGCTCTACCACTGCCTGGCCCACGCCGGCTTCAAGAGCCTGCTGTTCCTGTGCACCGGCTCGGTGCTGCACGCCACGCGGGAGCGCAGCCTCGGCAAGCTCGGCGGCCTCATCCATCGCATGCCCTGGGTGGCCTGGCTGGCGCTGGTCGGCGTCATCGCCGGCGCCGGCCTGCCGCCGCTGTCGGGCTTCGTCTCGGAGTGGCTGCTGTTGCAGGCCTTCCTGTTCTCGCCCGGCCTGCCGCATTCCTGGCTGAACATGGTGGTGCCGGTGGCGGCCGCCGTGATCGCGCTGGTGGCGGCGCTGGCCGGCTTCGCCATGGTCAAGTTCTACGGCATCATCTTCCTCGGCCAGATGCGCGAGCCCGCCCTCAAGGACGCCCGCGACGCCGGACCCTGGGAGCGCGGCGGTCTGTCATGGCTGACTTTGCTGACGCTGCTGCTCGGCGTGCTGCCATCCACCGTGATCGGCTATCTCGACGCCGCCACCCGCCAGCTGCTCGGCACCGGGCTGGCCGCGCGGGTGCGCGAAACGGGCTGGTGGATGCTGGCGCCGATCTCGGTGGACCGCGCCAGCTACCAGCCGCTGGTCTTCCTGCTCACCATCGCCGCCTCGGTGCTGCTCGGCCGCTGGCTGGTGCGCCGCCTCTACCACGGCCGCGTCCGGCGGTCGCCGGCCTGGGATTGCGGTTTCTTCTTCGAGGGGCCGCGCGCGCAGGATACCGCCGAGGGCTTCTCGCAGCCGATCCGGCGCATCTTCGAGCCGATGTTCCGCATGACGCGGCACTTCCCGACCGCCCGCGACGACCAGCCCTATTACTCGGTCAAGGTCGAGGACCACTTCTGGCACTGGCTCTACCTGCCGGTGGCGAGGCTGGCCGAGCGCGTCTCCGGGCTCATCGTACGCGTGCAGGGCGGCCGCATCGCCGTGTACCTGATGTACAGCTTCCTGACGCTGATCGTGCTCCTGCTGGTGGCGCAGCCATGAGGAGAATCGCCCCCCACCCCCCGACCCCCGCCCCGAGGCGGGGGAGCCTGCTTGCTCGCTTTGCTCGCATATCACGGGGCGCTTCGTCGAGACGTGGTTGCATTTGTTTGCTCCGCGAACGTGCCGTCCGGCCTTGGAACGGTCCGGCGGCCGGACTGTGCCGTATCGAGGCGCGGCCATGAGTGTTTTTGGTTTTCTCGGCCAGTTGTTCGCCATCGCGCTGGCGCTGGTGCTGGCGCCGCTGCTGACCGGCTGGGTGAACCAGTGCCGCGCCTGGCTGCAAAGCCGCTCGGCGCCGCCGCTGCTGCAACCGTACTACATGCTGCACAAGCTCTTCCGCAAGGACGTGGTGCTGGCGCACAACGCCTCGCCGCTGTTCCGCTTCGCGCCTTTCGCGGTGTTCGGCTGCCTGCTGCTGGCCTGCGCCATCATCCCCAGCCTGTCCACCGACCTGCCGTTCGCGCCGGCCGCCGACACGCTGGCGCTGGTCGGCGTGTTCGGCCTGGCGCGCATCTTCATTTCGCTGGCGGCCATGGATGTCGGCACCGCCTTCGGCAGCCTCGGCGGCCGGCGCGAGATGCTGGTCGGCTTCCTGGCCGAGCCGGCGCTGCTGATGGTGATCTTCACCATGGCGCTGATCTCGCAATCGACCTCGGTGGCGACCATCGTCGAGACGCTGGCGCACCGCGAACTCGTCATCTATCCGAGCCTCGCCTTCGCCGGCATCGCCTTCACCTTCGTCTCGCTGGCCGAAAACGCCCGCGTGCCGGTGGACAATCCGGCCACCCATCTCGAACTGACCATGATCCACGAGGCCATGATCCTCGAATATTCCGGCCGGCATCTGGCGCTGATCGAGTGGGCGGCCAGCCTCAAGCTCTACGCCTATTCCTGCCTCGGCCTGGCGCTGTTCTTTCCCTGGGGCATCGCCGAGCGCGACAACTTCCTGGCCATGGTCGCCGCCGTGCCGCTGCTGCTGATCAAGCTCGGCATCGGCGGCTTCCTGCTGGCGGCCATCGAGACCGTCAACGCCAAGATGCGCATCTTCCGCGCGCCGGAGTTCCTCGGCACCGCCTTCCTGCTGGCGGTGCTCGGCCTGCTGGTGCGCCTGCTGCTGGAGGCGCGCGCATGAACGCCGGCGTCCCGCTCTCGGCGCAACTGATCAACCTGTGCGCGGCGGTGATCCTGCTGCTGGCCTTCGCCATGCTGGCGCAGCGCCGCGTCATGCCGCTGATCAACCTGTTCGGCCTGCAAGGCCTGGTGCTGGCCGGCTCGACGCTGGTGGTGGCGGTGACCACGCACCAGGCGCACCTCTACTGGTCGGCCGGCCTGACCCTGCTGCTCAAGGCCATGCTGCTGCCCTGGATCCTGCACCGCCTCGTGCGCAAGCTCTACGTCAAGTGGGACATCGAATCGCTGGTCAATGTGCCGGCCACCATGCTGATCGGCATCGTGCTGGTCATCGTCGCCTTCAACGTCGCGCTGCCGATCTCGCAGTTCTCCAGCACCATCAGCCGCGGCACGCTGGGCATCGCCCTGGCCACCGTGATGCTCGCCTTCCTGATGATGATCACGCGCACCAAGGCCATTCCGCAGGTGGTCGGCTTCCTGGCCATGGAAAACGGCCTGTTCCTCGCCGCCACCAGCGCCACCTACGGCATGCCGATGGTGGTGGAGCTGGGCATCGCGCTCGACGTGCTGGTCGGCATGATCATCCTCGGCGTGTTCTTCTTCCAGATCCGCGACCAGTTCGACAGCCTGGACATCAGCCACATGGAACATCTCAAGGAATGATGACCCGACTCCCCCCGGCCCCCTCCGCGCGGAGGGGGAGCCTCGCGGCTCGCTACGCTCGATCATCACGGGCGGCTTCGTGCCGGACCGTCGAGCGCTTTGCGCCTTCGGCGCGTGCCGCCTTGCCTTGGGGCGGCCCGGCGGCAAGGCTCGGACCGGTGTGGGGCTGATGGATCCTTTCCTGCTGATGCTCATCATCCCCCTCGTCAGCGGCGCGCTGCTGACGGTGGTCGGCGAGCGGGCCTGGGCGCCGCACCTCAACATCATCGCCAGCGCCGGCACCTTCCTCGCCTCGGCGCTGCTGACGGTCGAGATCGTCGCCCAAGGACCGCGCTTCGCCTTCGGCGAGCACTTCTTCATCGACTCGATGAACGTCTTCTTCGTCGCGCTGACCGCCTTCGTCGGCATGACCACCAGCATCTTTTCCGGCCCCTACATGCGCAACGAGCGCGAGCGCGGCAGGCTCACCGCGCCGCGCCTGCGCCTCTACAAGAGCATGTACCAGATCTTCATGTTCACCATGCTGGTGGCGCTGACCACCAACAACCTGGGCATCCTCTGGGTGGCGATGGAGGCGGCGACGCTGACCACCGTGCTGCTGGTCTCGCTCTACCGCACGCCGGCCAGCCTGGAGGCGGCCTGGAAATATTTCATCCTCTGCGGCGTCGGCATCGCCCAGGCGCTGTTCGGCACCATCCTGCTCTACTTCGCCGCCGAGCGCGTGCTCGGCCATACCGGCAACGCGCTGCTGTGGACGCATCTCGTCGACGTCAAGGGCCAGCTCGAGCCGGCCATCATGGCGCTCTCCTTCATCTTCCTGCTGGTCGGCTACGGCACCAAGGTCGGCCTGGCGCCGCTGCACAACTGGCTGCCGGACGCCCACGCCGAAGGCCCGACGCCGGTCTCGGCCGTGCTCTCCGGCCTGCTGCTCAACGTCGCGCTCTACGCCATCCTGCGCTGCA
>CAZRRI010000061.1:0-10728 GCA_964602565.1 uncultured Rhodocyclaceae bacterium | reverse complement strand
TTCTTCCCGGGAGACGACGAGATCGGTGGCGTTGGAATCAGTCATGGCATGCGGAAGAATGAAGGTTGGCAAGATGGGAAACGATGTTCCGGAAGCGTCCAGCCGCACGGCCGGCTGGATGCGCCAGGAAATCTAATCGCCGGGCCTGCCTCCGACAACTCACATTCACCCCGCCAGCCCCATGCCGAAGCAAACGCGAAAAACATTCAAGATCAATCCGATAGACCGAACATGACAAACACGGAACGGCCGCGATCCGGAATATTCACATTCACCGCGCAGACCCATCCGGCTCCGCCTCCCACCGAAGCGCCGCGGGAAAGCAGATCCGAAGCCGAACCGGATCAGTCGAAATGCACGACCACCTTGCCACGGTTCATGCCTGACTGGAGATAGTCCACCGCGTCGTGGATCGAGTCCATGCCGCGAAACAGTTTCTTGTCCACCGTCGCGCGCAATTTGCCGGCGGCCACCAGACGCAGCAGTTCGGCGAAATGGCGGCGCCAGACTTCCTGCGGGTAATAGGTCAGCAGGCAGCCGCACATCGTGGCGCACTTGCCCTGCAACGTCCAGTAGGGCCGCACCGACTCAACCTTTTCCCAGTTCATGCCGTCCACGTATTCGGATATGGCGCCGATGCTCACCAGTCTGCCGAAAAGGGCGAGATGCTCGACCGCGATGTCGAACATCCTGCGTCCGACGCTTTCGAATACCACGTCGATGCCCTTCGGATACTCCCGCGCCAGGACCTCGGCCACGTCCTCCTTGCGGTAGTTGATGACGCGGTCGCAACCCAATTCCCGCAACCATGCGGCCTTGCCGTCGTCGCTGCATGTTCCGACCACATGGTTCCCCGCCAGCTTCGCCAGCTGCACGGCGTAGCTGCCGACGCCGCCGGCGGCGGCCGTGACCAGCACGGTCTCGCCGCTGCGCAGAACCCCGGTCTCCTTGAGTCCGACCGAGGCCGTGATGCCGACGATGAAGGCGCTGATGACCTCGGGCGTCACCTCGGGGACCGGGAACAGCTGCTCCGCCGGGACGCGCAGGTATTCGCCGTAGCCGCCCGAACCGAAATGGACGACATGGTCACCGATGCCGACATTTTCGACGCCGTCGCCCACGGCGACGATCTCGCCGCCCGCCTCGCAGCCGACCTCGATCGGCGGCGCGAGGAACTCGTAGGCGCCGCTGGACCACATCGGATCGCTGGCATTGACGCCGGCGATGAGATTGCGGATCAGCACCTCGCCGGGTCCGGGCATGGTCAGCGCGGCTTCGACGGGAACCGCCACCTTGCGGAAGTCGGGGCCGGGCTCGGAGACGACGAGCCGTTTGTAGCGAGCGGGGAGTGTCATGGTCACCTCATGGAAGAGCCGCGGCATGGGTCAGATTCGGCGCAGGAAGCGCAGCACGTCGTTGGTCATGCGCCGCGGGTCCTCGATCGCCGTCATGTGGCCAAGCCCTTCCATCACGATGTATTCGGAATTCGGGACGTTGCGGGCGATGCATTCGCTGGGCTTCACCATGTAGTAGTCGTACTCGCCGACGATCACCAGGCTCGGGCACTTGATGCCGCGCAGGCGCTTGACCTGCGGATCGGGGTCCTTGAAGAACTGGTTGGCGAACTCGGCGCAGTTGTTCATGTTGCCGACGGCGAAGATGTTCTCGACCCAGCGCCAGCAGCGCTCGGGATCGGGATTGAACTCGAAACGGTTGAGGAAGGGGGCCAGGGGATGATCGGTCGGGTCGCGGCGCAGATCGTCCAGCGTCTTGCGCCAGTTGCTCACGCCGAGCACGAAGCCGCCCATCAGCGCGCCGACGTCGACGGTATCGGCGGCGGGGATGGGCTTGTCGTCCCACTCCGGTTCGCAGTACTCCGGCCAGGGGATGGTTCCCGAACCGGTATCGGTGGAGATGATCGACAGTAGCCGGTCGCTGTGGCTCATCGCGTAGCGCAGTCCGGCGATGCCGCCGGTGGCATGCGTCAGCAGGTGGAAGCGCTCGAAACCAAGGGCGTCGGCGACGGCGCCGATGTCGGCGGCGACGGCGTCCACGTCGTACCGGATGCCCGGCCCGTTCGGCGCGCTGCGACCGTGGCCGCGCATGTCCATGTCCGCCACCCGATAGCCGGCGTCAACGAGCGCGCCGGAAACGCCGGTCAGCCCCCAATAGGTTCCGTTCTCGTGAAAACCGTGGGTCGTGATGACGGGCTCGCCGGAACCGGCGAGATCGAAGAATATTTTCGTGTCGGAACGATCGATGTAGGGCATGGGCTCCTCCTGTGCTTGTTTAATCGGCGCCATGATCCCCACCTTGGGGCCGGCGTTATCTTCTCGATAAGATAATACCGGTAACGCGGGCTGATTGGAACCCGATGTTTTTTCCCGTCCCGGATTACCGCTAGAATCGACACATGCTCGACCGCCGCGCCCAATCCCTGCTGAAGACGCTGATCGAACGCTACATCATCGAAGGCCAGCCGGTCGGTTCGCGCACGCTGTCGCGCCATTCGGGCCTCGAACTGTCGCCGGCGACAATTCGCAACGTCATGTCGGACCTCGAGGAAATGGGCTTCATCGCCAGCCCTCACACCTCGGCCGGCCGCATCCCGACCCCCAAGGGTTACCGGCTGTTCGTCGATACCCTGCTCACGGTGCAGCCGCTGGCGCGCAAGGAAATCAGCGGCATCAAGGAAGTGATCCAGCCCGACCAGCCGCAGCGGGTGATCAGCCACGCCTCGCAACTCCTGTCGGAACTGACCCATTTCGCCGGCGTGGTCGTGGCGCCCCGCCGCCAGTTGCCGCGCATCCGCCAGATCGAGTTTCTCAACCTCTCGGACACGCGCATCCTGCTGATCATCGTCACCACCGAAGGCGACGTGCAGAACCGCATCCTGTTCACCCAGCGCAGCTACACGGCATCGGAGCTGACGACGGCCGCCAACATGCTCAACGAGCATTTCGCCGGTTTCGACTTCAACCAGATCCGCGCACGTCTGCAGGACGACCTGAAGCGACTGCGCGCCGACATGGTCGAGCTGATGAGCGCGGCCGTCGAGGCCGGCAGCGAGGCGGTGACCGACACCTCGGCCCAGTACGTGATCAGCGGCGAGAAGAACCTGCTCGGCGTCGAGGAGCTCTCGTCGAACATGGGGCGCCTGCGCGGCCTGTTCGAGCTGTTCGAGCAGAAAACCGGCCTGATGCAGTTGCTCGACCTGTCGAACCGCGCCGAGGGCGTGCAGGTTTTCATCGGCGGCGAATCAGGCATCGCGCCGCTCGACGAATGCAGCGTCGTCGCCGCCCCTTACGAAGTCGATGGGCGCGTGGTCGGCACCATCGGCGTCATCGGCCCGACCCGCATGGCCTACGAGCGCGTCATCCCCATCGTCGACATCACGGCGAAACTGCTGTCGAGCGCGCTCGCCGCGCCATGAACGACGCCATCCTGCTGCTCAATCTCGGCACGCCGGACGCGCCGACACCGCCGGCGCTGCGCCGCTACCTCGCCGAATTCCTCGGCGACCGGCGTGTCGTCGATCTGCCGCGCCTTGTCTGGTGGCCGATCCTGCACGGCATCATCCTCAACACGCGGCCGGCCCGGTCGGCCGCGAAGTACCAGAGGATCTGGACCCGGGAAGGTTCGCCGCTCAAGGTGCACACCGAAAGGCAGGCCAAGCTGGTTCGCGGCCTGCTCGGGCATCGAGGCATCGCGGACATCGACGTCGCCTGGGCCATGCGCTACGGCCAGCCGGCGATCCCCGGCGAACTGGATCGGCTGCGCCAGGCGGGCGCCCGCCGCATCGTCGTCGTGCCGCTCTATCCGCAATTCTCCGCGAGCACCACGCTGAGCACGCGCGACGCCATTCGCGGCTGGCGCCGGCGCCACGGCTCGGCGGTCGAAATCGTCGAGGTCGAGGAATTCCACGAGGACCCGGGCTATATCGCCGCGCTCCGCCAGAGCGTGCTCGACCACTGGATGAAATCCGGCCGCCCCGACAAGTTGTTGATGAGCTTTCACGGCATGCCGAAGCGCGCGGTCGAGCGCGGCGACCCCTACGAAAGTCAGTGCCGGCGCACCGCCGAGCTGCTCGCCGCGGAACTCAACCTCCCCGGCGACGCCTGGCAGGTCAGCTTTCAATCGCGCTTTGGCGCCGCCGAATGGCTACAGCCCTACACCCAGCCGACGCTCGACCAGCTCGGCCGCTCGGGACTGAAGTGCGTGGACGTCATCTGCCCCGGCTTCCCGGCCGATTGCCTGGAGACGCTCGAGGAAATCGACATGGAATGCCGGGAGACCTTCCTCGCCGCCGGCGGGGGCGAGTTCCGCTACATCCCCTGCCTCAACGAACGGCCGGACTGGGTGGCCGCGCTGACCGACATCGCCCTGGCCGGGCTCGGCCGCCGGCCCGGCTGACGGGGCGCACGCCAAAGTCAGCCGTGGCGATACGCCGGTTCTTCGATTCAAAGTCAGCCGTGGCGGCACGCCGGCTCTTCCTTTATCCTCGCGCCATTCCTTCTTTCGGTCGATTGCCAGCATGAGCGAAACCCGCCTGATTCATGGCTTCCACGCGATCACGGCGAAGCTGCGCCGTTCGCCGGAATCGTTCCGGGAAATCATTTTCGCCGCCGACCGCCAAGACCCGCGGATGCGCGATCTGCTGAAGCTGGCCGACGCGGCGGGCGTGCGCGCCATCGCCGCCGATGCCGCCCGGCTGGACGGCCTGGCGGGGGGCGCCCGGCATCAGGGCGTGGTCGCCCGCGTCGCCGCGGCGGAAAAATTCGTCTCGCTCGACGATGTCATGGCGACCCTCTCCGGGCCGGCGCTGCTGCTGGTGCTCGACGGCGTCACCGATCCGCACAACCTCGGCGCCTGCCTGCGGGTGGCCGACGCGGCGGGCGCGCACGCGGTGGTGGCGCCGAGGGATCGCGCCTGCGGCCTCAACGCGACGGCCATCAAGGTGGCCAGCGGCGCGGCGGAGACGGTGCCCTACCTCATGGTCACCAACCTGGCGCGCAGCCTGCGCGAGATGCAGGAACTGGGCGTCTGGGTGGTGGGCGCCGCCGGCGAGGCCGACAGGAACATCTACGCCATCGACCAGCGCGGCCCGCTGGCCTGGGTGCTCGGCGCCGAGGGTGGCGGCCTGCGCCGGCTGACGCGCGAGACCTGCGACGAACTGGCCGGCATTCCCATGTTCGGCAGCGTCGAAAGCCTCAATGTCTCGGTTGCCGCGGGTGTCTGCCTGTTCGAGACGCGCCGGCAGCGCGCGCAGGCGAAGGTCTGACCGGAACTACCAGAACTTCCACCACGGCTTGCCGGCATCGCCGGCGTCCGGCTTGAAGTGTCGGCTGTCGGGGAAGTTCGACCGCATGATGCGTTCCGCGTCGTCGCGCAGGTCCTTCATGCCCATCGCATCGTAGGACTTGATCAGGATGATGAGCGCGTCCTCGCGGGCCGGCGAGTTCGGATAGGCCTTGATGGTCGCCTGCGCCCGGTTCGCCGCGGCGAGGTAGGCGCCGCGGCGCACGTAGTAGTCGGCGACATGCACTTCATGGGCGGCCAGCGCGTTGACCAGATAGTTCATGCGCTGCGCCGAGTCGGCGGCATAGCGGCTTTCCGGAAACCGGCCGACGAGTTCCTTGAAGGTTTCGAAGGACTCGCGCGCCGCCTTCGGATCCCGTTCCGTCAGATCCTGGTTGCCCAGGAAGCCGAGCAGGCCGAGATCTTCGTTGAAGTTGATCAGGCCTTTCAGGTAATAGGCGTAGTCGACATTCGGATGATTCGGGTGCAGGCGGATGAAACGGTCACACGCGGAAATCGCCGAGGCGGATTCGCCCTGCTTGAACTGGGCGTAGGCCACTTCGAGCTGGGCTTGCTGCGCGTAGCGGCCGAACGGATAGCGTGCCTCGAGCTTCTCGAAGTACTTGACCGCCCGCTCGTAGGCGCCATCGGACATCGCGCCGCGCGCCTCGGCGTAGAGCTTGTTCGCCGACCAGCCGAGGGTTTCGTCCTGTTCTTCCTGCATCATGCCGCAGCCGCCGAGGGCGAACGCGGCAAGCAGGAGAAGCGGGGCAAGCAGAGCGGCTAAACTACGCATGATGAATACCCGACGGACAGATGCGGCCGATTATAGCCCAGCGACCACGGCCATCCCGCCGGGCCTGGCCGGGCTGCGGCTGGATGCGGCGCTGGCCCGCCTGTTCCCCGAGCACTCGCGCAGCCGGCTCCAGGCCTGGCTGAAGGCCGGGCGAGTGGTGGTCGACGGCCGGCCCGCCGACGCCAGGCGCAAGGTGCTGGGCGGCGAGCGGGTCAGCGTGGCCGCCGAGTCCGCGCCGAACGAAACAGCCGAACGCGCCGAGGCCATCGATCTGCCCATCGTGTTCGAGGACGAGCATCTGCTGGTCATCGACAAGCCGGCGGGCATGGTGGTGCATCCGGGCAGCGGCAACTGGTCGGGAACGATGATGAACGCGCTGCTGCACCACGTCGCGGCGCTGGCGGAAGTGCCGCGCGCCGGCATCGTCCATCGGCTCGACAAGGACACCAGCGGCTTGCTGGTGGTGGCGAAGACACTGCCGGCGCAGACCGATCTCGTCCGGCAACTCCAGGCGCGCAGCATCAGGCGCCACTATCTCGCCCTGGTGCATGGCGGGGTGGCGGCCGGCGGCTCGGTGGATGCGCCGATCGGCCGGCATCCGGTGCAGCGGACCCGGATGGCCGTGGTCAGGCGCGGCGGCGCGGGACGGGATGCGCGCACGCACTACACGCCGCGGGAACGCTTCGCCGCCGCGACACTGCTCGAATGCCGCCTGGAGACGGGGCGCACCCACCAGATCCGCGTGCACATGGCTTCGGTCGGCCATCCGCTGGTCGGCGACCCGGTCTACGGCAAGCGCAAGTCGGTCGACGCCCGGCTGGACGCTTTCCCGCGCCAGGCGCTGCATGCCTGGCGGCTGGCGCTCACGCATCCCGCCAGCGGCGCGGAGATGGACTGGGAATCGCCGCTGCCGGCGGACTTCGCGGCCCTGCTGGCGGCGTTGCGCGATGGCTGACTTTCCGCCCGCGCCGTTGCTTCCCGACTGGCCCGCGCCGGCCGGCGTCCGGGCATTCACGACCACGCGCGCCTTCGGCAATCTCGCCGATCACGTCGATTTCGAAAAGTCAGCCGTGGCGGCACGCCGCGCCGAACTGCGCCGCCACCTGCCCGGCGAGCCGGTCTGGCTGGCCCAGGTGCATGGAACGCGGTGCGTCGAAGCCGAAGCGTCGCCCCGCGGCGTCGAGGCCGACGCTTCGGTGGCGCGCACGCCGGGCGTGGTCTGCGCGGTGCTGACGGCGGACTGCCTGCCGGTGCTGTTCTGCGACGAGACGGGCAGCGTGGTCGCGGCCGCGCACGCCGGCTGGCGCGGCCTGGCGGCGGGCGTGCTGGAGGCCACCGTGGCGGCGATGGCGGTGCCGGGCGACCGGCTGCTGGCTTGGCTCGGACCGGCGATCGGTCCCGCCGCCTTCGAAGTCGGCGCCGACGTCGTCTCGGCTTTCACGGCGGACGATGCCGGCGCCGCCTCGGCATTCGTCGCCAAGGCCGACGGCAAGTGGCTGTGCGACCTCGGCGCGCTGGCGCGCCGGCGGCTGCGCGGCATGGGCGTCGAGCGCGTCTTCGGCGGCCGGCAGTGCACGTTCACGGACGCGCAACGCTTCTATTCTTATCGGCGCGAAGGCGTCACGGGGCGCATGGCCAGCCTGATCTGGATCGTATAATCGGCCCATGACCACCTTGACCTGGATCGTCGGCGCAGCGATTGCCGGCGGCCTGCTTTCCGTCCTCACCGCCGCCGCGTTCGCCTTCAAGGCGCGCGCTTCCTGGGTGCCGATGCTGGTCAGCTTCGCCATCGGCGCGCTGCTCGGCGCCGCCTTCCTCGAAGTCCTGCCCGAAGCCATCACCGGCAGCGGCGACGCCACCATGACCACCACCACCGTGCTGGCGGGCATCCTCGGCTTCTTCGTGCTGGAAAAGCTGGTGCTCTGGCGCCACTGCCACATCGAATCCTGCGAAGGCCACGAACCGCATGGCCACGGCCACGACGGCAACCGCAGCGGCCTGATGATCCTGATCGGCGACACCTTCCACAATTTCGTCGACGGCGTGCTGATCGCCGCCGCCTTCATGGAAGACCCGCGGCTCGGCCTGGTCATGGCGGTGGCCATCGTCGCCCACGAGATTCCCCAGGAGGTCGGCGACTTCCTGATCCTGCTGCATTCGGGGTATTCGAAGGCCCGCGCCTTCCTCTACAACCTGCTCTCCAGTTTCGCCACCCTCGTCGGCGGCCTGCTGGCCTGGTTCGCGCTGTCGACCGCGCAGGGCGCCATACCGCATCTTCTGGCCCTCGCCGCGGCCAGCATGATCTACGTGGCGGTGGCCGACCTGATCCCCGGCCTGCACAAGCGGCCCGAACTGCGCGCGACGCTGCAACAGGTGCTGCTGATCGGCGCCGGCATCGCCACCATCGTCGTCACGCACCACCTGGTCGAAGGCTTCGGCCATTCCCATTCCTGAGCCGGCCGGGGGGGCTGCCGGTCGGCCCGCATAAGGAAGCTGTAAGGATTCCGGCGGTAACATTCGTTTCGGTCATCGCCGTCGGCTAGACGGTACAATGCTGCAATGCAATACCGGTCTGTCGCCCGACGGCCCGGGATTTACTCAAGCCTGCCTGGCATCGCCGACAACACTTGGCGCCAGGCGCCTGAAAGGGGGATGCATGTCGTCGGCGCCGGACCCGAGTTCGTCTGTCAAGGCGTGGATGGAAGCCTGGCAACCGCAGGGCGAAGCCCTGGCCGCGTTGCAGAACGAATGGCGCGAGCGTCACGCGACGCTCTGGCAGGCCATGCTGGCCCGTCGCGCCGGCGATGCCTCGCCGGTCGTGGCGCCCGCCGAACCGGGCGACAAGCGCTTCAGCCATTCGGCCTGGGCCGAAAGCCCGATCTTCGACTACCTGCGCCAGGCCTACCGCATCAATGCCGATTACCTCGGCAAGGCCGTCGAGGCGGCGCCGGTGACCGATGGCCAGACCAAGGGCCGCATGCGTTTCATCACCCGCCAGCTGGTCGATGCGATGGCGCCCTCGAACTTCGTCGCCACCAACCCGGAATTCATCCAGAAGGCCCTCGAAACCCAGGGCCAGAGCATCACGCAAGGCATCCAGAACCTGATCGCCGACCTCGAAAAAGGGCGCATCTCGATGACCGACGAGTCGGCCTTCGAAGTCGGCCGCAACCTGGCGATCACGCCCGGCGCGGTGGTGTTCGAGAACGAGCTGATGCAGTTGATCCAGTACGCGCCGCTGACCGACAAGGTCGCCAAGCGCCCGTTCGTCATGGTGCCGCCCTGCATCAACAAATACTACGTCCTCGACCTGCAGCCGGAAAATTCCTTCGTCCGCTACGCCATCGAGCAGGGTCACACGGTGTTCCTGGTCTCCTGGCGCAACGCCAAGGCCGCTCAAGGCCATCTGACCTGGGATGACTACATCGAACAAGGCGTGTTGATGGCCTTCCGGGTCGCCAAGGACATCTGCGCTGTCGAGCGGATCAACGCCCTCGGTTTCTGCGTCGGCGGCACCATCATTTCATCCGCGCTGGCGGTGATGAAGGCACGCGGCAACGACGACGTCGCCTCGTTGACGCTGCTCACCACGCTGCTCGATTTCTCCGACCCGGGCGAACTCGGCTGCTTCATCGACGAAGCCTCGGTGGTCGCGCGCGAAAACACCATCGGCAAGGGCGGCCTGCTGATGGGCCGCGAGCTGGCGGCGGTGTTTTCCGCGCTGCGCGCCAATGACCTGATCTGGCAGTACGTGGTCGGCAACTACCTGAAGGGCATCAAGCCGCCGCCGTTCGACCTGCTCTACTGGAACTCTGATTCCGCCAACCTGCCCGGCCCCTTCGCCGCCTGGTACCTGCGCAACATGTACCTGGAGAACAACCTGCGCGTGCCGGGCAAGCTGGCCATGTGCGGTGTCAAGGCCGACCTGGGCAAGGTCGATATGCCGGCCTTCATCCTCGCCACGCGCGAGGACCACATCGTGCCCTGGCAGACTTCCTATCTCGGCCGCAAGCTCCTGGGCGGCAAGACCACCTTCGTGCTCGGCGCCTCCGGCCACATCGCGGGCGTCATCAACCCGGCGGCGAAAAACAAGCGCAGCCACTGGGTGAACGATAGCCAGACGACGAGCGCCGACGAATGGCTGGCCGGCGCCACGGAAGTGAAAGGCAGCTGGTGGCCGCGCTGGGCGGAATGGTTGCAGCAGTTCGACGACGGCGAAGTGGCGGCGCGCGGCCGGCTCGGCGGCAAGGCGCATCCGGCCGGAGAGCCGGCGCCGGGCCGTTATGTCAAGGAAAAGGCAGCATAACAACGCAGCATCAACAAGGAGGAGTGAAAAATGCAACGAGTGGCACTGGTAACAGGCGGTATGGGCGGTCTCGGCGAGGCCATTTGCGTCAAGCTGGCGGCGCTGGGCGACAAGGTGATCACCACCTACAGCCCGAGCAACAAGACCGCGCAGGAATGGCTGCGCAAAATGAACGACATGGGCTTCGGCTTCAAGGCTTATGCCTGCGACGTCACCGATTTCGACGCCTGCAAGGCTTGTGTCGACCAGGTGGTGAAGGATCTCGGCCCGGTCGACGTGCTGGTGAACAACGCCGGCATCACGCGCGACATGACGTTCAAGAAGATGA
>CAZRRI010000060.1:0-10989 GCA_964602565.1 uncultured Rhodocyclaceae bacterium | reverse complement strand
TGCCGGCCAGCTTGCCGTACATGCGGAAGTAGTTCTGGAAGGTGATCGAGGCCAGGGTCTGGTTCTCGGCCTGGATGGCGACACCCTCCTTGGCCTCGACCGCCTGGTGCAGGCCGTCCGACCAGCGCCGGCCGGCCATCAGGCGGCCGGTGAATTCGTCGACGATCACGACTTCGCCGTTCTGCACCACGTACTGCTGGTCGCGGTGGAACAGGTTGTGCGCGCGCAATGCCGCGTAGAGATGGTGAACCAGCAGGATGTTGGCCGGTTCGTAAAGGCTGCTACCCTCGGCCAGCAGGCCCATCCGGGCCAGGATCTGCTCGGCCTTCTCGTGGCCTTCCTCGGTCAGCAGGACCTGGTGCGACTTGAGGTCGACCGTGTAGTCGCCCGTGTCCCGCTCTTCCTGCGACTTCGCCGCCTCGCCGACAGTCAGCAGCGGCGGCACGGCGTTCATCTTGACGTAGAGGTCGGTGTGGTCCTCGGCCTGGCCGGAGATGATCAGCGGCGTGCGCGCCTCGTCGATGAGGATGGAGTCGACTTCGTCGACGATGGCGTAAGCAAGCCCGCGCTGCACGCGCTCGGCCGGCGAATAGACCATGTTGTCGCGCAGGTAGTCGAAACCGAATTCGTTGTTGGTGCCGTAGGTGATGTCGGCGGCGTAGGCGGCCTGCTTCTGGTCGTGCTGCATCTGTGAAAGATTGACGCCGACGGCCAAGCCGAGGAAGCGGTGCAGCCGGCCCATCCATTCGGCGTCGCGGCTGGCCAGGTAGTCGTTGACCGTGATGATGTGCACGCCCTTGCCGGTCAGGGCATTCAGGTAGGCAGGCAGCGTCGCCACCAGGGTCTTGCCCTCGCCGGTGCGCATTTCGGCGATCTTGTTGTTGTGCAGCACCATGCCGCCGATCATCTGCACGTCGAAATGGCGCATGCCGAGCACGCGCTTGCCGGCTTCGCGGACCACGGCGAAGGCCTCGGGCAGCAGATTGTCGAGCGTTTCGCCCTTGGCCAGGCGGGCCTTGAACTCGTCGGTCTTGGCGCGCAGTTGCTCGTCGCTCAATGCTTCCAGCGCGGGCTCGAAGGCGTTGATCTTGGCGACCGCCTGGGAATACTGCTTGATCAGCCGGTCGTTGCGGCTGCCGAAAATCTTCTTGAGAAGGCCGGAAATCATGGGGTGGCCGCCCTATGCGGGTAAAACGTTGATTTTATCATGCGGAGTCCGGCCGACTCCGCCAAGCCGTCTAGCGCGAAGCGGTATGACGATGGCCGCGGTGCGAGACGTCTTCCCGGGCCAATTCGAGGAAGCGATTCGGATCGTGGGCGGCGCCCTTGACCCGCACTTCGAAATGCAGGTGCGGACCGGTCGAGCGGCCCGTGGACCCGACTTCCGCGACGACCTGCCCTCGCTTGACCAGCGCGCCCGGCTGAACGAGTATTTTCGAACAATGCGCGTAGCGGGTCAGCAGATCGTTGCCATGGTCGATGTCGAGCATGTTGCCGTAGCCCGGATGATGCTCGATGTTGACCACGACGCCGGCGGCGGCGGCCCGGATCGGCGTGCCCACCTCCGCGGTGAAATCGACGCCTTCGTGCATGGCCTTTTCGCCGGTGAAGGGGTCCAGGCGGAAGCCGAAGCTCGATGTGTTCCACGCCACGTCGACCGGCAGCGAAGTCGGCAACCGGCTCTTGCGGATGCGCTCCTCGAGCAGGTGCGCCTCGAGCAGCGACAAGGCGTCGGTCTTGGCTTCCAGCCGGTGGGACAGGCTGTCGAGGGCATCCCGCAGGTTATCCGCCGAGAGCGGCTGCGGCTCGATCAACGGGCCGCCCCGGCCATCGCGCGGCTTCTCGATCATGCGCAGCTCCTGGGGCTTGATGCCGGCCACCGCCGCCAGGCGCTCGCCCATCGAGTCGAGGCGCAACAACTGCGCCTGCATTTCACCCAGGCGCACCGCCATCACGTTGAGGTTTTCGCGGACGAACCGGCGACTCTCCTGCGCCTGCTCCGCATTCATCGCCTGCACCAGTCTTTCGAGGAATGGCAGTCGAATTTCCGCGGCGTGGCGGACGGTCACGTAGGAGAACAGCGACGACAGCGCCAGGACGAGAAAGGTAAACGCGACCACGGCCAAGGCGAGATGACGCCAGGTCAGCACGACGGCCTTGGCCGTTGCCAGCCTGTCGGAGACGAGAATAATATGCACGTCCCTGCTCCTTTCCGAGCTTGCCGCCGAGGTTCAATTCATGCGCCGTCCCGCCCGCAGCCTGGAAGACTGCTTGCAGGCCGACACCGGAATGGCCCGGCTTGCTGCTCATGCACGGCGCCTCGCGAGGCTCCAGCAAGTTTTTCTGTCGGCGACACCGCTCGCGCGTCACTCGCGGATTGCCAATCTCAGGTCGGGGAGAATCGTCATCCACACAGGCAACAGCGCGGTGGCGGCGAAACTCAGGCAAATCGAACCCCGTTTGACGGATGTTTTTCGTTCAGAGGCGGCGGAGGTTACCGGAATCGACATCCGGGTGCAACCGAGCCGGGCGATCGAGACGCGCCCCGCCGGCAATCGCCCTGCTGGCATTGGGCAGAAACAGAAGCAAGCACTCACATTGCTTTCGGAAAGCATGCCGGCGGATTCGCCGCTGGCGGTCGCCCTGAGAAAACTGGCGAAACAGGGCTAAAGGACGACGACCCGCTCGAGAAACATCAGCGCCAGGACGATGAGGACGAAGATCAGGGCGTACTTGGCGATGCGGCCAGCCAGGCGCAGATAGCGCTTGTCCCTGGAAAACAGGTAGGCCACGATGCCGGCGCCTATCGCGATGACCGTCAGCATGCCGACGATCCGCAGGATCAACACTAGGCAGCCTGCGGATAGAGGTTGAGAATCCGGGCGGGCGCCAGTTCGGGGCGCTCGAACGTCGCCCATTCCCAGGCGCTGGCATCGCCCAGCAGGCTCCGGAGCAGCTGGTTGTTCATGGCGTGGCCGGACTTGTAAGCCGAAAAGGCGCCAAGCAGGGGGTGTCCGGCCAGGTAGAGGTCGCCGATGGCGTCGAGCACCTTGTGGCGGACGAACTCGTCGGGCAGGCGCAGGCCCTCGGTGTTCAGCACGCGATACTCATCCATCACGATGGCGTTGTCCAGGCTGCCGCCGAGCGCCAGGCCCTGAGCGCGCAGGGCCTCGACGTCCTGGGTGAAGCCGAAGGTGCGCGCCCGCGCGATGTCGCGAATATAGACATCGTCGGCAAAGTCCATCGTCACCCGCGTGCCGGACTGATCGACCGCCGGGTGATTGAACAGGATGGAGAACGACAGGCGGAATCCTTCGTAGGGATCGAGCCGCGCCCATTTGTCGCCGTCCCGGAACTCCACCGGCTTGAGCACGCGAATGAACTTCTTCGCCGCCGCCTGCTCCTCGATGCCCGCCGACTGCAACAGGAAAATGAAGGGGCCGGCCGAGCCGTCCATGATCGGAATCTCCGCCGCGTCCACATCGACATACAAATTGTCGATGCCAAGGCCCGCCAACGCCGACATGAGATGCTCGACGGTACCGAGCTTGACGCCATCCCGCTCGAGACACGACGCCATGCGCGTATCGCCGACGCCATACGGGTCGGCCTTGAGTTCCACGGGCGGATCGAGGTCGACGCGACGAAACACGATGCCGGTGTCGGGCGCGGCCGGCCGCAGCAACAGCGACACCTTGAGGCCGGAATGGAGTCCGACCCCGGTGGTGCGGGTACTGGCCTTGAGCGTGCGCTGCCGAAGCATGTGAGCGTGGTGAAAGTCGCGGGAATCAGCGGGTTGCGTATGGTAATCCAAAAACCGCGCCGGCCCTGGCGCCGGGGGAGGCGATTCCCCGGCGCCAGGGCGGCGTGCGGTCAGTCGGCCTGGCGCATCAGGAAGGCCGGGATGTCGTAACGGTCCATGCCGCTATCCACCATCGCCTTCACGGCGGCATTGCGGGTTCGGCCGGAACTGAAGACATCGGGCAGCGCCGCACCGCCATCGAGAGCGGGCGCGGCCACCGGCTCGACATAGAGGCCGTCGGTGCCGGTGCGCAGGCCGTAACTCGGCACGGACTCGAGCCTGGGCTGTTGTCTCGCCGCCGTCTTCACGCCCAGGCCCGTGGCCACGACGGTGACGCGCAACTGGTCTTCCATGCCATCGTCGAAGACCGTGCCGAAGATCACCGTCGCCTCGTCATGCGTATAGGCCTTGATGGTCGCCATCACCTCCTTGACCTCCTTCATGCCCAGGGCGCGGCTGGCCGTGATGTTGACCAGGACGCCGCGGGCGCCGGACAGCTCGACACCCTCGAGCAGGGGGCTGGCCACGGCCGCTTCGGCGGCCAGGCGGGCGCGGTCGACGCCGGCGGCGGCGGCGGAGCCCATCATGGCCTTGCCCATCTCGCCCATGACCGTGCGCACGTCCTCGAAGTCGACGTTGACCAGACCCGGCACGTTGATGATTTCGGCGATGCCGCCGACGGCGTTGCGCAGCACGTTGTCGGCGGCCATGAAGGCTTCCTGCATGCTGACGTCGTCGCCCAGCACTTCCATCAGGCGCTCGTTGAGGATGACGATCAGGGCATCGACGTATCGCTGCAATTCGCCCAGCCCTTCCTCGGCCAGGCGCATCCGCTTGCCCTCAAACTCGAACGGCTTGGTCACTACGGCCACGGTGAGGATGCCCTTCTCGCGCGCCACTTCGGCGACCACCGGCGCGGCGCCCGTGCCGGTGCCGCCGCCCATGCCGGCGGTGATGAACACCATGTGCGCGCCTTCCAGCGCCTCGGCGATCCGCTCGCGTTCGTCCAGCGCCAGGGCGCGGGCCTTTTCCGGCTTGCCGCCGGCGCCCTGCCCCGGGCCCAGTTGCAGCCTGACATCCGCGGATGACAGGTTGAGGGATTGGGAGTCCGTGTTGCAGCAGATGAACTCCACGCCCTGCACGCCTTCGCGGATCATGTGCTCGACGGCATTGCCGCCGGCGCCACCGACACCGATGACCTTGATGACGGTTCCGCTGGGCTCCATATCGACTATTTCAATCATGCTCGCCTCCTTGTTGTTGCAACTCGATGGTTCCTAGAAATTCTTGCCAAACCAGGCCCGCATGCGCGCCAGGGTTTGCCGGAAATTGGCCGGGCCGCTGGCCTTCAGGCCCCGCCTCTTCTGCGCCATGCCCTCCAGCAACAGGCCCATGGCGGTCGAATAGCGCGGATTGCGCACGATGTCGCGCAGGCTGCCTTCGTAGCGCGGCAGGCCGAGCTTGACCGTGTTGTGGAATACCTCCTCGCCCAGCTCGACCATGCCCGGCATGGCCGCCGAGCCGCCGGTGAGCACGATGCCGGCCCGCAGCAGGCGCTCGTAGCCGCTGCGCGCCAGCTCCTCGCGCACCATCTGGTAGATCTGCTCGATGCGCGGCTGGATGAAACCGGCCAGGGTCTGGCGGCTCAGCTGCGAGGCGGGCCGGTCGCCGACGCCCGGCACGTCGATCATCTCCCCCGGATCGGCCAGCTGCTGAAGCGCCACGCCGTAGCGGATCTTGATGTCCTCCGCGTCCGGGGTCGAGGTGCGCAGCGCGATGCCGATATCCGAGGTGATCTGGTCGCCGGCGATGGGAAGCACGGCGGTATGGCGGATGGCGCCCTGGGTGAACACCGCGATGTCGGTGGTGCCGCCGCCGATGTCGACCAGGCACACGCCGACATCCTTCTCGTCGTCGGTCAGCACCGCCATGCCCGAGGCCAGCGGCTGAAGCACCAGGTCGACCACTTCGAGGCCGCAGCGGTGCACGCACTTGACGATGTTCTGCACTGCCGTCACGGCGCCGGTGACGAGGTGCACCTTGACTTCCAGCCGCCGGGCATCCATGCCGATCGGTTCCTTGACGCCATCCTGGCCGTCGACGATGAACTCTTGCACCAGCGTGTGCAGGATCTGGTCGTCGGCCGAGATCGGCGTGGCGTTGGCGGCCTCGATGGCCCGCTCGATGTCGTACTGGGTCACCTCCTTCTCGCGCACCACGGCCATGCCGTTGGAATCCTTGCTCTTGATGTGCGCCCCGGCGATGCCCGTATAGACCTCCTTGACCTTGCAGTCGGCCATCAGCTCCACTTCCTGGACGGCGCGGGAGATGGCGTCCACGGTCGCCTCGATGCTGACCACGACGCCGCGCTTGAGCCCCTTGTCCTTGTTTTCCTCGAACTGGTGGCTGCCGATGCCGAGGACCGCCAACTGCCCTTCCGCATCCAGTTCGGCCACCACCGACACGATCTTGGAAGTGCCGATGTCGAGGCCGACGATCAGGTCGCGCTTGCCGTCCTTGCTCATGATTTCGCGTCCGCGCGCGCCGGCTTCAGCGCGAAGCCATTGGGGTAGCGCATATCGGCCACGCGCACGCTTTCAAGTCCCGAGCGTTCGAGCGCCGGTTGGAAATGGGCAACGAAACGGGCCAGGCGTTCACCGATCGCGTGTTTCGACTCGTCGCGGCCGAGCTCGAGCACCAGGCCATCGTCCAGCAACACCTGCCAGGCCTCCCGGCTCGACAACAGCACGCGCTCCGGCTTGCGGCCGAGCGCCGCCAGCGCCCGCTCGAATTCCTGGTAACGGGCCAGCACCAGCGGCGCCGAGCCTTCGGGACCGGCCAGCACCGGCAAGTCCGCCTCGCTGGCGGCGGCGAAAACCTCGCCGAAGCCATTGACCAGGCGCGACTCGCCGTCGGCCTGCTTCCAGCGCGCCACCGCCCGGTGTTCCTCGATGCGCAGTTCGAGCGCGTCGGGCCAGAGGCGCCTTACCTCGGCCTTGCGCACCCAAGGCAGCTTCTCGTAGGCCGACCGCGCGCCATCCAGGTCTATGGTGAAAAAGTTGCCCGTCAGCGCGACGCGGGTCGCCTGTTCGAGCTGGGCGGGCGTGACCTGTTCGACGCGCCCCTCGACCAGGATCTGGCGCAAGGGGAAGAAAGGCAGCCGCTGCAATGCCGCCGATGCCGCCCAGGTCAGTCCGGCGATGGCCAGGACGAACAGGATGTCGGCGGCGAGGTTCACGAGCACGGGACGATCCCAGAAGCCGAACCCGGCCGGTTCCACCGCCCGCATGCGCTTCGTCTTAGCCAAGAGCCGCTCCCGAAAGAACCTTCACGACCAGGTCGGGGAAATCGAGGCCGGCGGCCTTGGCCGCCATCGGCACCAGCGAATGGCCGGTCATGCCGGGCGCGGTATTCATCTCCAGCAGCGTGAAGCTGCCGTCCGGCGCCAGGATCGCGTCGGCCCGGCCCCAGCCCCGGCAGCCCAGCACTTCGAAGGCCCTCAGCGCGGCGCGGCGTATCGCCGACTCCGATTCCGGCGGGATGCCGGCCGGGCAGAGGTAGCGGACGGAATCGGTGAAGTACTTGTTCTCGTAGTCGTACTTGCCTTCCGGCGCGTCGATGCGCACCAGCGGCAGGGCCTCGCCGCCGACGATGGCCGCCGCCAGTTCCCACCCGGCGACGAACTCCTCGGCGATCACCAGCGGATCGAGGCGGTGCGCCACTTCAAAGGCGGCGCGCATTTCGCCGGCCGTGCCGACCTTGGTGACGCCGATCGAGGAGCCTTCCCGGGCCGGCTTGACGATCAGCGGCAGGCCGAGTTCCTCGATCACCGGGGCGAAATCCGTGTCCGCCGCGAGCATGCGAAAGCGCGGCGTCGGCAGGCCGGCGGCCAGCCAGACCAGCTTGGTGCGCCACTTGTCCATGGCCAGCGCCGAAGCCATGACACCGCTGCCGGTGTAGGGAATGCCCATCATTTCCAGCGCGCCCTGGATGGTGCCGTCCTCGCCCTGGCGGCCGTGCAGGATGACGAAGGCGCGCTCGAAACCTTCGCGTTCGAGATTCCAAACCGGCCGGTCGGCGGGATCGAAGGCATGGGCATCGACGCCGCGCTCGCGCAAGGCCGTCAGCACGGCGTTGCCCGACAGCAGCGAAATCTCCCGCTCCGCCGATGTGCCGCCCATCAACACCGCCACCTTGCCGAACTTCACGCCGCTTCTCCCACGATACGCACCTCGCGCACCAGTTCGACACCGAACCGCTGACGCACCTCGGCCTGAACCCGGCCGATCAGGCTTTCTATCTCACCGGCACTCGCCTCGCCCCCGGGATTAACGATGAAATTCGCGTGCTTTTCGGACACCCGCGCGGCACCCACGGCCAGGCCCTTCAAACCGGCCGCCTCGATCAGCCGCGCCGCGTGATCGCCGGGCGGATTGCGGAACACCGAGCCGGCGTTGGGCAGGTCGAGCGGCTGGCTGGCCAGGCGCTTGTCCAGCAGTTCGGCGATGCGTTCGCGCGCCTCGGCGCCGTCGCCTTCCGCCAGGCGCAGCCAGGCAGCCGCGAAGATCTCGTCGGTCGCGCGCTTGAGCCCGACCCGGCGATAGCCGATGGCAAATTCGGCCGGCGTCCGCTCGACCCGCTCGCCGCGTCGCTTCAGCATCAGGACGCGCTCGACCAGCGGCCAGGTCTCGCCGCCGTGGCAGCCCGCGTTCATGGCCAGCGCGCCGCCGAAAGTGCCGGGAATGCCGGCCAGGAACTCGGCGCCCGCGAGGTCGAGGCTGGCGGCGAAACGGGCCACCTTGGGGCTGGCGACACCGGCCTCGACATAGAGCGTGCCGTCCGGCTCCCGCCGCAGCGTGTTCAAGGCGCCGTGGCTGAAGACGATGGTGCCGTCGAAGCCGCCGTCGCGCACCAGCAGGTTGCTGCCCAGCCCGACGCAGAGCAGGGGCTCGTCGGGACGCAGGCAGCGGAGGAACTCCGCGAGATCGTCCAGGTCGGCCGGGAAGTAGGCGCGCGCCGCCGGCCCGCCGGCCCGCCACGACACGTGGCCGGCCATGGCTTCGTTTTCCACCAGGCGTCCGCGCGGATCAGCCATGGGAAGTCAGCCTTGGCGGCACGCCGCCGATGGAGCCCGCGCCCATGGTGATGACCACGTCGCCATCCCGCGCCGCTTCGAGGATCGCGGCCGGCATGGCGGCGATGTCCTCGACGAATACCGGCTCGACCTTGCCGGCGACCCGGATGGCGCGCGCCAGCGTGCGGCCGTCGGCGGCGACGATGGGCGCCTCGCCGGCCGGATACACCTCGGCGAGCAGGAGGGCGTCGACGCCCGACAGCACCTTGACGAAATCCTCGAAGCAGTCGCGCGTGCGCGTGTAGCGGTGGGGCTGGAAGGCCAGCACGATGCGCCGCCCCGGAAAGGCGCCGCGCGCCGCCGCCAGCGTCGCCGCCATCTCGACCGGATGGTGGCCGTAGTCGTCGATCAGGGTGAGATGGCCGCCCGCCGGGATGGCGATTTCGCCATGGTGCTGGAAGCGGCGGCCGACGCCCTTGAACTCGGCCAGCGCCTTGACGATGGCCGCGTCGCCGACGCCGACTTCCGTCGCCACCGCGATCGTGGCCAGGGCGTTGAGCACGTTGTGCATGCCGGGCAGGTTGAGCACGACATCGAAGCGGGTCGTCGTGCCATTGACGCGCACGCAGGTAAAGCGCATGCGGCCGCCGTCGGCCACGATGTTCTCGGCGCGGACGTTGGCCTCCGGCGCCAGGCCGTAGCTCACCACCTGCTTGGCCACGCGCGGCAGGATCTCGCGCACGTTGGGATCGTCCAGGCAGAGCACGGCGACACCGTAGAAGGGCAGGCGGTTGAGGAAGTCCACGAAGGCCTGCTTCAAGCGGCCGAAATCGTGGCCGTAGGTCTCCATGTGGTCGGCGTCGATGTTGGTCACCACGGAAACGACCGGCGACAGGAACAGGAAGGAGGCGTCGGACTCGTCGGCCTCGGCGACCAGGAACTCGCCCTGGCCCAGGCCGGCATTGGCGCCGGCGGAGTTGAGCCGGCCGCCGATGACGAAGGTCGGATCGAGCCCGCCCTCGGCCAGGCAGCTGGCGACCAGGCTGGTGGTCGTGGTCTTGCCATGCGTGCCGGCGATGGCGATGCCCTGCTGGAAGCGCATCAGCTCGGCGAGCATCTGCGCGCGGGGCACGATGGGCACGCGCCGCTGGCGCGCCGCGACGACTTCCGGATTGTCGTCCCCGACCGCCGTGGACACGACCACGGCATCGACGTCCGCGACATGTTCCGGCGCATGCCCGATCGCCACGCGGATGCCCATGTCGGCCAGCCTGCGCGTAGTCGCGCTCTCCGCCAGGTCGGAGCCGCCGACCTCGAAACCCCGGTTGGCCAGCACCTCGGCGATGCCGCTCATGCCGGCCCCGCCGATGCCGACGAAGTGAATGCGTCTGATCTTGTGTTTCATCCCGGCCTCATTTGGCGATATCGATGCAGGCCTGCGCGACGGCGGCGGTGGCTTCCGGCCTGGCCAGCTCCCGCGCCTTCTCGGCCATCTGTTGAAGCTGCGCGCGCGGCAGGCGGCCGATCTCGCCCAGGCGTTCGGGCGTCAGCTGATCCTGCGGCAGCAGCATGGCCGCTCCCGCCGACGCCAGGAAGCGCGCATTGCCGGTCTGGTGGTCGTCCACCGCGTGCGGATAGGGCACCAGGATGCTGGCGACGCCGGCGGCGGCCAGCTCGGCCACGGTCAGCGCGCCGGCGCGGCAGATGACGATGTCGGCCCATTCGTAGGCGCCGGCCATGTCCTTGATGAAGGCCACGACATGGGCGCGCGCGCCGGCCTGCTCGTAGGCTTGCGTCAGCGCGGCCAGATGCTGCTCGCCCGACTGGTGCACCACCTCGGGCCGCTCGGCTTCCGGCATCAGCGCCAGCGCCTTGGGCAGGGCGTCGTTGAGCGCCGCCGCCCCCAGGCTGCCGCCCACCACCAGCACGTTCAGCGGCCCGCGCCGGGCGCCGTAGCGCGCGGCCGGCGGCGGCAGCGCGGCGATCTCCGGCCTCACCGGATTGCCCACCCACTCGCCCTTTTTCAGGACATCGGGGAAGCCGGTCATGACGCGGTCGGCGACGCCGGCCAGCACGCGATTGGCCAGGCCGGCCACCGAGTTCTGCTCGTGCA
>CAZRRI010000059.1:0-11844 GCA_964602565.1 uncultured Rhodocyclaceae bacterium | reverse complement strand
GCCTTCCTCGCCAACATGAGCCACGAGATCCGCACGCCGATGAACGCCATCATCGGCCTCACCCACCTGCTGCGGCGGGAGCTCGACGCGCCGCTCGCGGCCGGGCGGCTGGACAAGATCGACGACGCGGCGAAGCACCTGCTGTCGGTGATCAACGACATCCTCGACGTGTCGAAGATCGAGGCGGGCAAGATCGTGCTCGAGCTGCGCGATTTCTCGCCCGGGGGCCTGCTCGACGAGGTGGCCTCGCTGATCGGCGACGCGGCGCGCGCCAAGGGGCTGACGGTGACGATGGATGCCGCCGGCGTGCCCGCCTGGCTGCGCGGCGACGCGACGCGCCTGCGCCAGGGGCTGCTCAACTACGCCGGCAACGCCGTGAAGTTCACGCTCTCCGGCGGCATCGCCCTGCGCGCTCGCCTGCTGGAAGAACGCGACGGCCGCTACCTCGTGCGCTTCGAGACGCGCGACACGGGCATCGGCGTCGCCCCGGAGGTGCTGCCGCGCCTGTTCGAGGCTTTCGAGCAGGCCGACGCCTCGACGACGCGCAAGTTCGGCGGCACCGGCCTCGGCCTCACCATCACCCGGCGCCTCGCCCGCCTGATGGGCGGCGAGGCGGGCGTCGAGAGCGAACCCGGCCAGGGCAGCACCTTCTGGTTCACCGCCTGGCTCGAGGCCGGCCTGCCGGTGGCGAAGACGTCGCGGCACGCCGACGGCGAGGCGGAATTGCGCCGCCGCCACGCCGGCGCGCGGCTGCTGCTGGCCGAGGACAACCCGATCAACCGCGAGGTGGCGCTCGAACTGCTGCAAGGCACCGGGCTGGTGGTGGACGTGGCGGCCGACGGCCGCGCGGCGGTCGACCAGGCGCGCGACAACGATTACGCCCTGATCCTGATGGACATGCAGATGCCGGAGATGGACGGGGTGGACGCGACGCTGGCCATCCGCGCCCTGCCGGGGCGCGGGCGCGACGAACTGCCGATCCTGGCCATGACGGCGAACGCCTTCGACGAAGACCGGCAGGTCTGCGACGAAGCGGGCATGAACGACTTCGTCGCCAAGCCGGTCGATCCGGACCAGTTGTATGCCGCCCTGCTGAAATGGCTGCCGGCCGCCGCCAAAGTCAGCCGTGGCGACACGCCGCCGGACGCCACGAAAGTCAGTGTTGGCGACACGCCGCCGGACGCGGCCGTGCCGGACGCCGCCGCGCTGCTCGCGCGGTTGAGCGTGGAACCGGGCATGGATGTCGCCAGGGGCCTCCGGATGCTGCGCGGCAAGCGCGAGACTTACCTGCTGCTGCTGCGGGAAATGACCACCACCCACGGCGACGACATGGAACGGGCGCGGGCGGCGCTGTGCGCCGGAGACGACGCGACGGCGCTGCGCATCGTCCATACGCTGAAGGGTGTCGCCGCCACGCTCGGCGCCGACGGACTCGCGGCCGCCGCCGCCGATCTGGAAACGCGGATGCGGCAGGGCGCTGGAACAGCCGATGCGACCGATGCGGCCGAGCTGCGGCCGTTCATCGAGGCCGTGAACGCGAAATTGCAGCACCTCGCGGCGTTGCTGGGCAATCCATCGGCAAGCGCATAGGCGGCCGGACCCCGGCGCGCGCGGCCGTGCTCAAACCACGTCCGCGCTCAAACCGTGCCCCGCGCGCGCAGTCCGTCGATCTCGGCGCTGGTGAGGCCGAGCCATTGGCCGAGCACCTCGCCGGTGTGTTCGCCCAGCGTCGGCGGCGCGGTGTGGTAGACGACCGGCGAGCCGGACAAGCGCAGGGGATTGGCCACCAGCGGCAGCTCGCCGGCGAGCGGATGCGGCAAGTTCATCCGCAGGCCGCGGGCCTGGACCTGCGGGTCGGCGAACACTTCGTCGAGGCGGTTGATCGGTCCGCAGGGCACGCCGGCCGCTTCGAGCGCGGCGATCCAGTCGCGCGTGGCGCGGGTCACCGTCACCCGCCTCAGCATCGGGATCAGCGTAGCCCGGTTCGCCACGCGCAGCGGATTGGTCGCGAAGCGTTCATCGGCCGCCCAGCCGGGCTGCCCGGCGACCTCGCAGAATTTCGCGAATTGCTTGTCGTTGCCGATGGCGAGGATCATGTCGCCGTCCGCGGTCGGAAAGTCCTGGTAGGGGACGATGTTCGGGTGGGCGTTGCCCATGCGCCGGGGCACGACGCCGCCGGCCAGGTAGTTGGACGCCTGGTTGGCGAGGCAGGCGACCTGCACGTCGAGCAGCGCGAGGTCGATGTGCTGGCCCAGGCCCGAGCGCGCGCGCTCGACGAGGGCGGCCTGCACGGCGATCGTCGCGTGCAGCCCGGTCAGGATGTCGGTCAGCGCGACGCCGACCTTCTGCGGGCCGGCGCCTTCTTCGCCGTCGGCGCGACCGGTCACGCTCATGAGTCCGCCCATGCCCTGGATCAGGAAGTCGTAGCCCGCGCGCGGCGCGTAGGGCCCGGTCTGGCCGAAGCCGGTGATCGAACAGTAGATGAGCCGGGGGTGCGCCGCCGCGAGGCTCGGATAGTCGAGCCCGTACTGCGCGAGGCCGCCCGCCTTGAAGTTCTCGATCAGCACGTCGGCCTCGAGCGCGAGCGAGCGGACCAGCGCCTGCCCTTCCGGCGCGGCCAGATCGATCGTCACCGAGCGCTTGTTGCGGTTGGCGCACAGGTAGTACGCGGACTCGCCGGTATCGTCTCCCGCGCGGTCCTTCAGCCAGGGCGGCCCCCAGGCGCGCGTGTCGTCCCCGACGCCGGGGCGCTCCACCTTGACGACGTCGGCGCCCAGGTCGGCGAGCATCTGGCCCGCCCAGGGGCCGGCCAGCACCCGCGAAAGATCGAGGACCCGGATGCCGGCGAGCGGCGGCGGCCGGCGTTCGCCGCCGGTGTTCACGGCGCTCATGGCAGGGCCGCGATGCCGGTCGCGCGGCCCGCGGTGAACCGGATGTCGAGCCGCGCCGGAGCGCTTGCGGTAGATTGCATGCCGTGGCCACCGAATCGAAAAGTGTTGCGGATACTACATTCATTCATGCCGGCGTTTGCCGGCCGGGCCCTCGACCACCGGAGAATCCCGCATGTACGACAAATTCCAGACCGACCGCCTGATCGATTCGTGGCTTGCCGAGGACGTGGGCGCCTGCGACCTCACGGCGCAGGTGATGATCGAACCCGACGAGCAGGGCGCGTTCGCCATGAACGCCCGCGAGCCGATGGTCATCGCGGGCATCGATGTCGCCGCCCGCGTCTTCCGGCGCTATGACCAGGACGTGGCGGTGGAACTGCTGGTCCGGGATGGCGGGCGCGTCGAGAAGGGCGCCCGCCTGATGAACGTCAGGGGGCCGGCGCGCAGCCTGCTCACCGCCGAGCGCACTTCCCTCAACATCCTGCAACGGCTGTGCGGCATCGCCACCGAAACCGCCAGGTATGTCGATGCGATACGCGGCACGCGCGCCCGTCTCGTCGATACCCGCAAGACGACGCCGGGCCTGCGGATGCTGGAGAAGCACGCGGTTTCGTGCGGCGGGGGGCTGAACCACCGCCTGGGCCTCGACAACGGCGTGATGATCAAGGACAACCACATCGCGGTGTGCGGCGGCATCGCCAGGGCGGTCGAGCGCGCCCGCCGCCTGCTGCCGGTGCTGACGAAGCTGGAGGTCGAATGCGACCGCCTCGACCAGGTGCGCGAGGCGCTCGCCGCCGGCGTCGACGTGATCATGCTGGACAACATGCCGGTGCCCGACATGGCGGAGGCGGTCAGGCTGGTGGCCGGGCGGGTCAAGCTGGAGGCATCGGGGGGCATACGGCTGGAGACGATACGGCCCGTGGCCGAAACCGGCGTCGACTACATCTCGACTTCGGGGACGCACCAGTCGGCGCCGGCGGTGGACATCGGCCTCGACGAGGCGGCGTAGCCGGACCGGGGCCCCAGCTGTGCGGCCGGGCATGTTTTTCCTCATGGTCGGCCCGAGCGGCGCCGGGAAGGATACCCTGATCGACGGCGCCCGCCGGGCGCTCGCCGGGGATCCCCGCTGGGTGTTCACCACGCGCGTCATTACGCGGCCCGCCGATGCCGGCGGCGAACACCACCTGGCGATGAGCGAGGCGGGGTTTTCGGCGGCCGAGGGCGCGGGCGAATTCCTGATCACCTGGTCGGCCCACGGATTCCGCTACGGGCTGCCGAAGGCGCTCGCCGCGGACATCGGCGCCGGGCGCCACGTGATCGCCAACGGCTCGCGGGCGACGATCGCGCAGCTCGCCCGGCGGGTTCCGCGACTGACGGTCGTCGTGGTCTCGGCGCCGTCCGACGCGCTCAAGGACAGGATCGCCGGGCGCGCGAGAGAGAGCGGCGACACCGTGGCGACGCGCCTGGGCCGGCGGGTCGACCTCGTCCTGCCGGAGGATGTCGGGCGGGTGAATGTCGTCAATGATGGCACGGTCGACGAAGGCGTCGCGCGCTTCGTCGCCGCGATCGTCGCCGCCGTCCCTTGAACGATACGCAAAAGGACGTCATGAGGAATTCCCGTTGAGCGCCGCGCCGCGCCGCATGGCGGCCCTGCTGGCCGCCATGACGGCCATCGCGCCGTTTTCCATCGACACCTACCTGCCGGCGTTTCCCGACATGGCCGCCGACCTGGGGGCGACGGCGGTCGAGGTGCAGCAGACGCTGGCGTTCTACATGGCCGCCTTCGCCTTCATGATGCTCTGGCACGGCGCCCTGTCCGACGCGCTGGGCCGGCGGCGCGTGCTGCTGGTGGCCTTCGCGGTCTACGTGGCGGCCTCGCTGTTCTGCGTGTTCGCCTCCAGCATCGAGATGCTGTGGCTCGGCCGCGCGCTGCAGGGCATGTCGGCCGGCGCCGGCCTGGTGCTGTCGCGCGCCATCATCCGCGACCTGCTCGACGGCCCGGCGGCGCAGCGGCTGATCGCCCACACCACCATGATCTTCGCCATCGCCCCGGCGATCGCGCCGGTGATCGGCGGCTGGATTCACCACGCCTTCGGCTGGTCGGCGATCTTCCTCTTCCTCGCCCTCTATGGCGCGCTGCTGTTCGGCGCGGTCTGGCTGCTGCTGCCGGAAACGCTGCCGCCGGAAAACCGGCAGAGCCTGCACGCCGGCGAGCTGACGCGCGCCTACGTCAGCGTGTTCACGCACCCGCCGTTCCTGGCGCTGGCGCTGGCGATCGCCCTGTCGTTCAGCGGCTTCTTCATCTACGTGGTGTCGGCGCCGAAGTTCCTGCTCGAACATCTCGGCGTCTCGGCGCAGTCCTTCCTGTGGCTGTTCGGCCCGGCCACGCTGGGCCTGGTCGGCGGCAACTGGCTGTCGGCGCGGCTGGCCGGGCAGGTCAGCTCGCGCCGCACCATCGGCCTGGGTTTCGCCATCATGGCCGGCGCCGCCGCGCTCAACGTGGCCATCAACCTGTGGCGGCCGGGCGTGCTGCCCTGGGCCGTGCTGCCCCAGGGGCTTTATCTGTTCGGCATTTCGGTGGCGTCGCCGAACCTGACCTTGCGCGTGCTCGACCTGTTCCCGGCGCGGCGCGGCCTGGTGTCGAGTTGCCAGGGCGCCACCCATACCGGCATCAACGCCGTCACCGCGTCGGTGCTGGCGCCGCTGCTCTGGGATTCGACGCTGAGCCTGGCGCTGGCGATGACCGGCTTCCTGCTGCTCGGGCTGGCCGCGTTCGCGTTCAGGGGGTCTGGCGGCAGCCGGTCTCGCGGGCGAAAATGACCAGCGCCAGGCTGGCGGCCACGGTGGCGAACAGCAGCGCGAAGCCGGACTGGTAGGCCGCCGCGTCGTAGATCCGGCCGCCGCCGGCCATGGCGCCCGACCAGTGCCGGTCGAGCATCCAGCCCACCGCCGGTTGCAGGATCATGCCGCCCATCAGCGGCCCCATGTTGGCGACGCCCGAGGCCGTGCCCATCAGCCGCAGCGGCACCGATTCCTTGGCCCAGGCGAAGCCGATGATGATGTTGCCCGAGGCGAAGCCCGTGACGGCGAGCACGCCGACGAGCGCCCACAACGGCAGCGGCAGCCAGATCACCGCCGCCCAGCCCAGCACCGCGACGATGCCGGTGCCGACGTAGATCGGCTTGCGCAGGCCCAGCCGTGTGCTCCAGCTGCCCAGCAGCGGCCCGCCGATGCCCCAGGCCACGAGCATGGTCGAGGTGATCGCGGCGGCGGCCTTGGCGTCGAGGCCGTGCACCTGCCGCAGCCAAGGCACGCCCCAGAGGCCGGCGAAGGTCAGCACCGCGCCCGAGAAGCCGACCGGCACCAGCATCAAGAGCCAGATGTTGCGGTAGGAGAACACCTCGGCGAGGCTGGCGAGGATCGGCGTGTGGCCACGGCTGACTTTCGCGCCGGGCTCGTGGAAGTGGCTGGCATGGCCGCGCTCGGACGGATCGTCGCGCACGAACAGCCAGAGGGCGATGGCCAGCACGGCGGTGAACAGCGCGAACACCGCCATCACATGGCGCCAGCCGAAGGCGTCCACCGCCAGCCGCAGCGGCACGCCGGCGATGACGCCGCCGATCAGGCCCATCATCAGCAGCAGGCCCGAGACCAGCGCGAAGCGGCGCGGCTCCAGCCAGTGCGACGACAGCTTGAGCATGGAAACGAAGCCGACGCCCACCGAGGCGCCCACCAGCAGCCGGCCGGCGGCGGCGAGTTCGAACGTGGGGGCGAGCGCGAACAGTGCGCCGCCCAGTGCCGCGATCGCGGTGCCGGAGGCCAGCAGCTTGCGCGGTCCCCAGCGGTCCGCGAGCAGGCCGGTGGGAATCTGCATCGCCACGTAGGCGTAGAAATAGAAGGCCGAGAGATTGCCCAGCGCCGCGCCGCCGATGGCGAATTCCGCCATCAGCTGATCCGTCATCACCGCCGGCGCCACGCGCTGGAAAAACGCGACAAGATAGACAAGCGCGCCGAGACACCAGATCGCCCAGGCCAGCCGGGCGGGCGGCGGTTTCACGAGAATGCCCCCGCCCACCACAGGCGCGCGCGCAAGCCCCATTCGGTGGCGTAGCCGATCGTGCGGAAGCGGACATTGCCGGCGCCGTCGACGACGAAATGCGCGGGCACGCCGCCCACCCGCCACGCCGAGGCGATCATGCCTTGCGGATCGTCGATGGTCGGGAAGCTCAGGCCGCGCGTGCGCATGTGCCGGACGACATCCTCCGACTGCATCGCCACCGACAGCACCGCGTGATCGCGCGCGATCGACTCGATGTTGCCGTCCTCCGCCTTGCAGACCGGGCACCAGGTCGCCCAGAACGCGACCAGCACCGGTTTGCCGCCGGCCGCCTTCAGGGCTTCATCGAGGCTCGCCGGGCGGCCGTCGAGCAGCGTGCCGGCCAGCGCCGGCGCCGGACCCTCGGGCAGGTCGCGCGTCTGCCAGTATTGCGCGCCGAAAATGACGGCGAGAATGGCGAGCGCCTCGAGCGCCCGCTTGCGCCAGCGTTTCAGCACTGCTCCCAGGGCAGGCCGTCGAAGCGCCAGCCGTTGGTGGTGCCGCGATGGTGGCTATCGTCGAGCTCGCCCTCGAAGCCGTGCAGGACGTTGTAGACGCGCTCGAAGCCGGCCGCCTCGAGCGCCTTGCCGGCGTCGACCGAGCGGTTGCCCGAGCGGCAGATGATGACGACTGGCCGGTCGTGCGCGTGGCCGGCCAGCTTCTTCACCTCGCCGACGAAGTGGGGGTTGATGTCCCAGTCCGGGCCGTCGTTCCA
The DNA here is from genome assembly GCA_964602565.1 of uncultured Rhodocyclaceae bacterium. Taxonomy (GTDB): domain Bacteria; phylum Pseudomonadota; class Gammaproteobacteria; order Burkholderiales; family Rhodocyclaceae; genus Fen-999. The sequence continues at coordinate 4,142 of CAZRRI010000059.1, read as the reverse complement.
CGACACGTGCAGGCAATCCTTGGGATGGCCGACGAACAGGAATTCCATTTCGCTGCGGCAGTCGATGAACAGCGCCTTGGGATTGTCGTGCAGAAACTGGGCGGTTTCCTTGGGTGTCAGGTGTTCCATGTCGATCTCCGTGGGCTTGGGCGCGGACCGTGAGGCCGATCGTGGCCAGACTCCCGCCCCGCGACTATTATCGCAGCCCGTGGTGAAAGCCTGGCGCAAGCGGTTTACTTGATCGGGCTCATGGACGAATGAGTCTGGAAATGCTTGCATTCGGTGCAACAGCCTCCCGGGAGGGGCGAAGAATCGGCCGACACCGATCAGGAAGGGGACACATGAGGGATGCCGGGGAAGAGGGCAGGGTTTCGGCGCGCGGCGTTTTCGTCGTCGTGCTGGCGTATGCCTTTTTCGCGGCCCTGTGGATCCTGCTGTCGGATCGCGCGCTGGGCCTGCTGTTCCGCGACCCGGACATGCTCTTGCAGGCCAGCATGGTCAAGGGCTGGTTTTTCGTCGCCATCACCACCGCGCTGCTGTATTTCCTGGTGCGTCGCCTGCTGCGCAATGTCGAGGACGCCCATCGTCGTGAAATCGCGGCGCTCGGGGAACGGCAAAAGACGCTCGAACTGCTGAGCGCCGTCGTCGAGAGTTTCGACGATGCGATTTTCGCCAAGGATGCGCGCAGCCGTTACATCCTGTGCAATTCCGCCGCGGCCAGGATGCTCGGCAGGCCCGCCGCGGAGGTCATCGGCCACGACGACCGCGAAGTCTTTCGCGCCGATCAGGCGGAGGAGCTGATGGGCGTCGACCAGCGCGTCCTCGCCTCCGGCCAGACGGAGACGAACGAGGAAGTGCTCGACACCGCGCTCGGGCCCAGGACCCTGATGACCACCAAGGGGTTGCTGCGGGATGCCGCCGGGCGCGTTTTCGGCCTGGTCGGCATTGCGCGCGACATCACGGGCCGCAGGGAGATCGAACGCGACTTCGAGGCCAGCCGGCGCCAGTTGCAGGTTCTGATCGACCATGTGCCGGCCGCGCTGGCGATGTTCGACCACGACATGCGCTACGTGGCCCATAGCCGTCGCTGGCTGGACGATTACGGCCTGGGCAACCGGAGTCTCGTCGGACAGTCGCATTACGACGTGTTTCCGGAGGTTTCCGAGGAGTGGAAATCGATCCACCGGCGCGGCCTCGCCGGCGAGGTGATCCGCGCCGAGGCCGACCGTTTCGAGCGGGCGGACGGCGGCGTGCGGTGGTTGCGCTGGGAAATGCGCCCCTGGCATGCCGCCGACGGCGAGCGCGGCGGCATCGTGATTTTCTCCGAGGACATCACCCAGCGCCGCACGGCCGAGGAAGCGCTGGCCCTGGCGCTGGAGGAGCAGAAGGTGGCGCGGGCCGCGGCGCTCGGCCTGAAGGAGGACGCCCATGCCGCGCAACTGAATGCCGAAGCCTCCGCGGACGCGCTGCGCAAGCTGTCGATGGCCGTCGAACAGAGCCCGGAGAGCATCGTCATCACGGACCGGGAGGCCCGGATCACTTACGTGAACGAAAGTTTCGTGCGCCAGACGGGGTACAGCCGCGCCGAGGCGATCGGCCAGAATCCGCGTCTCCTGCACTCGGGGAGCACGCCGCCGGAGGCATACGAGGCGCTTTGGAAGACGCTGGCGCGGGGCGAGCCGTGGAAGGGCGAGTTTTACAACCGGCGCAAGGACGGCAGCGAATACGTCGAATTCGCCGTCGTCGCGCCGATCCGCCAGCCCGACGGCGAGATCACCCACTACGTCGCGGTGAAGGAGGACATCACCGAGAAGAAGCGCATGGGCGCCGAGCTCGACAGCTATCGGCATCATCTCGAACAGCTCGTGGCCGAACGCACCGACGAGCTCGACAAAGCGCGCATGCAGGCCGAGTCGGCCAGCCAGGCCAAGTCCGCCTTCCTGGCCAACATGAGCCACGAGATCCGCACGCCGATGAATGCCATCCTCGGCTTCACGCACCTGCTGCGGCGCGACGCCACCTCGTCGCTGGAGGTCGATCGGCTGGACAAGATCGATACCGCGGCGAAACATCTGCTTTCGGTGATCAACGACATCCTCGACTTGTCCAAGATCGAGGCCGGCAAGATCGAACTGGAAACCGGCGACTTCGCCCTGGAAGCCGTGCTCGATCATGTCGCGACGCTGATCGGCGAGACGGCGACCGCCAAGGGGCTGAAGGTGCGGGTCGAGGGCGATCACGTGCCGCACTGGCTGCGCGGCGACCTGACCCGCCTGCGCCAGTGCCTGCTCAACTTCGCCGGCAACGCGGTGAAATTCACCGAGCGGGGCGGCATCACCCTGCGCGCCCGCCTGCTCGACACCCAGGGCAGCCGGTGCCTGGTGCGTTTCGAGGTCGAGGACACGGGCATCGGCATCGCGCCGGAAGCTTTGCCGCGGCTTTTCGGGACCTTCGAGCAGGCCGACACCACCACCACCCGCAAGTTCGGCGGCACCGGCCTGGGGCTCGCCATCACGCGCCGGCTGGCGCGCATGATGGGCGGCGATGCCGGCGCGGACAGCACGCCGGGAACGGGCAGCCGGTTCTGGTTTTCCGCCTGGCTGGAAAGGGGGGCGACGCTTCAGGACATCGAGCCGGCGGCGGATGGCCGGGTGGCGGAGCTGCGCCGCCTGCACGCCGGGGCGCGCGTGCTGCTGGTCGAGGACAACCCGATCAACAGCGAGGTGGCGGCCGAGCTGCTGCGCGACGCCGGTCTGACGGTCGAGGTCGCCGGGAACGGCCGGATCGCGCTCGAACGGGTTCGCGCCGGGCGCTACGACCTGATCCTGATGGACGTGATGATGCCCGAGATGGATGGCCTGGAAGCCACGCGGGCCATCCGGGCCCTGCCGGACCGGCGCGACCTGCCCATCCTGGCCATGACCGCCAATGCCTTCGATGAGGATCGCCAGGCCTGCATGACGGCGGGCATGAACGATTTCGTCGCCAAGCCGGTCGACCCGTCGGCCCTTTATGCCGCCTTGCGCAAATGGCTGTCCCGGCCTTCGCCGGCGTCCGCCGCGAGCGCCGCGCCGCGCAGTCCGGAAGAGGTCGTGGCGGCGCTGGGGCGCGATCCCGGCATGGATGTCCGGCGCGGCCTGGCGGTGCTGCGCGGCAAGCAGGACAAGCTGGTGAGCCTGTTGCGCTCGATGGCGAAGATGCATCGCGAGGACATGGCCACGCTGGAGACATGCCTGGCGAACGGCGCCAGGGAGGACGCCCGGCGCATCGCCCACAGCCTCAAGGGCGTCGCGGCAACGCTCGGCGCCAACGCCCTGGCGGAGGCGGCGCGCGCGGTGGAGGTCAGGCTGCACGAGATGCCGGACGGCGCGATCGGCGCCGACCTGGCCGCAGCGATGGCCGAAGTGACGCGCCAGATCGAACGCCTGCTCGAAACGGTCGGCGACCACTCGTCGGATTGAGGCCGGCGGGAAGCGGCCGGCCAGCGGCCATCCGCCTGCTGGCGTGTTAGAATTTCCATCAATTTCAATCACTTCCGACGGTTCTGTCATGTCCCCCGACCGCAGCGACGAACTGCGCCAATTGCTGGCGCGGCGCCTTCTCATTCTCGACGGCGCCATGGGCACCATGGTGCAACGGCACAATCTCGCCGAGGCCGATTATCGTGGCACGCGCTTCGCGGATCACGCCAAGGATCTCAAGGGCAACAACGACCTGCTGGTGCTCACGCGGCCCGACGTGATCGGCGGCATCCACCAGGCCTACCTCGATGCCGGCGCCGACATCATCGAGACCTGCACCTTCAATTCGACGGCGGTTTCGCAGGCCGACTACCGGCTCGAAGCGCTGGTTTATGAACTGAACTTCGAAGGCGCGAAGCTGGCGCGCGGCCTGTGCGACGCGGCCACGGCCAGGACGCCGGACAAGCCGCGCTTCGTGGCCGGCGTGCTCGGCCCGACCTCGCGCACCTGTTCGATCTCGCCGGACGTGAACGATCCCGGCTACCGCAACGTCAGCTTCGACGAACTGGTCACGGACTACACCGAGGCGATCCGCGGCCTGGTCGACGGCGGCGCCGACATCCTGCTGGTCGAGACCATCTTCGACACGCTCAACGCCAAGGCGGCGCTGTTCGCCATCGA
>CAZRRI010000058.1:7081-11881 GCA_964602565.1 uncultured Rhodocyclaceae bacterium | reverse complement strand
AGCAGCGCCAGCGCCGCGCGCGGCGACAGGCCGGCCTGCCAGTCCGCGGAAACGCGGGTGTGGCCGGCCAGCGCCTGGACGTAGTCGATCAGCGGTTCGGCGACGTGAACCTGGCGGACGGCCTCCTGGTGGCCGATCAGTTGTTCCGCGCCCAGGCAGGGCGACATGCCGGCGAGCAGCGCGCGGCGGTCGGCGCCGGCCAGCAGTTCGCGCTCGGCGGCGCGATCGGGATAGCCGAGTTCGATTCTCATCAGGAAACGGTCGAGCTGCGATTCCGGCAGCGGGAAGGTGCCGATCTGGTGCGCCGGGTTCTGCGTGGCGATGACGAAGAACGGCGCGGGCAGCGGCCGGGTGCGGCCCTCGGCCGTCACCTGCCGTTCCTCCATGGCCTCCAGCAGCGCGCTTTGCGTTTTCGGCGTGGCGCGGTTCACCTCGTCCGCCAGCACGACCTGGGCGAAGATCGGCCCGGGATGGAAATCGAAGGCGCCGCGCGCGCGGTCGAAGATCGATACGCCGACGATGTCGGCCGGCAGCATGTCGCTGGTGAACTGGATGCGCTGGAATTCCAGCCCGAGCAGTTTCGCCAGCACGTGCGCCAGCGTGGTCTTGCCGACGCCCGGCACGTCCTCGATCAGCAGGTGGCCGCGCGCCAGCAGGCAGGCCAGCGCCAGGCGGATCTGCCGCTCCTTGCCGAGGATGATGCCGCCGGCGGCGGCGATGACGGCATCCATGGGACGAGTGGAAGCGGGAGCGTGCATGGGGAATCGGCGGGAAGAATCGGCGGGACGTGGACTAACGGCGGAGAATCCAAACGGCGGGGAATCGGGTCATAATCACGAACCGGCTTCATTGTAAGTCAATCCCCGACATGACCACGGCCTTCATCACCCATCGCGACTGCTGGCGTCACGACATGGGATCGCATCATCCCGAATGTCCCGAGCGCCTCGGCGCCATCCAGGATCGGCTGATCGCGGCCGGTCTCGACCTTTACCTCGCCCATCACGAGGCGCCGCTGGCGGAGATGGAACAATTGCTGCGCGTGCATCCCCGCCCCTACATCGAAATGCTCGAGGCGAGTTCGCCGGTGCACGGCATCCATCACCTCGATCCCGACACCGCGATGAGCCCGGGCACCTGGCAGGCGGCGCTGCGCGCGGCCGGCGCCGGCGTCATGGCGACCGACATCGTCATGCGCGGCGACGCGCCCAACGCCTTCTGCGCCGTGCGCCCTCCCGGCCATCACGCCGAGCGGGCGCGGGCCATGGGCTTCTGCTTCTTCAACAACATCGCCGTCGCCGCCCGGCACGGTGTCGAGCAGTGGGGCCTGAAGCGCGTCGCCATCATCGATTTCGACGTGCATCACGGCAACGGCACCGAGGAGATCTTCGCCGGCGATGACGAGGTGCTGATGGTCGGCACCTTCCAGCATCCCTTCTACCCCTACAGCGGCACCGAGAATCCCGCCGCCAACATGTGCAACGTCCCGGTCAAGGCCGGCATGCGCGGCGAAGGTTTCCGCGAGGTGGTCACCGATGTCTGGCTGCCGCGCCTGCGCGAATTCGCGCCGGAGCTGCTCTACATCTCGGCCGGCTTCGACGCGCATTACGAGGACGACATGGCCTCGCTGGGCCTGGTCGAGGCCGACTACGCCTGGGTCACGGAGCAGCTCAAGGGCCTGGCGCGCGAGACCGCGCAAGGCCGCATCGTTTCCATGCTCGAAGGCGGTTATTCGTTGTCGGCGCTGGCGCGCAGCGTCGCCGCCCACATCAAGGTTCTGGCGGAACTCTAGTCGCGTAAAATGCTCACTTTGAATTCGATCGTGTCGACATGACCAACTTACTGATTCAGGGCTCGCTGCCCGCCATCATCACGCCGATGCACGAGGACGGCAGCCTCGACCTGCCGCGCCTGCGGGGGCTGGTCGACTGGCACCTGCGCGAGGGCTCCGACGGCATCGTGGTGGTCGGCACCACCGGCGAGTCGCCGACGGTCGATTTCGACGAGCACTGCCGCTTGATCGAGGTCGTGGTCGAACAAGTCGCCGGCCGGGTGCCGGTGGTCGCCGGCACCGGGGCGAACTCCACGGCCGAGGCGATCGAACTGGCCGGGTTCGCCCGGCGTTCCGGCGCTTCCGCCCACCTGTCGGTGGTGCCCTACTACAACAAGCCGACCCAGGAGGGCCTTTACCGCCACTTCAGGGCGATCGCCGAGGCGGTCGATCTGCCGATGATCGTCTATAACGTGCCCGGCCGCACCGGCGCCGATCTGGCCAACGATACCGCCCTGCGTCTCGCCGAGGTGCCGGGCGTCGCCGGCATCAAGGATGCCACCGGCAACATCGAGCGCGGTTCCGACCTGCTGAAGCGCGCGCCGCCGGGATTCGCCGTGCTCAGCGGCGACGACGCGACGGCGCTGGCGCTGACGCTGCTCGGCGGCCGTGGCGTGATTTCCGTGACGGCCAACGTGGCGCCGCGCCTGATGCACGAGATGATCACGGCGGCGCTCGCCGGCGATGTCGCCACGGCGCGCACCATCAATTTCCGCCTGCTCGGCCTGCACCGCCATCTGTTCGTCGAGGCGAACCCGATTCCCGTCAAGTGGGCCTGCGCCGAGATGGGCCTGGTCGAACGCGGCTTGCGTCTGCCCATGACCGAGTTGTCATCCGACTGCCATGAACGCGTGCGCTTGGCGCTGCGTGAAGCCGGCATCCAAATCTGATTTCGCGAGGGACGCATGAAACGCAATATCCCGCTGTTCGCCACCTTGGCGGCGCTGCTCGCCGGTTGCAGCATGTCGATGCTGGAAGGCAAGAAGGTCGATTACAAGTCGGCCGGCAAGCTGCCGACCCTCGAAGTGCCGCCCGACCTGACGCAGCCGACGCGCGACGACCGCTACGCGGTGCCGGATATCGGCGCCAAGGGCACGGCGACTTATTCGGCCTATGCGGGCGAGCGCGCCGGCCAGGCCCGCGCCACGACGGCGCAGGAAGTGCTGCCGGCCGTCGGCAACATGCGCATCGAGCGTTCCGGCAATCAGCGCTGGCTGGTGATCCCCGGCACGCCGGACAAGGTCTGGTCCGGCATCAAGGAATTCTGGCAGGAGCTTGGCTTCATCATCAACGTCGAACAGCCGGAAGTCGGCGTCATGGAAACGGACTGGGCCGAGGACCGCGCCAAGATTCCGCAGGACATGTTGCGCGGCGCCCTCGGCAAGGTATTGGACACGTTCTACTCGACCGCCGAGCGCGACAAGTTCCGCACCCGGGTCGAAAGTGGCGCGCAGGGCGAGACCGAGATCTACATCAGCCATCGCGGCATGTACGAGGTCTATGTCAACGAGGGCAGGTCGGAGACCCGCTGGCAGCCGCGGCCGGCCGACCCGGATCTGGAGGCGGCGATGCTGCGCCGGCTGATGGTCCGCTTCGGCATGGACGAGGTGCGGGCCAAGACCCTCCTGGCCGACTCCGGGGCCAAGGTGGAGAAGGCCAGGCTGGTCACCGCCAAGGGGGGTGCCGCCACCCTCGAGGTTCAGGATGCCTTCGACCGGGCCTGGCGGCGGGTCGGCCTGGCGCTCGACCGCGTCGGCTTCACCGTCGAGGATCGCGACCGCTCCCAGGGCCTGTACTTCGTCCGCTATGTCGACCCCGAGGTCGACGCGAGGAAGAAGGACAAGGACGAGGGTTTCCTCGCCAAGCTGGCGTTCTGGCGCAGCAGCAAGCCCGACCCGGCCAAGAGCCAGCGCTATCGCGTCCTGGTCAAGGGCGCCGGGGATTCGAGCTACGTCCAGGTGATGAACGCGGACGGCGTGGCCGAAACCTCCGAAACCGGCGGCAAGATCCTCCGTCTGCTGCTTGAACAACTGAAGTAATCCGCGTGCGGTTTGCCTCGCTGGGCAGCGGCAGCCGGGGCAATGCCCTGGTGGTCGAGGCCGGGCGTACGCGCGTGCTGGTCGACTGCGGTTTCGGGCCGCGCAACCTGGCGACGCGGCTGGCGCGGCTGGCGCTGGAACCCGGCGACATCGACGCGATCCTGGTCACCCACGAGCACGCCGATCATCTGTCCGGCGTGCGGCCATGCGCGCGACGCCATGAGCTGGATGTCTATCTCACGCACGGCACGATGGGCGCGTCGGACTTCGACGGCCTGTCGCCGCGCGTGATCGACAGCCATGCGCCATTTGCCATCGGCGATCTCGAGGTCAGGCCGTTTCCGGTGCCGCACGACGCGCGCGAACCCGTCCAGTTCGTGTTCTCCGACGGCGCGGCCACCCTGGGCATGCTTACCGACAGCGGGCGCGTGACGCCGCACATGGTGGCCATGCTGGATGGTTGCGATGCCCTGGTGCTGGAATGCAATCACGATGCCGACATGCTGGCGCGGGGGCGTTATCCCGATCATCTGAAACGCCGGATTGCCGGGCCCTACGGCCATCTCGACAACGCCGCCGCGGCGGATCTGCTGGCGCGGCTGGATGCGCGGCGCGTCAGGCACGTGATCGCGGCGCATCTGAGCCAGGAAAACAACCGACCGGACCTGGCGCGGACGGCGCTGGCACAAGCCCTGGGCTGCGAGCCTTCCTGGATAGGCGTGGCGGATCAGGACAACGGCTGCGACTGGCGGCAGCTTTACTGATCGACAAAGAAAAAGGGCCAACCGAAGTTGGCCCTTTCGGTTGGCGGAAGAAGAATTACTTCTTGCCTTCCATGCCGCTCATGCCCGACATGCCGCTCATGCCGCCCTGGCCCTGCATGCCGCTCATGCCCGACATGCCGCTCATGCCCGACATGCCGCTCATGCC
>CAZRRI010000058.1:0-6981 GCA_964602565.1 uncultured Rhodocyclaceae bacterium | reverse complement strand
CTCATGCCCGACATGCCGCTCATGCCCGACATGCCGCTCATGCCGGACTGGCCGGCGGGCGCCGCGGGAGGAGCTTCTTGCTTGCCACAGCCGGCAACGGCGAGGGCGACGAGCGCAGCTACGAGGAGAGAATGTTTCATTTGGGATCCCTTTATCGATGGAGATGTTGAAGCAAAATCGTTTTCAGCCTTGGGCGGGGGTATCCGTCCAGCCTTGCATTATATCCATAACGGCTGAACTGCGGATTGGTTCGTGCCGCGGCGATCCGGTCGTCAAGGGTGCGGAAGATGTCCAATTCGCCCGATATGGGCGTGTTCCGCGCTCAATTGGCCGTTTGCCCCAGGTGCGCGAAGCCGCAGCGATACCAGTCGTACAGCAGCGCGACGCTTTCGGGGCTCCGGGCCCCCGCCGGAAGGCTGCGCTGGTCGGCCAGATCCCGGAACGCGCTCCGATCGCGGCGTGCCACCACGACTGACTCTCCGTTGATGTAGAAACTGTCATCGGCAAAAAGCAGCTGGCTGCGGGCGTCGAGGCGAATGCCGCGCCTCTCCAGCGCCGCGCCGAAGCGCTTTTCGCCGAGCGGCTTTTCCGGCGGGTCGAAGAAGACATGCGCCTTGGGCTCGGTGAGATAACTGCCCAGGAAGTCGCGCACTGTCTCGCGCTTCCAGCGGATGCGGCCGAGCATGTTGGCGACCTGGTCGATCATCGGCGCGCCGATCTTTGCCGGGTGTTTCTGTAGTTTGAGTTCTGGATCGCGATAGCGGTCGGGCAGATTGACGCGGTCCTGCAGGAAGACGAGGAACTGCTCGGCGAGATCCTGCGCCGGGGCGGCGCGGAAGCCGACCGAGTAGGTCATGCACTCGCCGACGGCGATGCCGTCGTGCGCCCATTCGGGCGGCAGGTAAAGCAGGTCGCCCGGTTCCAGCACCCAGTCGTGCACCGGCCGGAAGTCCTTGAGTATGCGGATCGGCAGGCCTTCGATCAAGGTCTGGTCGATCTGGTTGCCGATGCGCCAGCGGCGGCGGCCCATGCCTTGCAGGAGGAAGACGTCGTAGCTGTCGAAGTGCGGGCCGACGCCGCCGCCGTCCGTCGCGTAGCTGACCATCAGGTCGTCCAGCCGCGCGTAGGGCACGAAGCTGAAGCGGCGCATCATTTCGTCCGCCTGCGGCAGCAGCATGTTGAGCCCCTGCACCAGCACCGTCCAGGGCTTGGTCTTGCGGCGCAGTGACGCACGGGAAAAGGGACCGTGGCCGATGGTCCAGCCGCCGGCCTGCGAGACGAAACGCGATTCGACATCGTCGCGGCAGGAAAGATCGAGCAGTTCGTCGCGGGAGAGCAGGCCGGTGAAGCCGGGCAGGGCATTGCGGACCAGCAGGGGCTTCTTTTGCCAGTATTCGGCAAGAAACTGCTCGGCCGTCAGGCCGCCGAGCATGGCAAGCGGTTGTTTTTTCATGGGCATCGGGTCGGAGGGTACGTGGCGATTCTAGCTCCGGCCTCGGGCATAATGGCGCCCTTTTTCCCGGATTGCGGTCCCACATGCCGGAAGCGCTTATCGAATCGCTGGACAACGAAGGACGTGGCGTCGCCCATGTCGACGGCAAGGCGATTTTCATCGAGGGAGCCTTGCCCGGAGAACTCGTCGAGTATTCGAGTTTTCGCCGCAAGCCGACCTACGAGCAGGCGCAGGTGGTGCGCATCATCAAGGCTTCCGGCCAGCGCGTCACGCCTCGCTGCCCGCATTTCGGCGTCTGCGGCGGTTGCAGCATGCAGCATCTCGATCCGGCGGCGCAGACGGCGGCCAAGCAAAGAGTTCTGGAGGATGCGCTCTGGCACCTGGCGCGGCTGAAGCCGGAAACCGTCTTCCCGCCGATCTCCGGGCCGGCCTGGGGCTATCGCCACCGCGCCCGCCTGTCGGTGCGCAACGTGGCCAAGAAGGGCGGCGTGCTGGTCGGCTTCCACGAGAAGCGCAGCAGCTACGTGGCAGTGATGGATTCCTGCGAAGTCCTGCCGCGATCGATTTCCGACCTGATCCAGCCGCTGAAGGCGCTGATCGGCGGCATGTCACGGCCCGATCGCTTGCCGCAGATCGAGGTCGCGATTGGCGACGAGCAGCGGGTGCTGGTGCTGCGTAATCTGGAACCGCTGACGGCCGACGACCAGCAACGGCTGCGCGAGTTCTCCGACGAGCACGGCATCGTCTGGTACGTGCAGCCGGGCGGGCCGGATACCGCGGCGCTCTTTCATCCGGTGGATGCGCCGCCGCTCGAATACCGCCTGCCCGATTTCGGCGTCGGCCTGCGTTTCCGGCCGACCGATTTCACACAAGTCAATCACGGCATCAACCGCATGCTGGTGCGCCGGGCGATGAGTCTGCTGCAACCGAAATCCGGCGAGCGCATCGGCGATCTCTTTTGCGGCCTGGGCAACTTCACCCTGCCGATCGCCGCTTCGGGCGCAACGGTCGTGGGCGTCGAGGGTGCCAAGGCGCTGGTCGAGCGGGCGCGCATGAACGCCGAACTCAATGGGCTGGCGGGGCGCTGCGAATACCACGTCGCCAACCTGTTCGAGGCGACGCCGGAAAGCATCGCCGCGCTCGGACCTTTCGACAAGCTGCTGATCGATCCGCCGCGCGAGGGCGCGGTGGAGGTGGTCAAGGCGCTGGGCGAGGATGCGCCGCGCCGGATCGTCTACGTGTCATGCAACCCGGCGACGCTGGCGCGCGACGCGGCGATCCTGGTGCACGAAAAGGCTTACGCGCTGCGCGGCGCCGGCATCGCCAGCATGTTCCCCAACACCTCGCACGTCGAGTCGATCGCGCTGTTCCAGCGCCCATAAAGCAGAACGCCTCCCTCGGGAGGCGTTCAGGTGGCGTGCCGCCACGGCTGACTTTCGCGTTACTCGCGCTGGCCGGTGAAAGCCATCAGCAGGTTGAGCAGGCTGACGAAGACGTTGTAGATGTCGAGGTACACCGCCAGCGTCGCCGACACGTAGTTGGTCTCGCCGCCCTGCACGATGCGGTTGATGTCGAACAGGATGTAGGCCGAGAACAGCACCACGCAGATCGCCGAGATCGCCAGCGACAGGGCCGGAATCTGGAAGAACAGGTTGGCCAGGATCGCGACGAAGACCAGGATCAGGCCGGCAAACAGGAACTTGCCCAGGCCCGACAGGTCGCGCTTGGTGGTCGCGGCCACGCCGGCCAGCGCGAAGAAGATCGCGCCGGTGCCGCCCGCGGCCATGGCGATCAGCGAGCCGCCGTTGCTGAAACCCAGGGCGACTTGCAGGATGCGCGAGAGCATCAGGCCCATGAAGAAGGTGAAGGCGAGCAGCAGGGCAACGCCGACGCCGCTGTTCTTGTTCTTCTCGATGCCCCACATGAAGCCCCAGGCGATGCCCAGGAACAGCAGGAAGGCCATGACCGGGCTGCCGGCCAGGAACGAGAAATTCACCTGGATGCCGACCAGCGCGCCGAGCACGGTCGGCACCATGGACAGCGCCAGCAGCGCGTAGGTGTTGCGCAGGACGCGGTTCTGCTGGAGCGCCGCGCCGGCGACGGAGCCGGTGCGCAGGATTTCGTGGTTGCCTTGCATGTGATACCTCTCCGACGGTTTGGTAACGGCCATTAGAGTGGGGCAAATCGGCGAAAGTTTCAAGCGTTTCCGGGCGTCGCCGGGGCGGGCTGGCCACCAGCTAGCGTCCGTCGCGGATGAACGCGGTGGCGGCGGCGGTGCGCGGCTGGCGGAAGAATTCGTCGACGGCGGTCTGTTCCAGCACGCGGCCCTCTTCGAGGTAGATGACTTCGTCGGCCAGCCGTCGCGCCTGGCCGAGATTGTGCGTGGTCATGACGATGCGGGTGCCGGCTTCGGCGATCTCGCGGATGATGCGCTCGACTTCGCGGCTGCTGTGCGGATCGAGGCTGGCCGTCGGTTCGTCGAGGAACAGCACCTGCGGCTCCAGCGCCCAGGCGCGCGCCAGCGCGATGCGCTGCTGTTCGCCGCCCGAGCAGCGGCGGGCCTGCCGCGACGCCAGTTCGGGCAGGCCGACGCGGGCGAGCGCGGCCAGCGCCCGCCGCCGGCGCGCCTCGGCGGGGATGCCGCGCAGCTTGAGGCCGTATTCGATGTTGGCGAGCGCCGTGGCGCGCAGCATGACCGGCCGCTGGAACACCATCGCCTGCGTCAATGCCATCGGCCAGGCGACCCGGCCCGCCGACGGACGCAGCAGGCCGTGCATGAGCCGCAGCAAGGTGCTCTTGCCGGCGCCGTTGGGGCCGAGGATCAGCGTGCGGCCACGGCTGACTTTCAGGCTGATGTCCTCGACGATGCGCACGCCGTTTTCGGTGAGGCCGAGCGCTTCGAGCCGCAGCCACGGTTCCGCCGTCAGCCCCATCGCCGCTCCGCCCACTGGCGCACCAGATAGGCGCCGGCGTTGATCGTCAGCACCACGGCGATCAGGATGACGCCCAGCGCCAGCGCCAGCGGCAGATCGCCCTTGCTGGTTTCCAGGGCGATGGTGGTGGTCATCACGCGCGTCACGCCGTCGATGTTGCCGCCGACGATCATCACCGCGCCGACCTCGGCGATGGCGCGGCCGAAGCCGGCCAGCGCCGTCGTGGTCAGAGAAAAGCGCGCGTTCCACAGCAGCGTGCGCGCGGCCCGCGGCCGGCTGGCGCCGAGGCTGCGCAGCTGCTCGCGGTATTCGCGCCATTCGTCGTCGATAACCTGCCGGGTCAGCGCGGCGATGATGGGCGTGACCAGCACCGTCTGGGCCACGACCATCGCCGTCGGCGTGAACAGCAGGCCGAACTGGCCGAGCGGGCCGGCGCGCGAGAGCAGCAGATAGACCAGCAGGCCGACCACCACCGGCGGCAGGCCCATCAGGCCGTTGAACAGCACGATCAGCGCGCGGCGGCCGGGAAAGCGCCCGACCGAGAGCAGCGCGCCCAGCGGCATGCCCAGCGCGCAGGCGATCAGCGTGGCGCCGAGGCTGACTTTCAGGCTGAGCAGGACGATGGCGGCCAGGCGTTCCTCGCCGCCGGCGACCAGCGCGAAGGCCAGGGCCAGGCTGCCGGAGATATCGCTCATGCCGCGATGGCCCGGTGGCGCCGGTCGGGAAGGCAGGGCAAGCTAGGCCCGCGCCGGCCGGAACTGCATGGCCTTGAACTCGAGGAAATCCTCCAGGCCGTACTTGCCCAGCTCGCGGCCGTTGCCCGACTGCTTGTAGCCGCCGAAGGGCGCCAGGATGTTGTACGCGCCGCCGTTGATGTCCACCTGGCCGGTGCGCAGGCGCCGCGCCACGCTTTCCGCGTGCGCGTCGCTGGCCGACCAGACGCCGCCCGCGAGACCGTAGGGGGTGCCGTTGGCGATCCGGACGGCGTCGTTCTCGTCCCGGTAGGGGATGATGGACAGCACCGGGCCGAAGATTTCCTCCTGCGCGATGGCCGCCTGCGGATCGACCGGACCGAAAACGGTCGGCGCGACGAAATAGCCGGCCGGATTCACGCCCTCCGGCAGATCGGCGCCGCCGGCCAGCAGCGCGCAGCCCGCCGCCTCGGCGCCCCGGATGTAGTCCCGCACGCGCTCCTGCTGCTGCCGCGAAGCCAGCGGCCCGAGCGTGGTGGCCGGGTCCATCGGGTCGCCCGGGCGAAAGCTTTGCGCCGCGGCGACGGCGATGGCCGCTGCCTCGTCGAAGCGCTGCGCGGGCACCAGCAGCCGCGTTTGCGCGGTGCAGGTCTGGCCGGAATTCAGGCAGCAGTGGTTGACCACCGCCTTGACGGCGACGCCGAAGTCGGCGTCGTCGAGCACGATGCCGGCCGACTTGCCGCCCAGCTCGAGGGCGACCCGCTTGACGGTCGCCGCCGCCAGTTGCGAAACGCGCTTGCCGGCCCCCGTCGAACCCGTGAAGGACACCATGTCGACCTCGGGATGGGTCGCCAGCGCTTCGCCGATCTCCGGCCCGTAGCCGGTGACGAGGTTGAAGACGCCGGGCGGAACGCCGGCATCGTGGATGATCTCGGCCAGCGCGAAGGCGTTCAGCGGCGCCACCTCGGAAGGCTTGAGCACGATCGTGCAGCCCGCCGCCATGGCCGCCGCGACCTTGGCGGCGATCTGGTGCAGCGGATAGTTCCACGGCGTGATCGCCGCCACGACGCCGACCGGCTCGCGCAGCACCCTGGAATGGCCGACCTGTTCCTCGAAGGCGAAATCGCCGAGCAGGCGCGCGTACATGCCGAAGGTCGCCGTCGGCGAACCAACCTGCACGCGCAGCGACAGCTTGTAGGGCATGCCCATCTCGAAGGTGATGGTGCGGGCGATTTCCTCGCCGCGCGCCTTGAGCCCTTCGTGGATCTTCAGCAGATAGCCGGCGCGCTCCGCCGGCGAAGTGGCGGCCCAGGCGTCGAACGCCTGGCGCGCGGCGGTCACGGCGGCATCGGCGTCCGCCTTCGCGCCTTGCGGAATGCGCGCCAGCAGCGCGCCGTCGGCCGGGGAATGCACGTCGATGGCGCCGCTGCCCGAGGGGGCGACCCAGTGGCCGCCGATATGGAACTTGTCCCTGGTGATCAAGGCCGTGGTCTCCGGTGGGGCCTTACTTCGCGGCGTTGGGGAAGAACAGCTGCTCGCCGCCGATCTTGTAATCGGCGATGGTCTGCTGGCCGGCCGGCGAAACCACCCAGTCGATGAAAGCCTGGCCGTCCGCCTGCTTCACGTGCGCGTGCCTGGCCGGATTGACGAGGATCACGCCGTACTGGTTGAACAGCGCCTTGTCGCCCTCGACGACGATGCCGAGCTCGCCGCGGTTCCTGAAGTTGAGCCAGGTGCCGCGGTCGGCGAGGATGTAGGCGTTCATCGAGGCGGCGGTGTTCAGCGCCGGCCCCATGCCGGAGCCGGTGTCGCGGTACCACGGGCCTTTGATACCACTGGCCGTGGCGAGGTCGATGCCGGCCGCCTTCCAGTAGCGCAGCTCGGCGGCGTGCGTGCCGCTCTT
>CAZRRI010000057.1:0-12251 GCA_964602565.1 uncultured Rhodocyclaceae bacterium | reverse complement strand
TGGTGGAGGGGGAAGGATTCGAACCTTCGAAGGCAGAGCCGTCAGATTTACAGTCTGATCCCTTTGACCGCTCGGGAACCCCTCCAGCGAAACAGCGAATTATCGTCGGCTAACAAATCCCTGTCAACGCTTCCCGAGCGCAACAACCCGATATGTCCACCTTGCGCACCGCCTTCCTAGCGCAGGCACTTGGCGGGCTTGTCGCTTCGGGCCTGATTGCCCTCTTTCACAGAGATGCCTTTGCCTATCCATTCGTGGTCGCTGTCGCCCAAGGGTTCTGCGCCGCATTCGTAAGCCACAGACTCGAAGCGCCTCCCTGGTGGCTGGCGATACATCTCGTCTTCATGCCCATGGTCATTGCCTTGCACGGCCTGGATCTGCCGGCGCATTTCCATCTTATTGTTTTTATTATATTATTGCTCATTTTCTGGCGAACCGACCGTAGCCAGGTCCCGTTGTATTTCAGCAACACCAAGACGGTGGACGCCATTGCCGCCCTCTTGCCAAAGACCGATTTCCGGTTCGTAGACCTGGGTTGCGGTAATGGACACCTTCTAAATCGGCTCGCCAGAATGCGCCCGGGCTGTCAATTTCTAGGGCTGGAGCACGCCCCGCTCCCGTTTCTCTGGGCAAAACTGCGCAACCTGGGTCAAGAAAATTGCCGGATCCGGCTCGGAAACTATTGGCGTCAGGATCTTGGCGACTTCGAAGTCGTCTATGCCTTCCTCTCGCCCGCGCCAATGCCCCGCCTCTGGATCAAGGCGTGCTCGGAGATGACCCCGGGTACGCTATTGATCAGCAACAGTTTCCCCATACCGGACATTCCCGTGGAGCAGGTCATCGATGTCGCGGACCGAAGAATGACCTGCCTCTATTGCTATCGCCCGCCAGCCGATAAGGCGGCCAATCCGGCCTATTCTCAAGCCATCGGGCCGGCTCGCCCTCGCCAATAATCCTGCCCTGACGCAGCCGGGCGCCTGCCTTTGGGGCAACTGCGGGCTGGAGAAATCATGGCTGACATCGTTTGCGTTATCGGCAACAAGGGCGGAACCGGCAAGACCACGCTGTCGCACATGCTGTGCCAGGGCATGGGACTGCTCGGGCAGCGCGCGGTTTGCGTACTCACCGATACCCATAGGGAACCGCTGTCACCTTCGGGACGGCGCTATCTGGTCGCCGATGCACGCTCTCGTGACGCACTGGCCAAGGTCGTCGACAAAATTCGTTCCCTGGATGCCTGGATGGGCGTCATCGATGGTGGCGGCAATCGCACCGAGATGGACCAGCGCTTGTATGGACTGGCCGATCTGGTGCTCCTGCCCTTTCGCGACTCGCACGAAGACATCCGGACCGTCATTCGCGACCTGGAAATGTTCCCGCGGGCCTACGCCATTCCGACACAATGGCCCACCAACGCCTGGGCCCGCGAGTCCGCCGAACGGACTGTCGCCGAAATGCTCGCCCCTTATCTCGACCGGATTCTCGATCCGGTGCATTCCCTTGCGGCGACCAAACTGATGCTGCAACGGCAAGTGCCGGCCACGCTGCCAACACCGCTAGCCAACGCCTGCCGCTTCGCCGCCCGGCAAGTGCTTGATCTACTACAGGTCTCGTGGGAAAACGAGGCGCCGTACCGCTCGTCGCCACGTCCGCCGCCATCGCCCATGCTCTCGGCAGGCATCGGCTAGCCACATCGGTCGCCGGCATGGCGGCCAATTTCCCGGTGAAGCACCGCCAAACACGAAACCCTTGATGCGGCAGCCCGAGACGGCAAGAATTCGGCCATGAAGCCGTGGGGAATCAAGAAGCGGGTCGTGTTCCTGGCAATAACGCCGGTCGCTGTCATTGCCATCGCACTCACCACCTACTTTCTCGTCGTTCGTTACGGTAACGCCGAAGCGGCCTTGCGCAATCGCGGCGAATCGATGGTGCGGCAACTCGCACCGGCGGCGGAGTACGGCACTTTTTCGGGAAACCGCCACGAGTTGCTCCGCTTGGCGCAATCGGCGGCGCGCGAGCCCGATGTCATCGCCGTCACCATCCTCGATGCCACCTACCAGCCGCTTGCCACCGCGGGCCGAGGCAGTCCCCATGTCGAAACGACAAAATTCGTCACGAACGGCCGGATGACGTCCGGGGGGGAGACCACCGAACTGTTCCACGTCGCAATCAGGCAGCCGAACCGGGCATTCGACGATCCCTTCCAGAGTAACGAGGCATTCACCTCGGCCGCGGGCGCGCCCATCGGCCATGTCGTGGTCGAGCTTTCCCGTAATGATCTCGATACCCGCAAGCGGGAGATCCTCCTGGTCACGCTGACGGTGACCATCACCACCCTGGCGATATCCCTTCTGCTGGCCTACCGCCTGGGCCGTGATATCACCGAACCGGTGACGGCGCTCGAACGCGCCGTCGCCAGGGTCCGCGCCGGCCATCAGGACGTGCGTCTGCGACCGCATCGGTCGGGAACGCTCGCCTCGCTGGAGGAAGGCTTCAACGAAATGGCCGCCGAACTCGACACGACCCACCGGCGCTCCGCCAATGCGCTGGCGCACAGCGAAGAGGAACTGGCCAGGCAATTGCAAATCGCCGAGGCGAAGAAAGAAGAGGCGGAACGCGCCAGCGAAGGAAAGTCCCGCTTTCTCGCCGCGGCCAGCCACGACCTGCGTCAACCGCTGCACGCGCTCACCCTGTTCGCCAGCGAACTGGGCAACTCCCAGGGAGCGGACAATCGTCGTCTGGCCGCCCAGATCGGCACGGCGGCGGGCGCAATGAGTGAATTGCTGGATGCCCTGCTCGAGGCATCGCGACTGGACCTGGGCGCCATTTCACCCCACCGTCAAGCAGTTGCGCTCGGTCCGCTGCTGGTCAATGCCGCCGACGCCTACCGGCAAACCGCCAGGATCAAGGGATTGCGCCTCACCTGCCGCCCGACTTCCGCCTGGGTCGACACGGATCCTCACCTGCTGCGCCGCTTGCTCGGCAATCTGATCGTCAATGCCGTGCGCTACACCCAGCATGGTCGAATCCTCATCGCCGCCCGCAATCGCGGGGCCAGCGTTCGCATCGAAGTCTGGGACACCGGGATCGGCATCGAGCCGGATCACCTGCCGCACATCTTTCATGAGTTCTACCAGGTCGACAACGCCGAGCGCAGCGCCACCAAGGGGCTGGGGCTGGGCCTCGCCATCGTCGCCCGGCTGGGCGAACTGCTGGATCACCGCATCGACGTTGCATCGAGACCGGGCCGCGGGTCCGTCTTCGCGGTGACCGTGCCGAAGGCGATGTCGGCGGCACCCGAGGTTCGCGCCGAAACCTCGCCGCCTCATTCGCGAATCGCCGTCCACATGGCGGATATCGCCAAGTGCCAGGAGATCGGACATCTGTTGCACGGCTGGGGTTACCAGTACCAATGCGCCTGTGCCGATCATGATCTGCCGCCGCTGCTCGCCACGGAGCCGGCGGCCCTGATCGCGGACAGCGCCGGCCTCGACGGCGTGGCCGCGGCGCTGCGCGGGGCGCCGCGAGCCCCCCTGCTGATCGTGATCGGCGGCGATGGCCCGGGCCGGTTCGCGGGAATACCGATCGCGGGACAACTGGCAATGCCGTTAAGACCGGCCCGGCTGCGCGCGCTCCTGCATCATCTCCTGCAGGAGCGGGTGGACGATGTCGCGGGCGCCGACGGCACCCGGACAGCCTCGTCCGGCTAGATCTTCTGACGGTGCTTCCGGGCGAGCAACAATGCCTGCGAACGGTTGGTCACCTTCATCGCCTTGAAGATCGCGGACACATGTATTTTCACGGTGCCTTCCGTGACATCGAGCATGTCGGCGATCTGGCGGTTGGTCTTGCCCTGCGTCAGCAGTTCCAGGACACGGGATTGCCCCGCGGTCAGTCCATGGCGTTCCGCCACCGTCTTGCCCCGGCCCTGCTCGCAGTCGACCAGCTCGCGCAATCTTGCCGGGATATAAACCTCGCCCGCCAGCACCTCGCGCAACGCGGCCAGCATGCTCGCGGTCGAACTCGATTTGGGAATGAAGCCGGCGGCGCCCTGCCGCAGCGCCCGCTTGACGGTATCCACGTCGTCGAGCGCGGAAAGTATCACCACGGGTATCGCCGGAAACCGCCGGCGCATCACCCCGAGCATGGCCATGCCGCTGGTGCCGGTAAGCATGAGGTCGAGCAGCACGATGTCGATATCGTCGTCGGCCGCCAGCAAGGCCAGCGCGGCATCGGCGTCGGCCGCGCCCAAGGTGGTCACGCCGGGTTCGATCCCCTTCAGCGCCTTGAGCAAACCCTCGCGCACCATCGCATGATCTTCGATGACCAGGATCTTCAGCATCGCAAGCCCCCTCCGCCCCCTTATGCCTCCCCACCATGGCGGCCCCCTACCATGGCATATGGCAGTCTAGCGCGAATCGGCGTTTCGCATCCCGGGGTGCACAGGATTGCGGGCTGGTGCGATAATGAATTTACATTTCCCCCCAAGGAGCAGCCATGTCCACCGCGCCCCCCGGCCAGGATCCCCTCGATATGTTGAAAGGTTTCTGGGGCAGCATGGGGATTCCCCTGCCGGGGATGGTCACGCCGACCGTCGACACGGACGAGATCGGCAAGCGCATCGCCGATCTCAAGGCGGTCGAAGGCTGGCTGAAGACCAACCTGTCGATGCTGCAAATGACGATTCAAGGGCTGGAGATGCAGCGCGCGACGCTCACCACGCTTGCCAGCATGATGCAGGCCGCCAGCGGCGCCGAAAGCGACGGCGACACCAGCCCCGGCGGCAACGCCAATCCTTTCGCCAATCCCCCGATGTGGCCCTGGAACTTCATGCCGGCCGCCGAATCGCCGCCGGCGGCGGCGAAGGCGCCGGAAGGCGAAGCCGCCGACCCGCCGCGAGCCCGCTCAACGGCCAAACGCAAGCCAAAAAGGTAGCGTCACCATCGCCGCCAGCGTGCTGGCCGATATCAGCCACGCCACGCTGCGGCCATCTCCTCCCATTCGCTGGGCGAGTATGAACGCGGAACTGGCGGTGGGCAGCGCCGCGAAGATCAGGGCGATGTCGTAATACATCGCGTCGAGGTTCAGCCAGCGGCCCAGGCCGAGCGCGGCCAGCGGCAGGACCAGCAGCTTGACCGACAGGAACCACGTCGCCGAGCCGTAGCCGCCACCGGGAAGATGATCGAGCTTGAGCGCCGCGCCGACCGTCAGCAGGCCGAGCGTGATGGCGGCGTCCGCGAGCCGGCCCATGAACTGGGCGGCCGGGGCCGGCATCACCAGGCCCGACAGGTTCCACAGCAAGCCGGCCAGCGTGCCGATAACGAGCGGATTCTTGGCGAGTTCGCTCCAGAGGTTGGCGCCCCCGTGCCGCGCCAGCATGCCGACCGCCGCGATGTTGGCCGGCGGCACCATGGCGCCGGTCAGCAGGCCCATGGCGGCCAGGCCGGGCGCGCCATGCAGCTTGGCCGCCACGGCGAGGCCGATGTAGGTGTTGAAGCGAAACGCGCATTGGAACTGCGAGGCGAACGACACGGGCGAAATGGCGAACAGCCAGCGCGCCATGCCGCCCAGCGCCATGCCCGTCAGCATGATCAGCAGTCCCGTCGAGAGCAGCGGGGCGGCGGTGGCCCATTCCAGGTTGGCCCGCGCCAGCGCGTTGAACAGCAGCGCCGGGAACAGGATGAAATAGACCAGCTTCTCCAGCCCGCCCCAGAAGTGATCGCCGAGCCGCAGCCAGCGCCGCAGGGCATGGCCGAGCAGGATGAGCAGGAAGTCGGGCAGGAGCGCAAGCGTGGTGGCCACGTCCGCCTTATATCACGGCCCGGCGATGCGGCGTGCCGCCACGGCTGACTTTGGCGGCCGCGCCCGCGAGCGCCCGCCAGGCGGCGGGAATCCCCCGATCCGGCGTGTCGCCGCGGCTGACTTTCGCTGGTCTGGGCGGGCCGGCGGGCCGGGGCTCAGTCGTACTTGCGCGCGTCCTCGATCACCTTGCCGTCGTTGGCCAGGCTGCCCGGCGCGACGAGCCGCACCTCGCCGCGCAGCTTGGTGATGTCGCGGATGCTTTCGGCGACGGCCTGGACGAGCGCCGCATCGTTCCCACCCTCGCCCTCGCTCTCGCAATGCAGGGTCATCAGGTCGTTGCCGTCCGGGTTGCTCACCACCAGCCGCACCCGGCTGACGCCGGGATGGCGCCTGCGCACGGCCTCCACCTGCTCCGGATGCACGAACATGCCCTTCACCTTGGTGGTCTGGTCGGCGCGGCCCAGCCAGCCCCTGATGCGCGCATTGGTCCGTCCGCAGGCCGACGCGCCGGGAAGGATCGCCGACAGGTCGCCGGTGCCGAAGCGGATCAGCGGATAGTCGGGATTGAAACTGGTGATCACCACTTCCCCCACTTCGCCCTCGGCCACGGGATCGCCCGTGCCCGGACGGACGATCTCGAGCACCAGTTCCTCGTCGAGCACCATGCCGTCGCGCGCATCGGTCTCGTAGGCGATGAGGCCCAGATCGGCGGAGGCATAGACCTGGAACGCCGCCAGCCCGCGCTCGGCGAAGAACTGCTTCTGCGCCGGAAACAGCGCCTCGCCGGAGACCACGGCGGTGCGCAGCGAGGACACGTCGGCCTTCAGCTCGTCGGCCTTCTCCAGGATGATCTTGAGAAAGCTGGGCGTGCCGACATAGACCGCCGGCCGGAATGTCCCGATCGCCTGCACCTGCATTTCCGTCTGGCCGACGCCGGCCGGAAACACCGGGCAGCCCAGGCGCCGCGCGCCGCCGTCGACCATGAAGCCGGCCGGCGTGAAATGGTAGGAAAAGGTGTTGTGCACCAGGTCGCCGGCGCGTACGCCGGTCGCGTGCATCGCGCGCGCCCAGCGCCACCAGTCCTCGCCGCGGCCCTCGGGATCGGCGATCGGACCGGGCGAGGAAAACACGTGCGCCAGCCCCGCCACCGCCGTCGCGTTCAGCCCGCCGAAGGGCGGCGTCCGCTTCTGCAATTCGAGCAGCTGATGCTTGCGCGTCACCGGCAGCCGCGCCAGCGCGGCGCGCGAGGTCACCGCGGCGGGATCGACGCCGGCCAGCGCCTCGGCGTAGTACGACGACTGACTCCTGGCATGCGCGACCTGGCCCGGCAGACGCGCCATGAGCTCGCGCTCGCGCGCGGCGGGGGCGCGCGTTTCGAGGGAATCAAAATGATCCATCATGCAAGCCAGCGTTTGCGGCGGCGGTAATGCTTGACGTCCCGGAAGCTCTTGCGGCCGCTGCCCGACAGGCCGAGATAGAACTCCTTGACGTCCTCGTTGTCGCGTAGTTCGGCCGCCTGGCCCTCCATGACCACGCGGCCGTTTTCGAGGATGTAGCCGAAATCGGCATAGCGCAGCGCGACCATGGTGTTCTGCTCGGCGAGCAGGAAGCTCACCTTCTCGCGCTGGTTGAGGTCGCGCACGATCTCGAAGATTTCCTCGACGATCTGCGGCGCCAGGCCCATCGACGGCTCGTCGAGCAGGATGGTCGACGGACCGGCCATCAGCGCGCGGCCGATCGCCGTCATCTGCTGCTCGCCCCCGGACGTATAGCCGGACTGCGAGCCGCGCCGCTGCTTGAGGCGCGGGAAGTAGGTGTAAACCTTCTCCAGGTTCCGCTTCAGTTCGGCGCGGGACTGCTTGCGCGTGTAGGCGCCGGTCAGCAGGTTCTCCTCGACCGTCAGGTGGGCGAAGCAATGGCGGCCTTCCATCACCTGGATGATGCCGCCGCGCACGAGATCGTTGGGCGTCAACTGGTCGACGCGCTTGCCCTCGAACTCGATGCTGCCCTTGGTCACCTCGCCGCGCTCCGCGCGCAGCAGGTTCGAGATGGCCTTCAGCGTGGTCGTCTTGCCGGCGCCGTTGGCGCCGAGCAGGGCGACGATCCCGCCCTTCGGCAGTTCGAGCGAAACCCCTTTCAGGACCAGGATGACGTGGTCGTAAATGACTTCGATGTTGTTGATGCTGAGATAGCTGCTCATTTCGTTCCCCCTGCCAACGCCGCGTCGCCGGCCTTGGGCCACCCCCGGTCAATGTGTCGCCCATCGCCGCGGCCGGGCACGCAAGGCGTCCGGCAAAGTCAGCCGTGGCGGCGCGCCGCCACGGCTGACTTTCGGCTCAACTCGGGCTCAGCCCGGGCTCACTTCTCCTTGCTGCAATCGCGCGGCGTGATGCCCTTCTCCTTCGCGTACTTCGCGGCATCGGCCTTGAACAGCGGGTGGACCAGCGCCTTGTTGCCCTCGATCCAGTCGGTCAGCGACACCCACTTGGCACCATCCCACTGCTGCATCTTCACCTTGCCCGAACCTTCGTGGTTGTCGCACGAGGTCTTCACCTCGGGCAGCAGGCCGGTGGCGCCCAGCGCCTTCAGGCGGGCCTCGGTCAGGTTCAGGTTCTCCAGGCCCCAGCGCACCTGCTCGGCGCCCATGGCCTTGCCCTTGCCGTACTTGGCCTGGGCGGTGCGGATGGCCTCGATCGAGAGCACGGCCGCCGAGACGCCGCGGTTGTAAAGGATGGTGCCGATCTTCGCCTTGTCCTGAAGGTTGCCCTTGCCGGCGCCGTAAACGGCCTTCTCGATGTCGGCGATCAGCGGCACGCCCTTGCCGGCGACGTTCCAGGTGGCGGACATGTAACCCTTGGCCGCGTCGCCCGCCGGCACCGTGTCCTCCTCGGAACCGGCCCACCACGAGCCGATCATCTTCTCGCGCGGATAGCCCATCTTCTGCGCGGTCTTGATGGCGGTCATGTTCATCACGCCCCAGCCCCACATGATCACGTAGTCCGGCTGTTCCTGCCGGATGCGCTGCCATTGCGCGCCCTGCTCGTTGCCCGGGTGCGCCACCGGAATCTGCACCAGCGAGTACTTGTTCAGGCGCGCCTCGGCCTCCAGGGCGAGGATCGGCTCCTTGCCGTAGGCGGAATCGTGATAGAGGAAAACGATCTTCTTGCCCTCGAGGCTGCCCTTGTTCTTGTCCTTGAGGAACTTGACGATGGCCGAGGCCTGCATCTGGTACGTGGTGACCAGCGGGAAGGCCCAGGGAAACACCGAGCCATCCACCGCCGAGGTCAGCCCGTAGCCCATCATCGCCAGCGGCAGCTTGTCGGTCGCCGCCTTGTCGACGAGCGCGTAGGAGATGCCCGTCGACATGGTGTGGATCGGCCCCGGCGCCTTGAGCGCCTTCGACTTCATGCGCTCGTAGCACTCGACGCCCTTGGCGTTGTTGTACTCGGTCTCGCACTCCTCCCACGTGGCCTGGACGCCATCGATGCCGCCCTTCATGTTGATGTAGTTCAGGTAGTCGATGAACCCCCCGTAGAAGGCCTGGCCGTTGGCGCCATAGGGACCGACGCGATAGGAGGGCAGCATGAAGAATTGCTCCTCGGCGGCCTGCGCCGCAGGCGTTGCCGCCGTCAACAGGGCTGCCGCGATGGATGAAGCAACGACGAGTTTCTTGAATCCGGCGATCATGAGTGTCTCCTCCTAGTTGAGTCCAGGTCGTGAAATGTTCGGCCTAATGCGGGAACGGCCACAGGCGCAGCTTCTCCTTGCCAATCTGCCACAGGCGCGCCAGTCCGTGCGGCTCGACGATGAGAAAGAACATGATCAGCGCCCCGAACACCATCAACTGGATGTGCGACACGGTGGCGCCGTCGAAAGGCAGTTGCAGCAAGGCCGACAGCCAGGGCAGGAAAATGTCGAGGAATATCGGCAGCAGCAGGATGAAGGCGGCGCCGAGAAAGCTGCCGAGGATGCTGCCGACACCGCCGACGATGATCATGAACAGGATCTTGAACGACAGGTCCAGCGAGAAGCCGTCGGGCTCCACCGAACCGAGATAGCAGAAGGCGTAGAGCGCGCCGGCGACGCCGCAGTAGAACGAGCTGATGGCGAAGGCGAGCAGCTTGGTGCGCATCAGCCGGATGCCGATCACCTCCGCCGCCACGTCCATGTCGCGCACGGCCATCCAGGCGCGGCCGGTCGTCGAGCGCACCATGTTCTTGGCGGCGAGCGCCAGCAGCGCGACGATGCCCAGGACGAGCAGATAGCGCTCGTGCGGCGCGTCGATCTTCATGCCGAGCATCTCGATGCCGGGCACCGAAATCACGCCGGACGAGGAATGGTTGGACAGATAGGGAAACTTGGTGAGACACCAGACGATGAAGAACTGCGCCGCCAGCGTCGCCACCGCGAGGTAGAAGCCCTTGATGCGCAGGCTGGGCAGCCCGAACAGGATGCCGACGCCCGCCGACGTGAGGCCGGCAAGGATGAAAGACACCAGAATGGGCATGCCCTCGACGCGCACCTGGAAGTTGTAGGCGGCGTAGGCGCCCACGGCCATGAAGGCCGCCGAGCCGAGCGAGAGCTGGCCCGCGTAGCCGGTGAGGATGTTGAGGCCCAGCGCGGCCAGCGAGAAGATCAGGAAGGGAATGAGGATGGCATTGAACCAGTAGTTGCTGGCGACCAGCGGCACGACGACGAAGGCGAAGGCCAGCAGCAGGGCGATGCCGATCCGGTCCTGGCGGATCGGGAAGATCTGCTGGTCGGCCGCGTAGCTGGTCTTGAACTGTCCGGTTTCGCGATAGAACATTTCTTATACCCGGTCGATGTGCCGTTCGCCGAACAGCCCCTCGGGCCGCGCCAGCAGGAACAGCAACGCCAGCACGTAGGGGAACCAGTTCTCGATGCCGCCGAAGTTGCCGCCGAACACCGAGGCCAGCACCGGCGGGATGTAGATTTCGGCGAGCTTTTCCGAGGCGCCGATGATCAGTCCGCCGACGATGGCGCCGGGCACCGAGGTGAAGCCGCCGAGGATCAGCACCGGCAGCGCCTTCAGCGCGGTGAAAGTCAGTGCGTACTGCACGCCGTTGCGCGAGCCCCAGAGCATGCCCGCGACCAGCGCCACGAAACCGGCCACCGCCCAGACCAGCGCCCAGATGTGCTGGAGCGGAATGCCGATCGACAGCGCGGCCTGGTGGTCGTCGGCGACCGCGCGCAGCGCCCGGCCGATCTTGGTCTTCGAGAAGAAGATCGCCAGCAGGGTGACCAGCACCGCGGCGATGCCGGAGGCGATGAGGTCGAACTGCGAGATGGCCATGTTGGCGTTCTCCAGCAGCCACTCGAGCGGCACGTCCTCGATGCCGAGGTCCAGGCTGCGCACGTTGGCGCCCCAGATCGCCTGGGCCAGGCCCTCGACGAAGAAGGTCAGGCCGATGGTGGCCATGAACAGCGTGATCTCGTGCTGGGCGACCAGCGGGCGCAGCACGATCTTTTCGGTGAGCAGGCCGAGCGCCACCATCGCCACCATGGTCAGCGGCGCCGCCAGCCACAGCGACAGGCCGGCGTCGACCAGGCCGGCGGTGGTCAGCGCGGCGAAGAACACCATGGCGCCCTGGGCGAAGTTGAACACGCCGGAGGCCTTGTAGATCAGCACGTAGCCGAGGGCGACCAGCGCATACATCACGCCGGAGAGCAGGCCGCCGATGAGAACTTCGAGGAAGAATTGCATCTCGTTAGCCTTGCTTAGTGAGCGACGCCGAGGTAGGCGTCGATGACGTCCTGGTTGGCGCGCACCTCGTCGGGCGTGCCGTCGGCGATCTTCTTGCCGTAGTCGAGCACCACGACGCGGTCGGAGATGTCCATCACCACGCCCATGTCGTGCTCGATGAGCACGATGGTGGTGCCGAGCTGGTCGTTCACGTCGAGGATGAAGCGGCACATGTCCTGCTTTTCCTCGACGTTCATGCCGGCCATCGGCTCGTCGAGCAGCAGGATCTGCGGCTCCGCCGCCAGCGCGCGCGCCAGTTCGACGCGCTTTTGCAGGCCGTAGGGCAGGCGGCCGACCGGCGTCTTGCGGATATGCTCGATGTCGAGGAAGTCGATCACCTCCTCCACCTTGCGCCGGTGTTCCAGTTCCTCCCGCCGCGCCGGGCCCCACCAGAGCGCATGCAGGAGGAAGTTCGATTTCATCTTCAGGTTGCGGCCGGCCATCAGGTTGTCGAGCACCGTCATGCCCTTGAACAGCGCGATGTTCTGGAAGGTGCGGGCGAAGCCGGCCTCGGCGGCCGCATGCGTGTCCATGTTGCGCCGGTGCTCGCCACGGAAGATGATCTCGCCTTCCTGCGGCCGGTAGACGCCGTTGATGACATTGAGCATGGAACTCTTGCCGGCGCCGTTGGGGCCGATGATGGCGCGGATCTCGTGCTCGCGGACGTCGAAGGAAATGTCGGTCA
>CAZRRI010000056.1:0-12337 GCA_964602565.1 uncultured Rhodocyclaceae bacterium | reverse complement strand
GGTCGATGCCGGCCGCCTTCCAGTAGCGCAGCTCGGCGGCGTGCGTGCCGCTCTTGTCGCCGCGCGAGACGAAGGGCGCCTGCGCGGCCGCGACGCGGCGCAGTCCTTCGAGGATCTCCTTTCCGGCGGCTTTGGCCGGATCGCTCTTCGGCCCGACCAGGATGAAGTCGTTGTACATCACTTCCTGGCGCTTGACGCCGAAGCCCTCGGCGATGAATTTCTCCTCGGCCGCCTTGTCGTGCACGAAGACGACATCGGCATCGCCGCGCCGCGCCAGGTCGAGCGCCTGGCCGGTGCCGAGCGCGACGACGCGCACCTTGACGCCGCTCGCCTTCTCGAAGGCCGGCAGCAGATGGGCGAACAGCCCGGACTGCTCGGTCGAGGTGGTCGAGGCGACGGTGATGAAGCGTTCCTGGGCGAACGCCCCCAGGCTGATCATGATCATGCCGGCGGCGGCCAGGCCGCCGCGCAGGATGTTGCGGACATTCACGGGTGTCTCCTTCGGGTTGTCGTTCGGTGCGGAGAGGTTAAAGTAGCGGTGAAGGAACCCGAATATGAACGACCCTGCAACAACTGGAACGAAGGCGGCGGCCGTGCCGCGCCTGCGCTGGAGCTGGGATCTCGGTTTCGATCTCGGCGAAACCGATACCCGCCGCCTGCTGCAAGTGCTGACCGTGCTGCTCGACACCTCGGCGCTGGGCAAGGCCGCCGCCGCCGCCGGCATGTCCTATCGCGCCGCCTGGGGCCTGCTGCGCCGTTGCCGGGAGGAATTCGGGCTCGAACTGGTGGTCATGGAGCGCGGCCGGGGCACGCGCCTGACGCCCTTCGGCGAATCGTTGGTGGAAATGGATGGCGCGGCGCGGCTGGCGCTCGGCGAGGTCCACGCGGTCTGGGAGGCGCGCATGCACGCGCTGCTCGGGCCGGCGAAGCGGAAGGACGGCGCGGGCGGCGTGCCGCCACGGCTGACTTTGCACGCCAGCCACGACCTGGCGCTGGCCGACTGGGCCGAGCATGGGCGCCAGGTGCCGGTGGAGATCGTCTGGCGCGGCAGCGAGGAAGCGCTGGCGGCGCTCGGCCGCGGCGAGTGCGACGTGGCCGGCTTCCACGTGCCGGAGAACTGGCAGGCCGAGCACCTGACGGCCTGGCTCAAGCGCTGGCTGAAACCGCGCCTGCATGTGCTGGTGCCGCTGATGCGCCGCCGCCAGGGCCTGATCGTGGCGCGCGGCAATCCGCTGCGGCTGCGCTCGCTGGCCGACGTGGCGGCGCGCGGCGCGCGCATGGTCAACCGCCAGCGGGGATCGGGCACGCGCACGCTGATCGACCAGCTGCTGGCCGCCAAGGGCATCGAACCCGCCAGCATCGACGGCTACGCGCACGAGGAATTCACCCACGACGCCGTCGCCGCCACCGTAGCCGGCGCCTCGGCCGATGCCGGCTTCGGCATCATGGCCGCCGCGGCGCGCTACGACCTCGATTTCGTGCCGCTGGTCACCGAGCGCTACGGCTTCGCGCTGCGCCGCGCGGTGTTGAACACCGACGCCGGCCAGACGCTGCTGCGCCGGGTCGCGGGACGCACCTTCGGTCAACGCCTGGCGGCGCTGCCGGGCTACGAACCGATGTCGGCCGCCGCCACGGAAACCTGGCCGGCGTTCCTCCACGCCTGACTTTCAGGCCTGATCGGCGTTCCGCCATGCCTGACTTTCGCCGGGCCGTCCGGGCGTTCGCGGACGCCGTCGCGGCGGGCCGCCGTGCCGGCAATGCTAAGATGCCCGCAGTGTCTCGACGAAAGACACACGAGACATACCAGAGACTACGGGGGGCTATCGCATGCAAGCACGGTGGGGGGCGGTGTTTCCGCGGCTGATCCGCACGCCCCGCACGCGGGCCGACGGCACCCGTGACCGCATCATCTCCGGAGCAAGCGGCGAATAATGGCCGAGCCCGGACCCGCCGGCAGCACTGCCGCGGCCGGTGTCGGCGGCTTCTTCGGCCTCAGCAGCCGCATTGCGCGGCGCATGTGGTTCTGGGTGTTCGTCGCCGGCGGCATCGCCACCCTGGCCGTTTCGCTGATCGAAGGCGTCGTGGGCTATCGGCGCCATGTCGCCGAACTGGAACGGCATATCGAATCGATCGGCGCGGCGGCCGCGCCGCCCCTGGTGCAAAGCATCTGGATGTTCAACCGCGACCGGATCGAAACACAGCTGGAGTCCTTGTTGCGTTTTCCCGCCGTGTCGGCGGTGCGCTTGTATCTCGAAAAGGGCGAAGTGTTGATCCATGGCCACGATGTGCCGGCCGACCAGGCCATCGAGCGGACCATACGCCTGTCCCATGTCGACCCCGACGGCGGCCACGACGTGGGCTACCTGGTGCTGGTCAAGGACTTCGGCGAGGATCGCCTCAAGCTGGTGCGTTCGTGGGCCATCGGTTTCGTCGCCAACGCCGCGGTGATTTTCCTGATCGCGCTGCTCTCGGCCCTGATCTATCAGGCCGTCGTCGCCCGGCGGCTGGCGGCGATCGCCGCCGAATTGCGCGACGTGACCGCCGACGACCTGCGCGACCGGCCGCTCGCGGAGATTCCGGCGCTGCCGGAGCCGGCGCGGCGCGACGAACTCGACGACCTGGTGGTCTCGATCGCCACGCTGAAGCGGACCGGTGGCCAGGCCCTCAAGGATTCCGACCGGGAGCGCATCCTGCAACGCACCCTGATGGACGCCATTCCCGACCTCGTCTGGGTGAAGGATCCCGATGGCGTCTATCTGGGCTGCAATCCGCAGTTCGAACGGTTTTTCGGCGCCGAGGAAGCACGGATCATCGGCAAGACCGACCATGACTTCGTGTCGAGGGACCTGGCGGACTTCTTCCGCCGGCATGACCACGCGGCCGTGGCGGCGGGGCGCCCCACCATCAACGAGGAATGGCTGGCCTTCGCCGACGGCGGCTACCACGGATTGTTCGAGACGACCAAGACGCCGGTGTGGTCGGGCGACGGGCGATTGATCGGCGTGCTCGGCATCGCCCACGACATTTCGGAGGCCCGGCGCGCCCAGGAGGCCCTGGCCCTGCACCGCGACCGCCTCGAGGAACTGGTCCGGCGGCGCACCGACGAACTCAGCGACGCCAACCGCGAACTGAACCAGGCCAAGAACGTCGCCGAGGCGGCCAACCAGGCCAAGAGCACCTTCCTGGCCAACATGTCGCACGAAATCCGCACGCCGATGAACGCCATCCTCGGCCTGACCCATCTGCTCCAGCGCGACATCGCCGTGCCGGCGCAGATGGAAAAGCTCGACAAGATTTCGGCGTCCGTCAGGCACCTGCTCGGCATCATCAACGACATCCTCGATCTGTCCAAGATCGAGGCCGGCCGCCTCGTGCTCGAGGAGACCACGCTCGACGTCAAGGCCACGTTCGATCATGTCCTCAGCATGATGTCCGATCGCGTCGGCGCGAAGGGCCTGGAGATGGTCGAGGAACTGGACGGCCGCCTCGCCGGGCTGCCGCTGCTGGGCGATCCGCTGCGCGTCGGCCAGGTGCTGATCAACCTCGCCGGCAATGCCGTGAAATTCACCGAGCGGGGCCGGATCACGCTGCGCGCCACGCTCGAAGACGAGGAAGCGGAGCGCGTGAAGGTGCGCTTCGAAGTCCAGGACACCGGCATCGGCCTGGCGCGGGAGGCGCAGGCGCGCGTGTTCGATGCCTTCGAGCAGGCCGAGACCTCGACGGCGCGCCAGCACGGCGGCACCGGCCTCGGCCTCGCCATCAGCCGGCGCTTGGCGCGGCTGATGGGCGGCGAGACCGGCGTGGTCAGCGAGGTCGGACAGGGCAGCACGTTCTGGTTCACGGCCCGCTTCAAGCGCGACCGCGGCGAAGCCGTGACCGCCGTCGACAGCGGACACAGCGTCCCGGCCGGCCGCCGCATCCTGCTGGTCGAGGACAACGAGATCAACCAGGAGGTCGCGCTCGACCTGCTGGAGAGCAAGGGCCTGGCGGTCGATGTCGCCAGCCACGGTGGCGAAGCGCTGGAGAAACTGCGCGCCGGCTCCTACGACCTGGTGCTGATGGACATGCAGATGCCGGTGATCGACGGCCTGGAGGCGACGCGGCGGCTCCGCGGACTGGGCATTGCGACGCCGGTCATCGCCATGACCGCCAACGCCTTCGAGGAAGACCGGCGGCGCTGCGAGGCCGCCGGCATGAACGATTTCATCGCCAAGCCGGTCGAGCCCGACATTCTCTACGCCAAGCTGGCGCGCTGGCTATCCGACAAGGACGATTAGGCGGGGCTGGCCTTGAGGCGGTCGCGGAGGGCAATCAGACACCCGCGACCCGATTTCCGGGTCGCGGGTTTTTCCCGCTTTTGTCCCGCTGAGTGGGACAAACAGGTCTTTGGAACGTCAGCCGCAGCTGCCGACCGCGCCGCAGGCGGTGCAGAAGTCGCAGCCGTCCTTGCGGATCACGGTCATGTTGCCGCACTCGGCGCACAGCGAACCCTGCGTGACCTTCAGCGCGCCCTTGTCGCGCGGCGTCTCGAGGATGCCCATCTCGCGGGTCGGATAGCCGTTTTCGTCGAGGATGCCGAGCATGGCGTAGCGGTGCATGATCAGGCGGGCGATGTAGGCGACGGTGGATGGCCAGTTCTGCTGCTTCTGGCTGCCGGGGACGCGCGCCATGAAATCGCCGAGCGGCTCGGCATAGTTGGTCAGCTTGCGCAGCTTCATGCCGATCCAGGCCGGATCGAGCACGCGCATGTCGAGCGACAACAGCTTGGTCAGGCCATCCAGCGCACGCGGATAATTGCCGGACAGCCAGACCGAGTAGGGCCGGGTGACGCCGTCGGGCAGGGTGATTTCCTTGAGGCCGAGGACGAATTCCTCGTTGGCGGCGGGGTTGGCGATGTCCACCGTCCAGGACAGGGTGCCGTCGGTGCCGGTCTTGGGCTCGTCGCGCGAGAACATGGCATCGAGCACGGGGGTGGCGCCTTCGCCGTCCAGCGCGCCGAGCTGCTCGCAGCGGTAGCGGATCACTTGCGCCATGGCGGCCACGGAACCCGGCATCAGCTTCTTTTCGCCCAGTGGCGGGAAGGGCATTTCGAACGGTTCCTCGCCGACGGTGCGGGCCAGCACGTCCAGCTTGAGCTTGAGGAAGGCCTTGTCGTTGGCGCGCATGTCCATCGAGATGGTCTTGGCGACGGCGCCCAGGCCGCGCGGCTGCTCGGTGCCGTTCACCCACACTTCGAAAGGCACCGGCTTGGCCAGCGGATTCTCGGTCTGGCCGACGAAGAGGGCGAACTCGCCGTGCGGCGTCTCGATCATGTAGCTCCAGGCCAGGTTGCCATCGGCCAGGCGCGGCCGGCCGGGCCAGCGCAGGCTGGCCAGCACCGGCGCCGGCAGCGAGCCGATCGACATGCGCTTGTTGGCGCCGTCGATGGTGACGTCCTGCGGCTGTTTCTGCTGGCTGGCGGAATCGACCGAGAGCACGGCGCCGAGCACCTTGTTGGGCCGGTAGGTGGCGAGGCCCTTCAGGCCGGCCTTCCAGGCGTCGAGATACAGGCCCTCGAAATCGGCGTAGGGATAGTCCTCGGGCACGTTCACCGTCTTCGAGATGGCGGTGTCGATGCACGGCGCGACGGCGGCGACCATGTCCTTGTGCGCCTGCGCCGAGATGGCCAGGGCGGTGACGAAATAGTCGGGCAGCCGCGCGGTGTCGCCGCCCATGTGGCGGTAATAGCGCCAGGCATAGTCCTCGACCGCGTATTCCTTGAAGGTGCCGTCGACCATGCGCTTCTTGCGCGTGTAGGTCCACGAGAAGGGCGGTTCGATGCCGTTCGAGGCGTTGTCGGCGAAGGCCAGCGAAATGGTGCCGGTGGGCGCGATCGACAGCAGGTGCGAGTTGCGGATGCCGTGCTTGCGGATCTTGTCCTTGACGTCGGCCGGCAGGCGCGAGGCGAAGTTGCCGCCCGACAGATACAGGTCGGCGTTGAAGAGCGGGAAGGCGCCGCGCTCGCGGGCGAGCTCGGTCGAGGCCAGGTAGGCGCGGTTGCGCATGTACTCGGAGATCCTGCGCGCCTCGTCGCGGGCTTCCGGGGTGTCGTAGCGCTGGCCGAGCATGATCAGCGCGTCGCCCAGGCCGGTGAAGCCGAGGCCCACGCGGCGCTTGGACTGGGCCTCGGCGTGCTGCTGCTCGAGCGGCCAGTGGGTGACCTCGAGCACGTTGTCGAGCATGCGGATCGAGGTGTCGATCACCTTGCCGAAGGCCGCGTAGTCGAACTCGGCCTTGTCGCCGAAGGGGTTCCTGACGAACAGCGTGAGGTTGATCGAGCCCAGGCAGCAGCAGCCGTAGGGCGGCAGCGGCTGCTCGGCGCAGGGGTTGGTGGCCTCGATGGTCTCGCAGTAGTTGAGGTTGTTGTCGCGGTTGATGCGGTCGAGGAAGAGGATGCCCGGCTCGGCGTGGTCGTAGGTCGAGCGCATGATCTGGTCCCACAGCTCGCGCGCGCGCACCTTGCGGTACACCCACATGCCGTCGTCGCGCTGGTAGGCGCCGGCGGACTTCACCTCTTCGGTGGGCTCGGCCTTGTGCACCAGCTCCACGGCGCCGTCGGCCTCGACGGCCTGCATGAAGGGGTCGGTGACGCCCACCGAGATGTTGAAGTTGGTGAGGTCGCCTTCGTCCTTGGCGTGGATGAATTCCTCGATGTCCGGGTGGTCGCAGCGCAGCACGCCCATCTGGGCGCCGCGGCGGGTGCCGGCGGATTCGACGGTCTCGCACGAGCGGTCGAACACGCGCATGTAGGAGACGGGGCCGGAGGCGCGCGACTGCGTGCCCTTGACGTGGGCGCCGACCGGGCGGATGGTCGAGAAGTCGTAACCGACGCCGCCGCCGCGGCGCATGGTCTCGGCGGCTTGCAGCAGGGCGGTGTAGATGCCGGGGCGGCCATCCACGATCTCGGAGATCGAGTCGCCCACGGGCTGCACGAAGCAGTTGATCAGGGTGGCGCAAAGGTCCGTGCCGGCGGCCGAATTGATGCGCCCGGCGGGCACGAAGCCGTTCTCCTGGGCATCGAGGAAGTGTTCCTGCCAGTGGCCGCGTCTTTCCTCGGCCTCCACGGCGGCCAGCGCGCGGGCGACGCGGTTGCGCACGTCATGGACGCTGCGTTCGTTGCCCTTGGTGTACTTCTCGATCAATACCTCCCCGGAAATCTCCTGCGGCAGGGGCAGTCCCATTTGCTGGATGGGTACGATGTCTCCCGAGACCGGCGTGTCCGTTGTCATCTTGTCGTCCGATGGTTGTTGGTTGGAAGGAAGCAAGGCGTGGATGCGATGGCTGGCAAGAATATCCCGGTCCGCCAAACTTTGGAAGCCCGATTTTTTTCCAGCAGTGAAATCAAGTGCTTATTTTTGTGTCTAGTGGTTGAGCAATCCCCATGCCACTATATCTAGTGGGCTGGTTTTTCGTGGAAAGCCAGTCGATTCATGGGCTTGGCGCTTGCGGCCATGCCTGGCGAAGGATCGGACCGCCGGTCTGCCCCTTCGTCCGCCTCCTCACTACTCGGGGCGATGCGCTGCTGCGGGATGCGACGGACTCCGGCCCGT
Organism: uncultured Rhodocyclaceae bacterium; assembly: GCA_964602565.1. GTDB lineage: Bacteria > Pseudomonadota > Gammaproteobacteria > Burkholderiales > Rhodocyclaceae > Fen-999. The sequence continues at coordinate 4,748 of CAZRRI010000056.1, read as the reverse complement.
CCCTTCATTACTCGTCGTCGCGGCTCGACAGGAGTTTTTGCACACGAAAACTGCGTGGCGATATGCCGTAGCGACGCCGGAAGGACCGGGAAAAGTCACTGGCATTGCGGTAGCCGGTGAGAACCGCCACCTGCTGGATATGAAGGCTGGTGTTGGCCAGCATATGCCTGCTTCGCTCGAAGCGAATGTCCTGGACGTATCCGTGAGTCGACTTGCCGGTGCGCTCGCGGAAGATCGCGTTCAGTTTTTCGATATTGGTTCCCAGTTGCTTCGCCAGTTCGTGGCTGGGCAGATAGACGTTACCATTCTCCTGGATCAGTTTGATGGCCTTTTCAAAGAATCTGTCTTCCCTCGAGACCGGTAACGGGCTGCCCGCCGTCGCAATATGTCTGGGCATCCTGGAAAGCGAATAGCACAGGTGGACGCGCAGTCGGGCAACGACCTCATCGAGATGGAACGGTTTCTCGATCACCTCCTGGGCACCGGCATTGAAACACCTCAATTTGCCGTTGATGTCCCGGAATGTCGCCAGAACCATCACTGAAAATCCGTGAGCCCACGGTATCGCGGCCAATCGCTCGCACATGCTCAAGAGCCCCGCATCGACCCCGGAAAAGTTGAACAGGACCACGTGGGGGCGGGTTGCCGCGATGCGGCGAGGGCTTGCCAGCGTGTCGCTTATGACATGGAGGTCGAAACCTCCCGCTTTCAGGTGGTCGGCGAGAATCGCGGTTGAGGGCGAGTCGCCGTCAATAATCAGCACACGGCGGCGACCCGTGTGAGCATAGTCGTTCATTGCAATAGGCGTGCTTGGCTTGGCACATTGGTATCGATTTGATCTTGATCAAATTCTCCACATTGACAGCCGTGTTTTTGTTTCAAGCTTGAATAAATATCATTAATGCTTATTTTTTTCTATAAAATGCATCATTCATCCCGAAAGATGAAATTGTGCGCGCCGTTAAGTCCATTTGTCGACGACTTTCGCCAAACCTCTTCATGAACGACAGCGAGAAACCAGGCTCCCCTTCGTAAAACCCGAATCATGAAAGCGCTGCCTGTAATGCCGATCATGGAGGCGAGGAGTTCGCGGTTGTGCCACAAGGCCGAGGCGGCCGGCCGCAACCAGGCCGTGCCGTCCGACGAGCCCGTCGATCGCGATTCCCGCGACTTGTCCAACCCGGATCGAAGGGCATGAACGAGCCGCTACCGGAATGGCTGTTGACCAACCTGCAAGCGCAGGGGGATCTGCTGCGCGGCTTGCTCGACAATGTGCCGGTCGGCATCTGGATGCACGAGGTCGATGGACGATTGGGCTTTGCCAACAAGACCTTCTCGGAGATGCTGGGCGCTCCCGTGGCCGACTTGTTGATGATGCCGGACTACACCGCGCTGTTCGACGGGGATACCGCGGCGCGCTGCCAGGCGACCCTGGCGGAGGCTCTCGCGGTTCCTGGGCCGCACCGTCGCGAAGAACGGGTCGGCTTCGCCAACGGGCAGATCCGCGACCTGGAGATCGTGATGTTGCGCATGCACGAGCCGCACGGGCAACCGAACGGCCGGCTGCTCTGCATGGCCGTCGATATCACCGAGCGCAAGATTTCCGAAGGCAGCGCCAGGTTGTTGGCGGCGGTGTTCGCCAACGCCCGCGAAGGCATTACCATCGCCGATGCGGATGGCAACATCATCGCCGTGAACGCCCGCTTTTGCGAGATCACCGGATACCGGCGTGACGAGATCGTCGGCGAGAATCCAAGGATCCTGAAGTCCGGTCGCCACGACGCCGGCTTTTACGCGGAAATGTGGGAAACGATCAGGAAGGAGGGGCACTGGCGGGGAGAGATATGGAATCGCCGCAAGAATGGCGAAGTCTATCCGGAGCTTCTCACGATCACGGAACTCAGGCTGGACGACTCCGCCCAGGGCCATTATCTGGCGGTGTTTACCGATATCTCGGAACTGAAGGCCCAGCAGGCCAATCTCGAGTACCTGGCGCATTACGATGCGCTCATGCGCCTGCCCAATCGTGTCATGCTGGCGGACCGGATGCGTATCGCCATGGCGCACGCCAGGCGATCGGGCTGTTTGCTTGGGGTGTGTTACCTGGACCTGGATGGTTTCAAGCCCGTTAACGATCATCACGGCCACCATTTCGGCGATCGGCTGCTCTACGAAATCGGTCAGCGCCTGTCCAAGTCGCTGCGTGACATGGACAGCGTGGCCAGGATCGGCGGCGACGAGTTCGTGCTTCTCCTCGGCGACCTGGAATCGCTCGCCGAATGCCAGAAGATTGTCCAAAGGCTGTTGGAAATCGTCTCCGAGCCGTTGATCATCGACAGGGTGCGCGTCAAGATTTCAGCGAGCCTCGGGGTCACGCTCTATCCCGATGACGATGCCGACGCCGATACGCTGTTGCGACACGCCGATCATGCGCTGTATCAGGCCAAGGAGCTTGGACGCAATCGCCATGTGATGTTCGACGCTTCCCATGCTTATCGGCTACAGGCCGTGCGTGCCGGCAGGCAACGCTTCGACCAGGCATTGGCGGCCAATCATCTCCGGCTGTACTACCAGCCCAAGGTCGATCTTCGGCAAGGCTCCATTGTCGGAGCGGAAGCACTGGTCCGCTGGTGCGATCCGGAAATCGGCCTGGTCCTGCCGGGTCAGTTTCTGTCGTTCATCGAGAGCACCGCCGCCGACGTCCTGCTGGGTGAGTTCGTCATCCAGGCGGCCTTGCGGCAAATCGGGGAATGGCGGAGCGCCGGCGTGGAACTCGTCGTCAGCATCAATATCTCCGCTTACCACCTGGCGCAAAGAGACTTCGTTTCCCGTTTGAAGACCTTCTTGGAGGAACAGCCGCTGGCTCCGGCACGGTGTCTGGAAATCGAGATTCTCGAAACGGCGGCGATCGAGGATCTGGGGCATGCCACCCAAGTCATCGAACAGTGTCGGGCGCTCGGCGTGGAGTTTTCGATCGATGATTTCGGTACGGGTTATTCGTCGCTGACCTATTTCAAACATCTGCCGGTGTCGTCCCTGAAGATCGATCAGACTTTCATTCGCAACATGCTCGAGAACGGCGACGACCTGGCGATCGTGGAGGGCATCATCGGTCTGGGCCAGGCGTTTCGGCGCTCCGTTATCGCCGAAGGTGTCGAGACTGTCGAGCACGGCGTCAGGCTCATCGAGATGGGCTGCTACGTCGCGCAAGGTTACGCCATCGCACCGCCAATGCCCGCTGACGAGTTTGCGAACTGGGCAACGGGATGGCGGCCCGCCAAGGAGTGGTCGGAGGTCGTTGCCCGGCGCTGTTCCGGTACCGATTCCAAGTTTGGCATGCTCGAGAGGGATCTCAGGCAGTGGCTCGATGACTTCGGAAAACTGCTCGAAAGCGAACACTCGGGCGATTCTTCGCCCGCAATACTCGACGAGGACAACTGCCGATTCGGACAATGGCTGCAAGGCGAGGGCTTTCATTGCTTCGGCCACCAGACCCGATTCTCCAACATCGTCGACCTGCATCGGGAACTCCACGTCGTCGGCCATGAGCTTTATGCCAGACGCCGCCAAGGCGAGGAAGCGGGGGGAGTCGCCCTCATGCTCGACAAGATGTCATCGCTCGGCGAGCAATTGATTCTGGAATTGAAAGCCCTGGCGGGTTGCGCATCTTCCGATCTGCGTCGTGCCTCGGTTACCTAGCCGGGCGGGGACAGGGAAAGCCATGGGAGGGCTCGGCTGCCTGCCTCCCCTGGCGTTGTTCGTGCCTTACAATCCGCCCTGCGCCGGCATAGCTCAGTTGGTAGAGCAACCGCCTTGTAAGCGGTAGGTCGTCTGTTCGAGTCAGACTGTCGGCACCACTCCCCATGCGGTTCCACGAGAACACTCCCGAATCCGGGGCGGCGTTCCATCCCCGCATGCAGGCATCTTGTAATCACCTCAACCGCGGGATCGCAGCGCATGAACAAGGCCTTCGTCAAGGAATCGGACGACGCGGATGACGACGACGCTCCCGAGGCCGCCCCGCTGCCGCCCGGCACGCGCAACTACATGACCGTGCAGGGGCACCGCCGCCTGCTCGACGAGTTGGCGAGGCTCGTGAAGACCGAGCGGCCGGAACTGGTCAAGGTGGTGGCCTGGGCGGCGAGCAACGGCGACCGCTCCGAGAACGGCGACTACATCTACGGCAAGAAGCGGCTGCGCGAGATGGACCGGCGCATCCGGTATCTGACCAAGCGAACCGAAAGCGCCGTGGCCGTCAATCCGCGTGACCAGGAAAACGTCGGGCAGGTGTTCTTCGGCGCCACGGTGACCATCGACGATGGCGAGACCGGGGCGACCTACCAGATCGTCGGCGTGGACGAGGCCGACCCCGGCCGCGGGCTGATCAGCTGGCTGTCGCCGCTGGCGCGCGCGCTGATGAAGGCGCGCGAGGGCGACCTGGTGCGCTTCCAGAGCCCGGCCGGCTGGCGCGAGCTCGAGGTGCTGGAAATCCGCTACTTGTAGCAGGATCTTGAAATCCGGGGCCGCGCCCTCAAATACCGCGCGATTCTTTCCGGAGACTTTTTTCATGACCGATACCGCCACCAAGGAAACCCTGGGTTTCCAGGCCGAGGTGAAGCAGCTGCTTCACCTGATGATCCATTCCCTGTATTCGAACCGCGAGATCTTCCTGCGCGAGCTGATCTCCAATGCCTCCGACGCCTGCGACAAGCTGCGCTTCGAGGCGCTGCACAACGCGGCGCTGTTCG
>CAZRRI010000055.1:0-12629 GCA_964602565.1 uncultured Rhodocyclaceae bacterium | reverse complement strand
CCACGCCCGCGCGGGCGACTTCGGCGATGTTGGCCGGGCCGACGCCGCCGTCGATTTCCAGTTCGGTCTTGAGGCCGCGCTCGTCGATCATCTTGCGTACGGCGCGCGCCTTGTCGAGCACGTAGGGGATGAACTTCTGGCCGCCGAAGCCCGGGTTCACCGACATCAGCAGCACCATGTCGAGCTTGTCGAGCGTGTATTCGAGCACGTCGAGCGGCGTGGCCGGATTGAAGACGAGGCCCGCCTTGCAGCCGCATTCCTTGATGAGGCCGATGGTGCGGTCGATGTGCTCGGAGGCTTCCGGGTGGAAGGTGATGTAGGTGGCGCCGGCCTTGGCGAAGTCGGGGACGATGCGGTCGACCGGCTTGACCATCAGATGCACGTCGATCGGGGCCGTGACGCCGTGCTTGCGCAGGGCTTCGCAGACCAGCGGGCCGATGGTGAGGTTCGGCACGTAGTGGTTGTCCATGACATCGAAGTGGACGATATCGGCGCCGGAAGCCAGTACATTGTCGACTTCCTCGCCCAGCCGCGCGAAGTTGGCGGAGAGGATGGACGGGGCGATGCGGTAGTTGGGCCTGGCCATGGAACGGGCCTCCTCAATTAGAATGAATCGATTCTAGCCGCCGCCCTCGCCGGGCCGGCTAATTTTTTCTGATGGCAACCATAAGGTGACCGAGAGCGATGGGTGAAGCCAAGAAATACGAGATTCGCGTCGATGTCGTGACCAACTATCTCGAGGATCAGTCCGAGCCGTCGGCCGGCCGGCATGTCTTCTCCTATGCCATCACCATCAGCAACGTCGGCACCGTTGCCGCGCAACTGATTTCCCGCCACTGGGTGATCACCGATGCCGACGGGCACGTCCAGGAAGTGCGCGGGCTCGGCGTGGTCGGGCATCAGCCGCTGCTGCGCCCCGGCGAAAAGTTCGAGTACGCCAGCGGCTGCGCGCTCGAAACCCCGGTGGGCACCATGAAGGGCAGCTACCAGATGGTGGCCGAGGACGGCACGCAGTTCGAGGCGCCGGTCGCCGAGTTCGTGCTCTCGATGCCGCGCACCTTGCATTGACCGGGACGGTATTGGCGGGACGGCGGGTCGTGGCCGCTTGCGGCCGTCTTCGTGTTCAGCATCAACTCATTCAGGTCTCTTCGCGCAACCAGGCGGGGATGTCCCGTTCCATGTGCAGGACGCGCCAGACTTCGATGTGCGCATCGGTCTCCCTGTAGAACACGAGGTAGGGAAAGCGCTTCAGCGGCCATGCGCGCAGGCCCGGCAGGTTGAGTTCGTGTGCGTAACGCGGCGACCCGGTGCCGGGGTGGCGCTGGACGTGGCGGTAGGCCGCTTCCAGGGCGTCGACCCAGCGGAGCGCCGCCTCGGGGGCTTGTTCGGCAAGGTAGTGCCCGATGGCGGATGCAACGTCCGCATCGGCCAGCGCCCGCCGCAGCAGGGGCTTCACTTTGCGGATTTGGGCCGCTTGCGGATGCCGGAACGCAGGCCGGCAAAGTAGGCGTCGTCCGCGGGACCGGCAAGGGGAGACTGCGCGCCCGCCAGCAGGATTTCATTCAGACGCTTGCGATCCTGGTCGCGGCGGATCAGTTCGCGGACGTATTCGCTGGAGGTGCCATAGCCCGCGGTGGCTACCTGGCGGTCGACAAACTCCTTGAGCGAGTCGGGGAGTGAGATGTTCATGGTGGTCATGGCCGCTGCCCTCCATAAGGTTTGGCAAAGTTTGCCACACGAGCCTTCGTCATGCAAAGTCGGCGCGGCACGGCGGGCGCTGGCGCGGCGTGTCGCCACGGCTGACTTTCGGGGAAGCTATCGGGGCGCGTCTCGCAGCAGCTCGGACGCCTGCTTCTCGCTCAGGCGTTTCCAGGGCAGCGGCACCAGTCCCGGCACGCGCTTGCGGTAGCGGCGGTAGGCGTTGCCGTGCATGGCGATCAGCTTGTTCTCCTCCAGCCGCGAGCCGATGATGAAGTAGAGCGTGATCGCGATGGCCGAGACGAGCAGCGGGCCGTTCATGTCGCGCGTCCAGATCAGCACCAGGGTGAGGCTGTACCAGGGGTGGCGCACATGGCGGTGCAGCGGCGAGATGCGGAAGCCGTCGTGTTCCGCGGCGTCCGTGCGCTTCTCGCGCAGCGGCTTGAGGCCGAGGAATTCGCCCATGTCATAGGTGTTGGACGAAAACCAGAAGCTGGCCAGCGCCGCGAGCGCCAGGCCGTTGGCGAGCCAGGCCCACGCGCCCGTCCACCGCCACAGCCATTCGCTTTCGGCGCCATGGACCAGCCAGGCGATGGGCAGCAGCGCGACGACGGCGAAGATGTTGAAGCCGAGCCGGTAGGCCGGCATGGCGCTCGGCCAACGCCGTGCCACCCAATCCTTGAACGCGAAGGAGGCCAGGAGCGAATGGATCGCTCCGTAAAGCAGCCAGCCCAGCGCGATCCAGAGAAGATTCATCGGAGAATGAGGCGTAAGTTCGAGCGCAGCGAGCAGGCGGGCTCCCCCTTCCTGTGGAAGGGGGCCGGGGGGTTAGCTCCGATAGTCCGCGTTGATCTTCACGTAATCATAGGAGAAATCGCAGGTCCAGACCTTGCCGGATGCGCCGCCGCGGCCCAGGTCGACGCGGATCGTGATCTCGGCCGGCTTCATCGCCGCCGCGCCGTCTTCTTCCTTGTAGCTGGCGGCGCGGCCGCCGTTCTCGGAAACCAGAACCTCGGTTGGCCCGCTACCGAGCCACACTTTCACTTTCGATACGTCCAGGTCGCGCAGGGCCGGATCGTTGCCCCAGGCGTTGCCGATGGCGCCGAGGATGCGGCCGAGGTTGGGATCGGAGGCGAAGAAGGCGGTCTTGACCAGCGGCGAGTGGGCGATGGCGTAGCCGACCGCCTTCGCCTCGTCCTTCGAACGCGCGCCGCCGACGGCGATCTCGATGAACTTGGTCGCGCCCTCGCCGTCGCGGGCGATGGCCTGCGCCAGCGTGCGCGCGACATCGGTGACGGCGGCCTTGAATTCCGCCCAGCCCGGCGCGTCCACGCTCTCGAAGCGGGCGCGGCCCTTGCCCGTGGCGATCAGGATGAAGGAGTCGTTGGTCGAGGTATCGCCGTCGACCGTGACGCAGTTGAAGGATTCGTCGGCGACTTCCTTCACCAGCCGCTCGATCATCGGCTGGGCGACGCTGGTGTCGGTGGCGACGAAGCCGAGCATGGTCGCCATGTTGGGCTTGATCATGCCCGCGCCCTTGGCGATGCCGGTGATGGTGACCGTCTCGCCGGCGATGACAGCCTGCTTCGAGACGGCCTTGGCGACAGTGTCGGTGGTCATGATGGCGTGCGCGGCGTCGAACCAGCCGTCGGCCTTCAAGGCGCTCTGGGCGCCGGGCAGGCCGGCGATCAGGCGGTCGACCGGCAGCGGTTCTAGGATCACGCCGGTCGAGAAGGGCAGCACCTGGCCGGCGCGCAGGTCGAAGAGGCGGGCGACCGCCTGGCAGCTCTGCATCGAGGCCCGCAGGCCCGGCTCGCCGGTGCCGGCGTTGGCGATGCCGGTGTTGATCACCAGCGCGCGGATCTCGCCGCCGGACAGATGCTGCCTGCACACTTGCACGGGCGCGGCGCAGAAGCGGTTCTGGGTGAACACGCCGGCGACGCGGCTGCCCGGCGCGAGTTCGATCAGGGTCAGGTCGCGGCGCTTGGCCTTGCGGATGCCGGCCTCGGTGACGCCGAGACGGACGCCGGCGACCGGGTGGAGGTTCTCGGCAACGGGCGGGTTCAGGTTGACGGGCATGCTCGTTTCCTCGTTTCAGTCGGGGTTGAAGACGGTTTTCCAGAGGCGGCGGACGACGACAACGCGCTCGGCCACGTCGGCCTTGGCGACGCGGCTCTCCCGGTCGTTGAGGCGCGCCGCGTGCTGCATGCGGCGGTAGTCGCGGTAGGCGTCGCGCACGGCGTCGGCGAGATCGACGGGGATCAGGCCGCGCTGCGCGGCCATCGCCAGCAAGGCGATGTTGCCCTTGTTGCCGGTAAGCTCGGCGTACTGCCACGCGTAACCCAGCACCAGGTACTGGACGGCGAATTCGACGTCGATCAGGCCGCCCGGATCGTGCTTGAGGTTGAAGACGGTGTCGCGCTCGTCGAGCCGGGTGGCATGCGCGTCGAGCATCTTCTTGCGCATGGCCATGATCTCCTCGCGCAGTTTCGCCAGATCGCGCTTCTGGCAGAGCACTTCGCGGCGGATGGACTCGAAGGCTTCGCCGACGGCCGGGTCGCCCGCCGTGAAGCGCGCGCGCGTCAGCGCCTGGTGTTCCCAGAGCCAGGCCGATTCGAGCTGGTACTTGCGGAAGGCTTCCATGGAACTGACGATCAGTCCGGCATCGCCGTTGGGCCGCAGGCGCAGGTCGGTCTCGAACAGCTGGCCGGCGGCGGTCTGCGCCGAAAGCCAGGTGTTGAGGCGCGTCGCGAGCTTGGAGTAGTTCTGCGCCGCCTCGGGATCGGCGTCGTCGAACAGGAAGACCAGGTCGAGGTCGGAGGCGTAGCCGAGTTCCTTGCCGCCCAGCTTGCCGTAGCTGATGACGGCGAAGCGCGGCGCATCCACGTGGCGCTTGAGCAGCTTGCGCCAGGCATGGCCGAGCGCCTGGTCGACCATGATGTCGGCGAGTTCCGAGAGATGATCGGCCAGCCGCTCGACGGTGAGCAGGCCCGAGAGGTCCTGCGTCAGCAGACGGAACACCTGTGCGTGATGCGCTTCGCGCAACAGGTCCATCTGCCGCTCGGTGTCGGGTTCCACCTCGTCGAGCGCTTGCGTCAGATGCGCGCGGAAGGCCGGCCAGTCGGGCGCGGTGTCCAGGATGCTGGCGTCGAGCAGTTCGTCGAGCAGCACGGGATGGCGGTTCAGGTAGCCCGCCGCCCAGCTGGAACTGCCGACGATCTGCGCGACCTTGGCCAGCGCCCGCGGGTATTGCTGCAACAGCGCCAGATAGGCGGCGCGCCGCGAGATCGCCTCGAGCAGGTCGAGGCCGCGCGAGAGCGCCGCGTCGGGGTCGGGCAGCGTGGCGGCGACTTCGACCAGGCGCGGCACCAAGGCGTCGAAGCGGCTGCGCGCGCTGTCGGCGAGTTGCTGGTAGCGGTTGCCGGCGCGGATGGCGGCCAGCCGCGCACAGGCGCCGCCGGCGTCCTTGTAACCGAGACGCAGCAGCTCGGCGGCGTGGCTGTCGTCGCCGGCGCCGTGCCAGACGCGGTCCAGCGCGTGATCCTTCTCGTTGGGGTCGGCGAACACCGACTCGAAATGGCGGGACACGTTCTGGCGGTGGTCGTCCAGCTCCATCGCCATCGCCTCGAACGAGGCGAAGCCCATGGCCCGCGCCACCAGTTCGCGGTCCTCGGGGTTCCCGGGCAGGTTCTGCGTCTGGGCGTCGTCGAGGAATTGCAGCCGGTGTTCGAGCCGGCGCAGGAAGACGTAAGCGGCCGCCAGTTCCGCCTCGGCGTCCCGCGACAACTGACTTTTGTCGGCCAGCAGCTTCAGGACCGGCAGCGTCGGCTTGATTTGCAGGGACGTGTCGCGGCCGCCGCGAATCAGCTGGAACACCTGGGCGATGAACTCGACTTCGCGGATGCCGCCGGGGCCGAGCTTGATGTTGTCGGCCATGTCCTTCTTCGCCACCTCGCGGCGGATCTGCGCATGCAGTTCGCGCATGGCGTTGATGGTGCCGAAATCGAGGTACTTGCGGAACACGAAGGGGCGGCGGATATCCTCGAGTTCCTCGATCCATGTGCGGCCATTGCGACCGCTCACGGGCGCTTCGCCCCCGCTTCGCGGGGACCCCTCCGCTGTGAGCGATCTGGCCTTGATCCAGGCATAGCGCTCCCATTCGCGGCCCTGGGTGACGAAGTAGTTCTCCAGCATGTCGAACGAGCAGACCAGCGGCCCGGAATCGCCGTTCGGCCGCAGGCGCATGTCGACGCGGAACACCTGGCCGTCGCCGGTGATCTCGCCGATGGCGGCGATCAGCTGCTTGCCCAGCCGCGTGAAGAACTCGAAATTCGATATCGAGCGGCTGCCGTCGGTGTCGCCGTCCTCGGAATAGACGAAGATCAGGTCGATGTCCGACGAGACGTTCAGTTCGCGTCCGCCGAGTTTGCCCATGCCGACGACGATCAGCCGCAGCGCCTCGCCGCCGGAGCCGCGGGGTTCGCCATAGCGGGCGGCCAGGCTCTGGTGAAGCACCTGGAGTGCGGCGGCCACCGCGAGTTCGGCGACCAGCGTGATGGTTTCGACCACCTCGGCCAGCGGGGCCTGGCAGGCGAGGTCGCGGGTGGCGATGCGGGCATAGGCGCGCTGCTTGAACCGTCGCAGCGCCGGCTTGAGGTTGTCCTCGGTCAGCGGTTCCGCCGCCAGCCAGGCCTCGAGCGTGGCGCGGTCGAGGGGGTCGTCGAGATGCGCGCCAGTGTCCTCGGCGAGGGAAGGACGCGCTTGCAGCAGCCGTTGCAGGTAACGCGAATAACGACAGGCCGTCGCCAGGGCGTCGGCCGGAGGGGGGGAGGGCATTGCTTTACAATTCGTCCATGTTCAGCAGGTCATTCTAGCCCGCCCGGGCCCATGCGCTCCCCCCGCCTTCCCCGCCGCGCAAGCACGCTCGTGCGTGTTCTTGGCGGGCTCGGCATCGCCGGCTATTTCGCCGTCGGGCTGCTGGTGCTGGCCCTGCGCCATTTCGTGTTGCCCGGCATCGAGAACTATCGCGGCGACATCGAGCGCGCGCTGGCCGAGGCATTGGGGCAGCCGGTGGCCATCCGCAAGATGGACGCCGACTGGCGGGGCCTGAGACCGAACCTGCGCATCCACGGCCTCGAGATACGCGACGCCGAAGGCCGGCCGGCGCTGGGCTTCGACAACGTCGAGGTCGATCTCGCCTGGTCGTCGCTCTGGCGGCTGGAGCCGCATTTCTCGCGCCTGGTGATCGATGCGCCGACGCTCGACCTGCGCCGCGACGCCGAAGGCCGGCTGTTCGCGGCCGGACTCGAGATCAGGCAGGATGACGCCGAGGACCATTTCTTTTCGCGCTGGCTGCTGAGCCAGGACCGCATCGTCATCCGCAACGCCACCATCACCTGGCATGACGAACAGCGCCAGGCGCCGCCGCTGGTGCTGACGCAGCTCAATTTCGACCTGCGCAATCGGGGCAATCGCCACCGCTTCGGGCTGACGGCGCAGCCGCCGAAGGCGCTGGCCGCGCGCCTGGACCTGCGCGGCGACTTTGCCGGCGGCGATATCGGGGCGCCGGCCACCTGGACCGGCGAGGCTTACGCGGAACTCGACTACGCCGATCTGGCCGACTGGCGGGCCTGGGTCGACTATCCGGTCGAACTGCCGCGCGGCACGGGTGGTGTCCGTCTCTGGCTGACGCTGGCGCGGCAGCGGCTGACCGGCCTGGCCGCCGACGTGCGCCTGAACGACCTCTCGCTGCGGCTGGCGCCGGAACTGGCCATGCTCGAACTGGCCAGCCTCGACGGCCGTCTCGGCCTGCGCTTCGACGACGGCCTGGGCTTCCAGGCGCGCAGGCTCGCCATGGTCTTGCGCGACGGCACGCGCGTCGAGCCGGTGGACTTCGATCTCGCCTGGCACGAAGCGACGGACAAGCGACCGGCGCGCGGCGACGCCAGCGCCAGCGATCTCGACCTGGGCGTGGTAGCGATGCTGATCGATCGCCTGCCGTTGGACGCGGCATTGCGCGAGAAACTGGCCGCCTTCGACCCGCGCGGCAAGGTGAGCGGCTTGCGCCTGAGCTGGAGCGGCGATGCCGACGCGCTGAAGGCGTATGCCCTCAAGGCCCGTTTCGACGACCTCAGCGTGCGCGCCCAGGGCGTGATCCCCGGTTTCGCGGGCCTCGACGGGCGCATCGAGGGCAGCGACCAAGGCGGCGTGCTGGAGCTCGACAGCCGCGATGCCCGCATCGAATTGCCGGCGGTGTTCGCCGAGCCGACGATGAGCCTGGCGGCGCTCGAAGCCAAGGCGGACTGGAAGTTCGCCGACGGCCTGGTCCACGTGAACCTCGACCGCGCCAGCTTCCGCAACGCCGACGCCGCCGGCGAGGCGAACGGCCATTACCGGGGCAAGGGCGCCGAGCCCGGCACGATCGATCTCTCGGCGAAGCTCACGCGCGCCGGCGGCGGCGCCGTCTGGCGCTACCTGCCGCTGGCGGTCGGCCAGGAAGTGCGCGAATGGCTGCATGGCGCCATCATCGGCGGCTCGGCGACCGCGACCCTGCGCCTCAAGGGCGATCTCCAGCGCTTTCCCTATGCCGACGGCTCCGGCGTATTCGAGGTCAAGGGACCGTTCAAGGGGGCATCCTTGCGCTACGCCCCGGACTGGCCGGAGTTCACCGACGTCTCGGGCGAACTGGAGTTCGTCGGCCCGCGCATGGCCATCCGCGCCAACAGCGCCCGCCTGTGGGGCGTGACGCTGGCGGACGTCCGGGCCGAGATCGCCGACCTGGACGCGAGCGAGACCCTGCTGGCGGTGGCCGGCGAGGCGCGCGGGCCGAGCGCCGATTTCCTGCGCTTCATCGAGGCCAGCCCGGTGGGCGACTGGATCGACCATTTCACCGCCGACCTGAAGGCGGGCGGCAACGGCGAACTGAAACTGCGGCTCGGCCTGCCCTTGGACCGGCTCGGCGACACCCGGCTCGAAGGCAGCTACCGGGTCGCCGGCAACGATCTGACATTTGCCGATGGCATGCCGCCGCTGCGCGACATCGCCGGCGAGCTGCGCTTCACCGGCGATCGCCTGGAGGCCCGGCAGGTGCGCGGCACCATGCTGGGCGCGCCGATGACGCTCGACCTGGCGACGGAGAACGGCGGCATGCTGCTCCGCGCCGCCGGCACGGCCGCCGTGCGCGATTTGCGGGAGCATTTCGGCGTGGCGGCGCTGGCCGACGTCACCGGCACCGCGCCATGGACCGCGCAGCTGAAGGTGCGCGAGGGCATCGCCGACCTGCGCGTCGATTCGTCCTTGCGCGGTGTGTCGTCGAGCCTGCCCGAGCCGTTCAACAAGACCGCCGCCGATGCCATGCCGCTGGTGGTCGAGCGCCGCGCCGCGACGGCCGGGGGCGACCAGTGGAAAGTCAGCCTTGGCGACACGGCGAATCTGACGCTGCTGCGGCGGCTGGAACGCGACCGGCTGGTCATCGACCGCGGCGTGGTGGCCATCGGCGCCGGCAACCCGCCGCTGCCGGGGCGCGGCCTTGGCCTGGCGGTCGCCGCCAGGCGGCTGGACGCCGATGAATGGCGGCAGCGGCTGGCGGCGGGCAACGGCGACAATGGTGGCGCCGGTGGTGGCGGCGACGGGGCATCGGCGATGCCGCCGCTGAGTCGCGTCGACTTGCGGGCCGACGAGTTCGTCATCCAGGGCCGGGTGGTCCATGACTTGCAGATGGACGGCGCGCTCGATGGCGGCATCTGGAAAATGAACATCAAGAGCAAGGAAGCGGCGGGCCGGCTCGAGTGGAGCGGCCAGGGGGCCGGGCGCCTGTCCGGGCGCCTGTCGCGCCTCGACCTGCCGGAGGGCGTGGAAGGCGGCGCCGGCGCGCCGGCCGCCGCGCATGCCACGGACATCGCCGATGATCTGCCGGCGGTGGACCTGGTGGTGGAGAATTTTTCCTTGCATGGCAGGCCGTTCGGGGAACTGTGGCTGGAGGCCGAAAACACCGATCGCGTCTGGAATGCCCGCTACGACATCAAGAACAGCGACGGCGCCCTCGAGGGCAAGGGACGCTGGCGGCCGGCCCGCGCCGGCATGCCCGCCACCACGGCGATCGACTTCAGGCTCGCCGCCACCGACCTCGAGGACCTCCTGAAGCGCTTCGGTTATCCCGGGGCGGTTCGCCGGGGCACGGCCACGCTGGCGGGCGCGCTCACCTGGGCGGGTCAGCCGACCACCGTCGACTACCCCTCGCTCGATGGCCAATTGACGCTGGAAGCGGCGCGCGGGCAGTTCAAGAAACTCGAACCCGGCGTCGGCCGGCTTCTCGGCGTGCTCAGCCTGCAATCGCTGCCGCGCCGGATCTCGCTCGACTTTCGCGACATCTTCAGCGAAGGCTTCGCCTTCGACAGCATCGCCGGCAGCGTGTCGGTGAAACAGGGCATCATGACGACCTCGGATTTCCAGATCCAGGGACCGGCCGCCCAGGTGCTGATGAACGGCAGCGTCGACCTCGCGGGCGAGACGCAGGATCTCAAGGTGCGCGTGCAGCCGGCGCTCGGCGAAACGGTGGCCACGGGCGTGCTGCTGGTGAACCCGGCGATCGGCGCGGCGGCCTGGTTGATGAACAAGGTGTTCGGCAACCCGCTCGACAAGGCATTCGCCTTCGACTACGCGGTCACCGGATCGTGGGCCGACCCCAAGGTCGAGAAGCTGGCGGTCCAGGGGCCGCGGGGGGCGCTGGAGGAGCAGACGACACAATGAAGATGGCGGCCGTGCAAATGATCTCCGGGCCCGACGTGGGGCCCAATCTCGACACCGCCGGCCGGCGGGTCGCCGAGGCTGCGGCGGCCGGCGCGCGCCTCGTCGTGCTGCCCGAGTACTTTCCGCTCATCGGCGCCAGCGACGAGGCGAGGCTGGCGGCGCGCGAAACGCCGGGCGCCGGGCCGATCCAGGCGTTTCTCGCGGACACCGCGGCGAGGCATGGCGTCTGGCTGGTGGGCGGCTCGATCCCGCTGGCGGGAAGCGATCCGGCCAAGCTCCTGAATTCCTGCCTCGTCTTCGACGATCGGGGCAGGCAGGTCGCGCGCTACGACAAGATCCACCTGTTCGACTTCACCAGGGGCGCGGAACGCTACGACGAGGCGGCCACCATCGAGCCGGGCAAGGAGGTCGTCGTCGTGGACACGCCGGCCGGCCGCGTCGGCCTGGCCATCTGCTACGACCTGCGCTTCCCGGAACTGTTCCGCGCCATGGGGCCGCTGGATCTGATCGTCCTGCCGGCGGCCTTCACCGACACCACCGGCAAGGCGCACTGGGAACTGCTGTTGCGCGCGCGGGCGGTCGAGAACCAGTGCTACGTCCTCGCCTCGGCGCAGGGCGGCCTGCACCCGACGGGCCGCATGACGCATGGCAACAGCATGATCGTCGATCCCTGGGGGGAAGTCCTCGCCCGTCTCGACAAGGGCGAGGGTGTTATCGTGGCGGAACTCGATGCGGCGAGGATTGCCGAAGTCCGGACCAGCCTGCCCGCGCTCAAACACAGGAAGCTATGACCGATCACTACACCACCGCGGAGAAAACCCTGCTCGCGCCCTACGATCTGACGCCGGGCAGGCTCTCGACCGTTTTCGGCGAGATATTCGGCCATCGCGTCGATTATGCCGATCTCTATTTCCAGTACGCGCGCTCCGAGGCCTGGAGCCTCGAGGAAGGCATCGTCAAGTCGGGCAGCTACAACATCGACCAGGGCGTCGGCGTGCGCGCGATCAGCGGCGAGAAGACCGCCTTCGCCTATTCCGACGAGATCAGCCTGCCGGCCTTGCGCGGCGCGGCGCACGCGACGCGCGCGATCGCCGCGGCGGGCGCTTCCGGATCGCTGCCCAGTCTCGCCAACCGGCCCGGGCCGGCGCTTTACGTTCCGCACGATCCGATTCCTTCGCTGGCCGACGCGGAGAAAGTCAGGCTGCTGGAGCGGCTGGAGAAGTTCGCGCGCGACCTCGATCCGCGCGTCGCCGAAGTCATGGCGCACATCGCCGGCACCTGGGAGGTCGTGCTGGTGGCGCGCTCGGATGGCGGCATGGCGGCCGACGTCCGGCCGCTGGTGCGGGTGTCGATCACCGTCATCATGGTCGAGAACGGCAAGCGCGAGCAGGGCCATGCCGGCGGCGGCGGGCGCTACGACTACGGCTATTTCACCGACGAGCGGC
The DNA here is from genome assembly GCA_964602565.1 of uncultured Rhodocyclaceae bacterium. Classification (GTDB taxonomy): domain Bacteria; phylum Pseudomonadota; class Gammaproteobacteria; order Burkholderiales; family Rhodocyclaceae; genus Fen-999. Next base: position 738 of record CAZRRI010000055.1, on the reverse strand, counting down.
TCATCCAGTATGCGAAGGACGCCGTGCATCAGGCCAGCGTGAACCTCGCCGCCAGACCGGCGCCGGCGGGAACGATGACCGTCGTGCTGGGCGCGGGCTGGCCGGGCATCCTGCTTCACGAAGCCATCGGCCATGGGCTGGAAGGCGACTTCAACCGCAAGGGCAGTTCGGCGTTCTCGGGCTGCGTCGGCCAGCGCGTCGCCGCGAAGGGCGTGACGGTGGTCGACGACGGCACCATCGCCGACCGGCGCGGTTCGCTCTCAATCGACGACGAGGGCAACCCGACGCAGCGCACGGTGCTGATCGAGGATGGCATCCTCCAGGGCTACCTGCAGGACACGCTCAACGCCCGGCTCATGGGCGTGGCGCCGACCGGCAACGGCCGGCGCGAATCCTTCGCCCACCTGCCGATTCCGCGCATGACCAACACCTGCATGCTGAACGGCGACAAGTCGCCCGAGGAAATCATCCGCTCCGTGAAGAAGGGCCTTTACGCGGCCAACTTCGGCGGCGGCCAGGTCGACATCACCAGCGGCAAGTTCGTCTTCTCGGCCTCCGAGGCTTATCTGATCGAAAATGGCCGCGTCACCACGCCGGTCAGGGGCGCGACGCTGATCGGCAACGGGCCGGACGTGCTGACGCGCGTGTCGATGATCGGCAACGACATGAAGCTCGACCCCGGCGTCGGCACCTGCGGCAAGGAAGGCCAGAGCGTGCCGGTCGGCGTCGGCCAGCCGA
>CAZRRI010000054.1:0-12716 GCA_964602565.1 uncultured Rhodocyclaceae bacterium | reverse complement strand
GCTTCATCGCCCAGGCCGCGCACCAGATGCGCACGCCGCTGACCGGGCTCAAGACCCAGACCGAGATTGCGCTTTCCGAAACCGAGCCGGCGCAGATGCGCCTCGCCCTGCAACTGATCGCCGAAAGCACCGACCGCGCCTCGCACATGATCAACCAGTTGCTGATCCTGGCGCGCGCGGAGGCCAGCCACGAGAAACTCCACCAGGTCGTGCCGCTGGATCTCGATGCGCTGGCCCGCAGCGTCACCGAGGAATGGGTGATGCGGGCGCTGGCGAAGGGCATCGACCTCGGCTACGAGGAATGCGGCTGCCGGCTGCTGATCAACGGCGTGCCGCTGCTGCTGCGCGAATTGCTGACCAACCTGGTGGACAATGCCATCAAGTACACGCCTTCGGGCGGTCATGTCACGGTGCGCACCCGCGCCGACCGCCTGGCCATCGTCGAGGTCGAGGACGACGGCATCGGCATACCGCTCGAGGAGCGCGAGAGCATCTTCGAACGCTTCTATCGGGTACTGGGCACCGATGCCGAAGGCAGCGGCCTCGGCTTGCCGATCGCCGCCGAGATTGCCGATCTGCATCAGGCCGCGATCGACCTGGAAAGCGGGCGCGACGGGCGGGGCAGCCTGTTTCGCGTCAGCTTCCCCCGCCTTCGTCGGGACAAGAAAAATGCTGCGCCGCACACCGGCCCCGTGCCGGGCGGCTTTCCGATCGGCCTGTAATCACCCTGTAAGCTTGGCGTCAGGATGGCTGGCGGACAATGCCGGGCATCTTGGGGCAATTGGCGCGGGAATCAGGGCGTCGGACGCATTGCACCGGGAACACGACAGGCACGCGACACAGGGGAACCCCGGGGCGCGCCTGAGGAACGGCGGATTGTTCTGGTCCGCCGCAAAGCCAAAAAGGAGGAGTGCTAAATGCAGCTCACGGAGAAGCACAAGCAGTACTGGAACATCAACCTGAAGATAAGCACGGTATTGCTTGTCCTCTGGTTCGTGGCAACGTTCGTCATGGGCTGGTTTGCCCGCGAACTCAACGAGATCAACTTTATCGGCCCTCTGGGCTTCTACATGTCGGCGCAAGGCTCGTTGATAATCTACGTCGCGATCATCTGGTATTACGCCCACTACATGAACAACCTGGACAAGGAATACGGTGTCCATGAAGGGGAGCTCGACTGACATGGCCGGACAAATCACCCAATCACAATTCGCCGCCAACCTGAAGAAGTACTACACCTTCTATACGGGCGGCTTCATTACCTTCGTCATCATCGTCGGTATCCTCGAACAACTGGGCGTGCCGGTCAAGATTCTCGGCTACATCTTCCTGTTCGCCACCATCGCCCTGTATGCCGGCATCGGCTTCATGTCGAAAACCTCGGAGGTGGGCGAATACTACGTTGCCGGCCGAAGGGTTCCCGCGCTGTTCAACGGCATGGCGACCGGCGCCGACTGGATGTCCGCCGCCAGCTTCATCGGCATGGCCGGCACGCTCTACCACGCCGGCTTCGACGGCCTCGCCTTCGTCATGGGCTGGACCGGCGGCTACTGCCTGGTGGCGCTGTTCCTCGCGCCCTACCTGCGCAAGTTCGGCCAGTTCACGATTCCGGACTTCCTCGGCGCCCGTTACGGCGGCAACATTCCCCGTTCCATCGGCGTCTTCGCCGCCATCCTCTGCTCCTTCACCTACGTGATCGCGCAGATCTACGGCGTCGGCATCATCACCAGCCGCTTCACCGGCCTGGAGTTCGGCATCGGCGTGTTCGTCGGCCTCGCCGGCATCCTGGTGTGCTCCTTCCTCGGCGGCATGAAGGCGGTGACCTGGACCCAGGTGGCCCAGTACATCATCCTGATCGTGGCCTACATGATCCCGGTGGTCTGGCTGTCGGTGAAGCATACCGGCATCCCGATTCCGCAGATCTCCGCCTACACCTCGGCCCTGCCGAAGGTCACGGCGCTGGAAGCCGAGTTCAACGACAAGGCCACGCCCAAGGGCGCCAAGGAAGAAGAGGTACGTGCCATCTTCCGCGCGCGCGCCGCCGAAGGCGATCGCAAGCTGAAAGGCCTGGAATCGGGACCTGCCTTCTTGACGCAGGAGAAGGAGAAACTGGTCGCCAAGGTTGCCGAGTTGAAGGCGGCGGCCACTCCCGATGCGAAAGCCATTGAAGCCGCCGAGAAGGCCGTCAAGGATTTCCCGGCTGACGCTGCGGCTGCGAAGAAGGCCTGGACTGCGGAGAAGGGTGCCGGCGCTCGCGCCGCGCCGGTCAAGCGCCACGCCGAGGCCTTTGGCGTTGGTGGCAAGACGCCGGAAGAGGTCGAGAAGAACCGCAGCATCGCGAAGAAGAACTTCCTCGTGCTGATTGCGTGTCTCATGATCGGCACCGCCGCCCTGCCGCACATCCTGATGCGCTACTACACCACGCCATCGGTGCATGAGGCGCGCGTCTCGGTGTTCTGGGGCCTGTTCTTCATCTTCCTGCTCTACTTCACGGCGCCGGCCCTGGCCATCCTGGCCAAGTACGAGGTCTACAGCAACCTGGTGGGGTCAAGTTTCTCGGCACTGCCGGCCTGGGTCAGCAACTGGTCCACGGTCGACAAGACGCTGATGAACATCGCCGACATCAACAAGGACGGTATCGTGCAGCTGGCGGAAGTCGTTATCGGCGGCGACCTGATCGTGCTGGCAACCCCGGAAATCGCGGGTCTGCCTTACGTGATCTCGGGCCTCGTCGCGGCCGGTGGCCTGGCCGCCGCGCTGTCCACCGCCGACGGCCTCTTGCTGACCATCGCCAACGCCATGTCGCACGACCTGTACTACAAGATGATCGACCCGAACGCCTCGACGGTTCGCCGTATCGCGGTGTCCAAGGGCCTGTTGCTCGTGGTGGCCCTGACGGCCGCCTACGTCACCAGCCTGAAGCCGGGCGACATCCTGTTCCTGGTCGGCGCGGCCTTCTCGCTGGCAGCCTCGGGTTTCTTCCCGGCGCTGGTCTGCGGGGTGTTCTGGAAACGTGCCAACTACCTCGGCGCGGTGCTGGGTATGTCCCTGGGTCTGGGTGTGTGCGCGTACTACATGTACATGACCTATCCCTTCTTCGGCGTCAATGCACCGAAGTGGTGGGACATCAACCCGATCTCGGCCGGCACCTTCGGCATTCCTGCCGGCTTCCTGGGCATCATCATCGGCAGCCTGATTTCCCCGGCCCCGAGCAAGGAAATCCAGGACCTGGTCGACCATGTGCGCTATCCGAACCTGGAAGGCGACATCGACACCAAGGGCGTTTGATAAGTCTTATGGAGGAGGAGGAGGGCTAGGGAGCATACCCACCCTCATTCAACCGGCCCCCGGGCAACCGCGGGCCGGTTTTTTTATGTCTGGCTCGGAGAGCCAGACGGTACCCCCTGGTGGGGTATGTCCGTGTGGGATATGTCTCGACCGATGAGCGAGACGGTATCCCCAAGTGCAGTGCTTGGGACATATCAGTTCCATTGTGGGGCAGACTTCAGTCTGCCGATGCTGCCAAGATCGGCTGAAGCCGACCCCCACACCTTGTTTTTCGCCGTGCCGCCAGCGCCGACTTTTTGCCGGCAGATCAGGAAATCAGGAAATCAGAAAGGCAGGTCGGGAATGAGTTTCATCAGGTCGGCGCGCTGGGTGTCCTGCGCCAGCTTCCTCGCGCGCTTGGGCTCGAAGGCGACCAGGCGCTTGAGTATGCTGGTCACGTCATCGGGGCGGTTGGCATGGTGATAGGCCATCCCCAGTTGATAGAAACCTTCGCCGCTCATCGGCTGCAGTTCCACCACTTTTTCCAGTGCTTTTACCGCCTCGTCGTGCTGGCCCAGGCGCGCATATGCAAGACCCATGCCGTACCAGGCCATGTCCTGCTGCGGTACCAGACGTACCGCCTCGGTGAAGGCGGCGATGGCTTCTTTCGGCTTGCCGGCGTGTTCGCAGACGTAGCCGAGATTGAACCAGTTGGCGCCGTCATCCGGCGTCAGCGCCAGCGCCGCCTCGAACCACTTGATGGCGACATCGTAGTTCTTCCGCTTCGCGGCTATCGCCGCCAGGTGGCGCGCCGACTGCACGTCCTGCGGATTGATGCGAAATGCTGTCAGGTAGGCCTCGAAGGCGGTATCTTCGCGGCCGAAGAAATGAAACAGCCAGCCGCGGGCATAATGCCGCCAGTGATCGTAATTCATGGGCTTGACCCGACATAAAATGGAGACCGAAACATACCATGAGCCACCCTGAACTGCTTATCCTCGGCGTGCTGCGCGCGCTGGTCGAGGTCGCGATGCTGTTTCTGCTGGGGCAGGGCTTGCTGGGTCTGCTGGCGGGCAGGGGCCGCGATAACAACACCATGTACAAACTGTTCCTGATCGTCACCGGCCCGGTGGTGAAGACCATGCGCCGGGTCACGCCGCGGCAGGTTATCGACAAGCACATCCCCTACATCGCCTTCGGCGTTTTGTTCTGGCTCTGGATCGCGCTGGCCTGGCTCAAGCGCTTGTATTGCGACACCCACATGTTGCAGTGCTTTTGAGCTCGCGCGGCGCAAACTGATCTCCAGAGGAGGAGAGTTTCGGGCGGAAGCGGGGCGACCCGCTTCCGCCCATTTTTTTCCTGGGGGCCGAAAAGGAAAAGTCGGCGCCGGCGGCACGGCGATCCAGAGCGGATCGTTCGGGGATGGGCGTGACGAGCGTGGCACAATGAGTTCCGCCAGACGAAGAGGATCACTACATGCGACTTTCGCTGCGCTTTGTACTTCCATTGATGCTGGTGCTGGCTGGCATTGCCTATGCGGTGGCGCCGCTGGTCGACCAGCTGACGCTGAAATGGTTCGTGCGCGACCTCGACATCCGCGCCGCGCTGATCGCCAATGCCATCCAGGAACCGCTGCAGGAACAGCTGGCGGCAGGCAAGAAGGCCAAGATCGGCGCCTTCTTCGCCCGCATCACCCAGGACGAGCGGCTTTACGCAGTCGGCTACTGCGCCTCGGACCAGTCCGCTGCGCTGGCCAGCCGCGCCCTGCCGGCTGAAATCCGCTGCACCGATCTTTCGCGCTGGGAGGAGCCGGGCGATCATTTGCTTGCCAGCGCCCAGGGTCCCCTGCACGTCGCCGTCAAGCCGCTGACGAGCGAACTGGGTCCGGCGGGCAAGCTGGTGCTGGTGCATGACATGAGCTTCGTCACGCGCCGCAGCGAGGAAACCAAGCGCTACGTGTTCTATTTCTTCATGGCGCTGGCGGCGGTGGTGTCGCTGATCACGGTGATCATCGCCCAGTTGTCGTGGCGTGGCTGGATGGCCGGCATGCGCTCCCTGCTGCGCGGCGAAGGCCTGCTGCGCCAGCCCGAGGCGGGCGCGCACGCGGGGCCGTCGGAGTTCCGGCCGATCGCCCGCGACCTGCAACGCCTGGTCCGCGAACTGGAGGCGGAAACCCGCGCACGCGACGAAAGCCAGATCACCTGGACGCCGGAGACGCTGCGCGCCATCCTCCACGGCGAACTGCGCGGCGAGGACGTCATCGTGGTGTCCAATCGCGAGCCTTACATCCACCAGCGGCGCGGTGACCGCATCGAGGTGCAGCGCCCGGCCAGCGGCCTGGTCACCGCGCTGGAACCGATCATGCGCGCCTGCTCCGGCACCTGGATCGCCCACGGCAGCGGCTCGGCCGATCGCGAGGTGGTCGACCGCCACGACCGTGTCGCCGTGCCGCCGGACAAGCCTGCCTACCATATCCGCCGGGTCTGGCTCACGGCCGAGGAAGAAGCCGGCTATTACTACGGGCTGGCCAACGAAGGCCTCTGGCCGCTGTGCCACATCGCCCATGTGCGGCCGACCTTCCGCTCGGGCGACTGGGCGCAGTATGTCGCGGTGAATCGCAAGTTCGCCAGGGCCGTGGCCAGTGAGGCCAAGACAAAAGCGCCCATCGTGCTGGTGCAGGACTACCACTTCGCGCTGCTGCCGAGGATGATCCGAGAGGAACTGCCCGATGCCACGATCATCACCTTCTGGCACATTCCGTGGCCCAATCCGGAATCCTTCTCGATCTGCCCGTGGGGCGAGGAGGTGCTGGCCGGACTGCTGGGCAGCAGCATCCTCGGCTTCCACACGCAGTTCCACTGCAACAACTTCGTCGATACCGTGGATCGCCTGCTCGAGGCCCGCGTCGACCGCGAATCCTTCACGGTTTCCCTCGGCGGCAAGCTGACCGCCGTCCGCCGCTATCCGATCTCGATCGCCTGGCCGCCGGAACCGGAACTGGTGCAGAAGGACGTGGCGGCCTGCCGCAGCGAGATCCGGCAAATGAACAGCCTGCCCGCCGGGCACAAGCTCGGCATCGGCGTCGATCGCCTCGATTACACCAAGGGCATCGTCGAGCGCTTTCGCGCCATCGAGCGCCTGCTGGAAATGAATCCCGAGTGGATCGGGCGCTTCAGCTTCATCCAGATCGCCGCGCCGACGCGCTCGGGCATCGACGAGTACCAGCACCACGAAGCGCAGGTACGGGCCATGGCGACCCAGATCAACGCCCGCTTCGGACGCGAAGGCCCGCCGCCCATCGTGCTCAAGGTCGAACATCACGATGCGAAGGAGGTATACGAGCACTTCCGTGCCGCCGACCTGTGTTTCGTCAGCAGCCTGCATGACGGCATGAACCTGGTGGCCAAGGAATTCGTCGCCGCCCGCGACGACGAGCGCGGGGTGCTGATCCTGTCCCAGTTCACCGGCGCCGCGCGCGAATTGCCCGAAGCCCTGATCGTCAGTCCCTACGATGCCGACCAGTGCGCGGCCGCCCTGCACCTCGCACTGACCATGCCGGAGTCTGAACAGCGCGACCGCATGCGCCTGATGCGCGGGCTGGTGGCCGAGTACAACGTCTTCCGCTGGGCCGGCCGCATGCTGCTCGACGCCGCCGCCATGCGCCGGCGCGGTCGGCTGATCGGCAAGGGTGGCGGCAGGTCCGTATGAGGCAGGGTTCTCCGCGCCGGCCGCCGGCTGCCTGTGTCGAGTGTGCCTTCTTCCTCGACGTCGATGGCACGCTGCTGGAAATCGCCGACTCCCCTGCCGCCGTGCGGGTGGACAGGGAGTTGCTGGACCTGATCGGGCGCTTGTTCAGCGTCAGCGGCGGCGCGCTGGCGCTGGTCAGCGGCCGTTCGATCTCGGACCTGGAAGAACTGCTCGGGGCACGGCGCATGCCGCTGGCCGGGCAGCATGGACTGGAGCGACGCGACGCCGCCGGCCGGTTGTGGATCCATGCCGCGCCACCCGGCGCCAAATGCGCGATCAAGGAGGCGTTGGCGCCGGTGCTGGCTCGCCACCCCGGTTTGTTGCTGGAGGACAAGGGGCTGACGCTGGCCCTGCACTACCGGCAGGCGCCGCACCTGGCCGCGTATGCGCAGCGGTTGATGACGCGGCTGATGCAGGAGGCCGGGGGCGGGCTGGAGCTGCAAAAGGGCAAGCGCGTGATCGAAATCAAGCCGGCCGGCATCGACAAGGGCACGGCGGTAGCAGAATATCTTGCGGAGTCGCCCTTTCGCGGGCGCCATCCGGTGTTCATCGGCGACGACCTCAATGACGAACACGGATTTGCCGAGGTCAACCGGGCCGGCGGGATGTCGATCAAGGTCGGCCGCGGGGAAAGTTGCGCCCGCTTTCGCCTGCCGCACGTCGCGGCAGTCCGCAATTGGCTGAACGACGCACTGAAAGGAGCGGGATGAACACTCTGGACCTGGCCTTGATCGGCAACTGCACCGTGGGCGCGCTGGTCGACGCCCGGGCGAAGATCGTCTGGGGCTGCTTCCCGCGCTTCGACGGCGATCCGGTGTTCTGCTCACTGCTTCGCAGCACCGACGACTACGGCTTTGCCGCGGTCGAACTGGCGGATTGCGAACGCACCGAGCAACACTACCTGGAGAACACCGCGATCCTGGTGACCCGACTCTACGACTGCCACGGCGGCGGCATCGAGGTGACCGATTTCGCGCCGCGCTTCGGCCAGTACGGGCGCATGTTCCGGCCGATGATGCTGGTGCGCCGCATCCGCCGCCTCGGCGGTAGCCCGCGCCTGACGCTGCGCGTGCGGCCGGCCTGCAACGACGGCGCCGCCCGCCCGGAAGTGACCTGGGGCAGCAATCACATCCGCTATGTGGCACAGGGGCTGACCCTGCGGCTCACCACCGACGCCTCGCTGACCGCGATCCTGCAGGAAACCGCCTTCTTTCTCGAAGACACCGTGACCCTGCTGCTGGGCGCCGACGAATCCGTGCATGAGGCCGCCAACGAAGTCGGCCGCCGCTTCTTGGCGGAGACCGTCGAATACTGGAGCGAGTGGGTGCGCTTCCTCGGCATTCCCTTCGAGTGGCAGGAGGCCGTGATCCGCGCCGCGATCACGCTAAAGCTCAACGCCTACGACGACACCGGTGCCATCGTAGCCGCGATGACGACATCGATACCGGAAGCGGCGGGCAGCGAACGCAACTGGGACTATCGCTATTGCTGGGTGCGCGACGGCTATTTCGTGGTGAACGCCCTGAACCGGCTGGGTGCCACGCGCACCATGGAACGCTACCTCGGCTACATCGTCAATGTTGCGGCAAATGCCGGCAGCGGCGCATTGCAGCCGGTTTACGGCATCGATGGCCGCGCCGCACTGGACGAAAGGGAAGTCCCGACTTTGGCCGGCTATCGCGGCATGGGCCCGGTGCGCATCGGCAACCTGGCCTACCGCCAGGTGCAGCATGACGTCTATGGTTCTGTCATCCTCGCGGCGACCCACATCTTCTTCGACCGGCGCCTGACCCGGCGCGGCGACGAAGCCCTGTTCCACCGGCTTGAAGCGCTAGGCGAACAGGCGAGACGCTGCTACGACCAGCCCGACGCCGGCCTCTGGGAACTGCGCGGCAGTGCGCGCGTGCATACCTTTTCATCGGTGATGTGCTGGGCGGCCTGCGACCGCCTGGGACGGATCGCTACCCGGCTCGGACTGGCCGAGCGCGCGGCATACTGGTTCGGCCATGCCGCACAGATGCACGCGATGATCAGCAAGAAGGCGTGGAACAGCAAGCGCGGCAGCTTCGTTTCTACCTTCGACGGCGAGGCGATGGATGCCAGCCTGCTGTTGCTGGCCGAGGTCGGCTTCCTCGATGCCGCCGATCCGCGCTTTGCCGCCACCGTTGCGGCCGTCGAAAATGACCTGCGCCAAGGCGATTACATTTTCCGCTATGTCGAGAAGGACGACTTCGGCGAGCCGGAGAATGCCTTCCTGGTGTGCACTTTCTGGTATGTCAATGCGCTGGCGGCGCTGGACCGCCGCGACGAGGCAAGGGCGCTGTTCGAGAAGCTGCTTGCCTGCCGCAATCGCCACGGCCTGCTGGCCGAGCACATCGATCCTCGCAGCGGCGAGCAGTGGGGAAATTTCGTTCAGACCTACAGCATGGTGGGCCTGATCAACGCCGCCATTCGCCTTTCCATGCGCTGGGACCAGGCGTTCTGAGTCTCCGCATCGGCGCGCGAGTTGCGGCACCCGGCGCAAGCCGGGAGTGATCTACACTGTCCGCCTGTGAACATGAATTTCGACCGGCCCCGCCATGCCCTGCGGCCGCCAGATCGCATAATTCTCCAGGAGCCATGATGAAAGCAACAGGAAATTTCGCCCGCCGTCTCGCCGGCCTCGGCCTTGCGGTCCTGTTTGCCGTCGGACTGCTTGCGGCCTGCGGCAAACCCGATCCGGCGGCAACGCCGGCGGCAGCTTCGCAGCAGAGCCGGAGTCCGTGCCTGACGCCGCGCGCCACTATCAAAGGGACGTTGAGCGTGAGCGACGGCGATTTGTTTTCCGCTGCGGCAGCCGGCGATGTGAACCAGGCCGGGAAGTCGATTGACGAGGGCGCAAACGTCAATGCCAGCGGTGCGCTGAAACGCACGCCGCTATTTACCGCCGCGTTCTGCGATCGACCGGAGGTGGTGAAGCTGCTGCTGGACAAGGGCGCAACGCAAAACACCGTCGATTCGAATGGCATGGCGCCGCTGCATGCCGCGGTGATCATGGGTGGTGCGGAAACGGCAAAAGTTCTGCTCGCGAACGGAGCCGACGTCAATGTCCGTGACGCTGCCGGCCGCACACCCTTGCATCTTGCCGCTGCCACCAATCAGATTCCCCTGCTCGAACTGCTGCTGGAATGGAAGGCCAATGCCACGTTGCGTGACAAGCACGGAATGACCGCGGCATCCCTGGCTGCCAACAACGGCCATTCGATGCCCGGAACCGTGATCGGGAAGTCGCAGGAGAAGCGGAAGACCACACGCTAGCGGCGCAGAAATCCGCGCTGCGATCCCGCATCATCGATCAAGGGCGACGGCATGGGGCAGACTGCTCTACACTGCCGAGCCATGAATCCCGGATTCGACCGCGCCCGCCTCGCCCTGCTGCTGTTGTTGGTCGCCCTGCTCGGCGTCGGCCTGTGGGCTTATCGCGGCGTCGGCGACTCGCTGCGCGAGATTCGCGGCACCGGCCTGCGGACCCTGCTCAATACCCAGGTCGGCACGCTGGAGCTGTGGATCGCGGAACGGCGCCACGAGGCGGAGCAGCTGGCCGCCGACCCCGGACTGCGCGCCGCCGTGGTCCGGCTGGCGGGTGCCCGGGACAATCCGGCCGAGGGCGGGCGCATCGTGCGCGAGATCCTCGAAACAGCGGGTGGCATCGGCATCACCGCTACCCTGGTGGTCGATCCACGGGGCCGGATTCTCGCCGCGAGCGAGGTCGATCGGGTGGGCGGCAAGGTCACCCCCGACTTCCTTGCCCACCTGGCGCCGGTACTCAAGGGCCAGTCCGTCTTCGTGCGTCCCTACCGGGTCACCGGTGCGGCGACGATCGGCCGCGCTTGGGTCGTGGCGCCGGTCCGTGCCGACGACGGCAAGGTGGTCGCCGCGATTGCCCTGGGTTCGCCCGCAGACAAGGGCTTCGCCAGCCTCTTCGCGGCGGCGCGGCTTGGCCAGAGCGGTGAAGCCTTCGTCTTCGATGCGGGCGGCTGGTTGCTGTCGCCGAGCCGCCATGCCGACGCACTGTTGCAGCGGGGCCTGGCGCCGCGCCTGGCCTTGCCTGCCACGGACGGCGAGGTCCTTACCGCGCTGGCGGCGCAGGCCTTGGCAGAACGTGCCGCGGGCGATGCGGGCATCCTCCTCGCACCCTACCCGAACTACCTTGGGCGCGAGGTCATCGGCGCCTGGCGCTGGCTGCACGAGCACGACATCGGCGTGGCGATCGAACTCGAGGCCGGCGAGGCCTACGCGCCGCTGACCTACCTGCAGATTGGCTTCGGCGTTGTGCTGGTGCTGATCTTCGGCGTCTGGTTGTCCGGCTTCGTTGCACCCGCCACCCTGGCGGCCCTGCTGCGGCGCGACGGCGGGGCGCGGCAGATGGGCCCGTACAAGCTGCTGCGACAGATAGGCGAAGGTGCGATCAGCAATGTGTACCTGGCGCAGCACCGCATGCTCAAGCGCCCGGCGGCTGTCAAGGTGCTCAAGGCGCAGACCACCTCGGAGGAATGGACCGCCCGCTTCCAGCGCGAAGTCCAGCTTACCAGCGGTTTGCACCACCCCAACACCATCACCATCTACGATTACGGCACCGGGCCCGGCGGTGAATTCTGGTATGCGATGGAGTATCTCGAAGGCCTCTCGCTGGCCGACCTGGTCGAGCGCTACGGGCCGGTGCCGCCTGCGCGCACCGCGTTCATCCTGCGCCAGGCCTGCGCCTCGCTGTGGGAAGCGCATTCCTGCGACCTGGTGCATCGCGACATCAAGCCGCAGAACATCATGCTGTGCGAGATCCGCGGCGAGCGCGACTTCGTCAAGGTGCTGGATTTCGGCCTGGTCAAACATATCGGCGGCGGCGACACGCGCGACCTGACGGCGCACATGCGCATCCTCGGCACGCCGCTCTACATGTCGCCCGAACGCATCCGCAATCCCGGCGACGCCGACGGGCGCGCCGACATCTACGCGCTGGGCGCGGTCGGGTTTTTCCTGCTCACCGGCAAGCGCCTGTTCGAGACCGAAACCGAGCACGACCTGACCTACCACGTGCTGCACACCCTGCCGCGCCTGGCATCGGAATGCTCGCCGTTCGAGGTCCCGGCCGAACTCGACGCCCTGATCGGCCGCTGCCTGGAAAAGGACCCCGCGGCGCGGCCGAAGAACATCGCCGAAGTTGCCGGCGCACTCGACGGCCTGCTGGTGCACAAGCCCTGGACGCGCGCCCAGATCGACGCCTGGTGGCGGAAGAACTGGGTCGGCGCCGGTGACCCGGGGCGCAGGTTCACGGTACCCGACGCCTGAAACAAACAGGGCGGCCCGTGGGCCGCCCTGATCTTCCGCGTGGCTTCCCGCTCAGTGGCCGGACGCGCCGGAGGCGCCGATGCCGGTTTCGGAACGGATCAGCTGCGCCGGGAAGGCGGCACGCTCCTTGGCCGCCTGGGCGCTCCTGTCGAGCAGCGACACGATCCAGATCACCGCGAAGGCCGCCGTCATCGAGAAGATCGCCGACGAGGCGTAGGGGAACAGCGCCGAACCCTTGGGGTTGCCCAGCGAGGCTTCCCACACCGCCGGCGACATGATGGTCAGCGCCACGGAGGAGATCAGGCCGACCGTGCCGCCCGCCACCGCACCCTTGGTGGTGCAATCCTTCCACAGCACGGACATGAACAGCACCGGGA
>CAZRRI010000053.1:0-13437 GCA_964602565.1 uncultured Rhodocyclaceae bacterium | reverse complement strand
TCTCGCCGGCGAACTTCTCGGCGGCGAACTTGCCGGCCTTGGCGATGTCCTCCTGCGCGCGGCGGCGGATGTTCTCGCCTTCGGCCTTGGCGCGCAGCCAGGCGTCGTGGTGCTCCTCGGCTTTCAGTTCGGCCGCCTTGAGCATTTCCTCAAGGCTGGGCATGGTTTCCGGCGCGACGACCGGCTCGGCGGTCGGCGCGTCGATGGCCGCGGCTTCGGTGATGGCGGCGAGTTCCTTGTCGATATCCTGCATTGAATGAACGTCCCTGGACGATAAACCATGCAAATGGTGGGGGTGCCCCGGCAACTTTCAAGCCCTGGCGGCGAGAAAATTTCAGGTCTCGACGCGGTCGATACGTTGCGACGGGTCGCCTGCCGGTTGGTTTGCCGGCGCTGCGGGCGATTCGGGCAGCGAAAGGGCGCAACCGGCGGCGATGGCATCGCCATCGGCCTGCCAGGGCAGGGTGCCGAGCAGGGGGGCGCCGAGCTCCCGTTGCAGCGCGGCAATGTTGTCCAACCAGCCAGGCATCGCCGGATCGATGCGATTGGCGATCCAGCCGGCGAGGCCGAGGCCCCGGGCCGCGATGGCCTCGGCCGTGAGCAGGGCGTGGTTCAGGCAGCCCAGCCGCAGGCCGACGACCAGAATGACCGGCAGGCCGAGCCGTGTCGCCAGGTCGGCGGTGTCGAAGCCTTCGGCCAGCGGTACGCGAAACCCGCCGACGCCCTCCACCACCACGAATTCGGCGCGACCGGCCACTTGCCGATAGGCATCGAGGATCGGCCCGGGCTCGATCGTCCGTTGCTCGTGGGCGGCGGCGACATGGGGAGCGATGGCCTCGGTGAAGCAATAGGGATTGACCAGCGCGCGCGGCAGCTTGACCGAACTGGCCGCGATGAGTTGTTCGACATCCTCGTTGCGCCCGTTGGCGTCCATGCCGGCGGCGACCGGTTTCATGGCCGCCGCGCCCAGCCCGCGCGCGCGCGCCGCGTGCAGCAGCGCGCGGGCGGCGAAAGTCTTGCCGACCTCCGTGTCGGTGCCGGTCACGAAATAGCTTTGCGGGCGGTGCATAGCACGACTTCGTAGGTGGCCGGCAGGCCGGCATCGTCGCGGCGCGCCTCGTAGCGCGCCTCGATGGCTCGCCAGGCCTGTCGGCCGAGCAGGCCGGGGCGGCGTGGCCTGCTGATCTGGTTGGCACCGATGACCTTCAGCCCGCGCAGCAGCGTCGGCAGATCGGCATGACGCAGGCACAACCGTCGCTGCTCGATGCCGATGTCGCCGAGGCCGGCGGTGGCGCAGGCTTGCGCGAGCGTGGCGGGCGCGGCGAAGGAGAGCACGTGATCATGTTCGTCGATGCCGGCGAAAGCGGCGTTGAGTTCCGCCAGCGTGCCGGGGCCCAGGCTGCTGACCGCCAGCGTGCCGCCCGGCGCCAGCACCCGCGCCGCTTCCGCCACGGCGCGGACCGGCTCGCACCACTGGAAGGCCAGGCTCGACCAGTAGAGATCGAAACCGGCAGGCGCCAAGGGCAGGGCCTCGATGTCGGCGCAGACCAGCGGATGCCGACGGCCGGCGACGCGCAGCATGCCGGGCGCGAAGTCGGCGGCGACGACGCGGGCGGCGGGCCAGCGTCGCCCCAGCAGGCCGAGCGCATGGCCGGTGCCGCAGCCGGCGTCGAGAATGTTTGCCGGCGCGAGGTCGGGCAGCGCGGCCAGCAGCAGTTCGCAGACCTGCCTTTGCAGCGCGGCGGCGGTGTCGTAGCGCGGTGCGGCGCGGTCGAAGGAACGGCGGATCGCCTGCTTATTCATCGCGGGCGAATTGCCGCAGCAGGGCGGCGAAGCGCGCCGGCTCGGACAGGAAGGGCGCGTGCGAGGCTTCGAGGAATATCTCCAGCCGCGCGTCCGGCAGATGGTCGGCCAGCCAGCAGGCCGCCTCCACCGGCATGATGGCGTCGCGTTCGCCATGGACCAGCAGCGTCGGCTGGCGTATCGCCGCCACTGACTTTCGCAGATCGGTGTCGCGCAGCCGCGCCAGGCCCGTGGCCAGCACCGCGGTGTCAGGACGCCGGTCGGCCAGCAGCGCGGCGAGCCGGCGCGTCAGCGGCGCGGCGTGGGCGTCACCCTGGTTGATGCGGCCGGCGAAGCGCCGCAGCGTCGCCATCGGATCGACCTGGACGGCGGCGGCGAAGTCGACCAGCGAGCTTTCCGTCGCCGCGTCCTCCCAGTCGGGCGCTTGCACGAACCGCGGCGTGGCGCCCACCAGCACCAGTCGCGCGACGCGCTCCGGCTGATCCAGCGCCAGCCGCATGGCGGTCATGGCGCCCAGCGACCAGCCGCATACGATGGCGTCGGCCGGCACCGTTCCCGGCCGGTCGCGGTCGAGATGATGGATGGCGAAATCCGCCGCCAGCAGATCGACGACAGGCTGCCAGATACGCTGGTCGAATCCCCAGCCGGGGATCAGCGCCAGCGGCGTCAGCGGTGTCATGGCGCCGCCTCGGCAAGCGCATCGACCAGCCGGTCGACCTGCGCCTCGCCGTGCGCGGCCGACAGCGAGATGCGCAGCCGCGCCGCGCCTTCCGGCACCGTCGGCGGGCGGATCGCCGGCGCCCAGATGCCGCGCGCCAGCAGGGCTTCCGCCACGGCGAGTGTCTCCCGATTGCCACCGATGATCAGCGGCTGGATGGCGGTGTCGGAAGGTGGCAGGCGCCAGCCCTTGCGTGCCGCGACCGGCGCCAGCCCCGCGCGCAGGCGCGCGATCAGCGCCCGCAGATGCGCGCGTCGATCGTCCGCCGCCTCGACGAGGCCAATGCTGGCGAGCAGCGCGCAACTCAGTGCCGGCGGCGCGGCGGTGGTGAACATCGCGGTGCGCGCCGTCTGCTCCAGCCACTCGATGACGTCGCCATCGCCGGCGACGAAGGCGCCCGCCACGCCGGCCGCCTTGCCCAGCGTGCCCATCATCAGTAGCCGGCCGGTCGGCGCGAGGCCGAAGCGGGCCAGGCTACCGCGCCCCTGCGGGCCGAGCACGCCGAAGCCATGGGCATCGTCCGCCACCAGCCAGGTGTCGTGGCGCTCGGCCAGTTCGAGCAGTTCGGGCAGCGGCGCGAGATCGCCATCCATGCTGAACACCGCGTCAGTGAGGATCAGACGCCGCTTGCCCCGGTTGGCCGCCAACTGCCCCTCCAGCACGCCGAGGTCGACATGCGGGTAACGGTGGCTGAAGGCGTTGGCCAGGCGCACGGCGTCGATCAGCGAGGCATGGTTGAGCTTGTCGGCGAAAATCACGTCGCCGCGACCGGCCAGCGCCGGCACGATGCCGATGTTGGCCATGTAACCGGTCGAGAACAGCAAGGCGCGTTCGGCGCCGACGAAGGCGGCCAGCCGTTCTTCCAGTTGCTGGTGCGGCTCGAAATGGCCGCCGAGGAAATGCGAGGCGCCGGCGCCGACGCCCCAGCGCCGCGCGCCTTCGGCCAGGGCGTCGGCGAGGCGCGGGTCGCCGGCGAGGCCGAGATAGTCGTTGCTGGCGAAGGAGAGCACCGGCCGGTCGTCGATGACCGTCTCCGGCCCGCAGGGCGAGCCGGCCACGCGGCGGCGGCGCAGCAGGCCCGCGGTCCGGAGCGCGGCAAGTTCGCCGGCGAAGCTCATGCGCGCAGCGCGGCCGCCAGGGCTTCGCCCGCGGTGCCGCAGAGCAGCTCGATCTGCGCGTCGTCGAGGATGTAGGGCGGCATCAGGTACACCGTATTCCCGATGGGACGCAGCAGCACGCCTCGGTCGAGCGCCGCCCGGTAGAAGCGACGGCCGAAGCCCGCGTCCGCGTCCACATCGAACGCGAGGATCATGCCGCGCCGCCGGTAGTGGCGCACGCGCGGATGGTCGGCCAGCGGCCGGAGCAGCGCGTCCATTTGCTCCGACCGGACCCGGTTCGCCGCGAGCACGCCGTCCCGCGCGAAGATGTCGAGCGTGGCCAGCGCCGCCCGGCAGGCGAGCGGATTGCCGGTGTAGGAGTGCGAGTGCAGGAAGCCGCGCGCCGTCGCGTCGTCGTAGAACGCCTCGTAGATGGCGTCCGTGGTCATCACCACCGAGAGCGGCAGGTAGCCGCCCGTGATGCCCTTCGAGAGGCAGAGGAAGTCCGGGCGGATGCCGGCCTGCTCATGGGCGAAGAAGCTGCCGGTTCGGCCGAATCCGACCGCGATCTCGTCGCAGACCAGATGCACGTCGTGACGCTCGCACAGGACGCGGGCGCGGCGCAGGTAGTCCGGGTCGTGCATGGCCATGCCGGCGGCGCATTGCACCAGCGGCTCGACGATCAGCGCCGCCGTTTCCGCGTGATGCGCGTCGAGATGCGCGGCCAGCGCGTCGATGGCGACGTCCGCCGCATCGGCACCCCGGCGCGTATCGGGCGAGGGCAGCACCGTGGCGGCGCGGATCAGCGGCGCATAGGCGTCGCGGAATATGGCGATGTCGGTGACGCCGAGCGCCCCGACCGTCTCGCCGTGGTAGCCGCCGGCGAGACAGAGAAAGCGGTTTTTTCCCGGCCGGCCGGCGTTGCGCCAGTAGTGCGCCGACATCTTCAGCGCGATCTCGGTCGCGGACGCGCCGTCGGAACCGTAGAAGCAATGGCCGAGCGCGCCGCCGGTCAGGGCCGCGAGCCGCTCGGAAAGCTCGACCACCGGCGCGTGCGTGCAGCCGGCGAGAATCACGTGTTCCAGCGTGTCGAGCTGGTCGCGCAGCGCCGCGTTGATGCGCGGGTTGCAATGGCCGAACAGATTGACCCACCATGAGCTGATGCCGTCCAGCCAGCGCCGGCCGTCCTCGCCGACCAGCCAGGGGCCCTCGCCGCGGACGATGGCCAGCAACGGCAGTTCGCCGGTCTCGTGCTGCTTCATCTGGGTGCAGGGGTGCCAGACGGCGGCGCGGCTGCGCTGGAGCAGGGAATCTCGCATGGGCGGCATTTTACCGTCGCGCGCCGGCGCGGCCGGCGTGCCGCCACGGCTGACTTTCACCGGCCTTGCCCCGGCGCCGGCTGCGGCGGTTTCTCAAGTCGGCGCAAGCGCCGCCCAGGCCCTGGCTTCCTCGATGGTTGCGAAGGTCTTGATGGGGAAGGACGACAGCACCGACACCAGCTTGAGGAGGGTGATGGCCTTGATGTCCCTGGTGACATAGGCGATGCGCAACCGCGGGTTCGACAGGCTGGCGCCGCGATTGAACGCGGCCGCGTACTCGGCTTCATGGAGGGTGACGGAATAGCCCTCGACGTCGAGAAGATCGTTGATGACGTAGCGGAGATCGTCGGTCCGGGGGTCGCCGAGCACCATTTCCTGACTTCTGGCGTATTCCTGGAACGACACGAAGCCCGTGAACTTCTTGTAAACGCCGTGATCTTTCCAGGTCAGGGTGAATGGCATCGCCGCTCTCCAGGGGGTTTGTCCCGTTGCTTGTTCTTGCCCATGCCAATATCCACACGGAATGGCGGAAGAGAGCAGGAGTCGAACCTACCAGGGACGGCATGGCCGCCCCTGCCGGTTTTGAAGACCGGCCGTCCCACCGGGGAACGTTCTCTTCCGTTGTTCATTGATTGAGCCATTAATGCGCAGCCGCATCGGCGCGAAGGACATGATCGTCCCGCACGCGGCGAGTGTATCCGACCCGATCGAAGAATTCGAGAATCTGGATCGCCACCTTGCGTCCGCCGCCGCCCTCTCCGTAAATGGCGTCGCGCAGGTCAGCGGCGCGCGCCGCGCCGTGCTTCGCATGGAGGTCGGCGACGATGATCGCCAGATCCCCCACGGCCGCCGCCGTGAAGTAATGGTCGTGCGCGACCGGATACAGCTCGCCGGCGCGGGCGACGCGCCTGAACAGCTGCCGCACCGCATCCTCGGGCGTGCCGGTCGCCTTGAACACGTCGCGCACGCGCGGCGGGTTGTAGGGCCGCGCATCGAGCAGCGGCTTGAGCGTTGCGAACAGGTCGCGGTCGGCGGACGAGACGCTGGCGCGGTGGGTCGGCAGGTGCAGCCAGGCGCGCGTTTGCGCAAGCTCACCCTTGGCCATCAATTCGTCGACCAGCGCGTCGAAGGCGGCGCGCGGCAGCGTCGCCAGCGTCATGCGGCGCAGGCGTTCACGCTCGGCGCCAGCCATGTCCGGCGCGCGTTCGTGCTCGCGCGCCAGCGCGTCTAGCAGGCGCGTGCGCAGGGCCGCCCACTGGTCTTGCGGAAAACCGGCGTCGCCGATCACCCGCAGGCCGGCGCGTCGCCAGAGCGCGGTCGCGGCTTCGTCGTCGAGGTTCCAGTTGGCGGCGAAGCGCGTGAGATCGATACCGGCCGGACTCCGCTCCGCCATCATCGCCAGCGTGGCGGCGGGATCGTCATCGCGCATGGCGGCGAGCAGAGCCAGCCGCTCGGGCGTGCGCTTGTGGCGCGTCGGCGGGAAGCAATCGAGTACGCGGCCGCCGGCCACGGTGCGCATCGCGCCCGCATCGCGCAGCACGAAGCGGTCGCCGCGCACGGTGAGGATCTCGCGGTCGAGGATGATCTCGGCCAGCGCCGTGCCGCCAGCCCCGACTTTCTCGCAATCGAGCAGCGCGACGCGGCCGGTGACGTCCGACGCGGCGATATGCACATGCACCGCGTGCCAGTGCTTCAGTTCGGGCTGATCGGCCGGCACGCGCAGCTCGGCATGGAAACGGGTGAGCGGATGGTGCAGCACGGGTGCGACGAGCCACATGCCGCGAGCGATGTCCGCTTTCCCGAAGTTGCCGGTCAGCGCCAGCGCGCAGCGGTCGCCCGCCTGGCCGGACTCCGCCGGCCGGTCCTGCACGTGCAGGCCGCGCACGCGTGCCTTGTAGCCCGGTGGCGATATCAGTGGCGTGTCGCCACGGCTGACTTTCCCGGCATGGGCCGTGCCGGTCACCACGGTGCCGACGCCGGAGAGCGTGAAGGCGCGGTCGATGGCCAGGCGGAAGCGGCCGCTGGCGGAGCGGGCGCGATGCGAGGCGGCGGCGGCTTCGATGTGCATCCGCAGCGCGGGCACGCCCTCGCCGCTGACGGCCGAAAGCGGAAACACCGGGCTGCCTGCCAATGCCGTGCCGGCCAGCATTTCGGCGATCCCGGCCTTCGCGGCGTCGATGCGCGCGGCATCGACCATGTCGCACTTGGTCAGCGCCACCGCGCCGCGCGTCAGGCCGAGCAGGTCGATGAGTTCCAGGTGCTCGCGCGTCTGCGGCATCGGCCCGTCATCGGCGGCCACCACCAGCAGCACGAAGTCGATGCCGGTCGCGCCGGCCAGCATGTTGTGGATCAGCTTTTCGTGGCCGGGCACGTCGATGAAGCCGAGCACGCTGCCGTCGGGCAGTTGGCTGTAGGCGTAGCCCAGGTCGAGCGTGATGCCGCGCGCCTTTTCTTCCTTCAGGCGGTCGCAGTCCACGCCGGTCAATGCCTTGACCAGTGTGGTCTTGCCGTGGTCGATGTGGCCGGCGGTGCCTACGAGCATTGGAATGCGTCCAGCGCGGCGATGAATTCCGGTTCCTCTCCAGTGCCGAGGCAGCGCAAATCGAGCAGCAGCGCGCCGTTCTCGATGCGGCCAATAACCGGCCGGGGCAGTCCCCGCAAGCCTTCCTCGATGCGGTTCAGCACGCCGCTCTTCTTCCCCTGCGGCCGGATGGCGAAGCCGGCCGAGGGCAGGCGGTCGACGGGCAGCGAGCCGGCGCCGATCTGCGATCTCAGCGCAACGATCTCGACGTTCACGGGCAACACTGCGAGCGCCTGTTGCAGCACGGGCAGCAGGCGCTGCGCCGCTGCGCGGATGTCGGCTTCGGGGCGCGTCAGTTGCGCAAGCGCGGTAAGCCGTTGCGCCAATCGATCCGGGTCGCGGTAGAGGCGCAGCACGGCTTCGAGCGCCGCGAGCGTGAGCTTGCCGACGCGCAGCGCGCGCTTGAGAGGATTCTTCTTGATTTTGGCGATCAAGTCCTTGCGGCCGACCAGCAGGCCGGCCTGCGGCCCGCCGAGCAGCTTGTCGCCCGAGAAGGTGACGAGGTCGGCGCCGGCCGTGATGGCTTCATGCGGCGTCGGTTCGTGCGGCAGGCCCCATTGCGCCAGATCGGCCAGCGTGCCGGAACCGAGGTCGATGACGAAGGGCAGCTTGTGCTCATGCGCCAGCGCCGCGAGTTCGGCTTCGGGCACGGCATGGGTGAAGCCCTGGATCGCGTAGTTGCTGGCGTGCACCTTCATCAGCAGCGCGGTGCGCGGGCCGATGGTTTCGGCAAAATCCTTGAGGTGCGTACGGTTGGTGGTGCCGACTTCGACGAGCTTCGCGCCGGCGCGCTTCATGATGTCCGGCACGCGGAAGGCGCCGCCGATCTCGATCAGCTCGCCGCGCGAGACGATCACTTCCTTCTTCTGCGCCAGCGTGTTGAGCAGCAGGAAAACGGCGGCGGCGTTGTTGTTTACCACGGTCGCGGCTTCGGCGCCGGTGAGTTCGCGCAGCAGCTCGTTCACGATGTCGTCGCGGTCGCCGCGCCCGCCCGATTCGAGGTCGTATTCCAGCGCGCAGGGATTGCGCGCGGCGGAGACGATGGCTTCGACGGCTTCCTCGGGCAGCGCGGCGCGGCCGAGGTTGGTGTGCAGCACCGTGCCGGTGAGGTTGAACACCGCGCGCAGTTTCGGCTGCAACAGCGGCGTGGCGCCACGGCTGACTTTCGCCAGCAGCGCCGCCTCGCCGGGCAGCGGCGCGCCGGTGCGCGCGTCGTCGCGGACGGCGGCGAGCGTGTCGCGCAGCAGTTGCGTGACGGCCTTGCGGCCGAGCGATTCGATCAGGGGGGCAACCGCGGCGTGGGCCAGCAGGCGGTCGACGGAGGGAAGTTTCGACAGGTCGTTCATGGTCTCACCCGCACGGGGCAGAAACGAGGATGAACGGATATTACCGCCGGCCGGCACGGCGACGGTAGACTGCTTGGCCGGCAAAATGGAGTGGGGTTTGGCATGAAACGTCTGGATGAATCGGCCTGGTTCAAGATGCTGGGCATCGAACTGAGCCCGGTCAGCCATCGCGAGCGGCTGGTGTCGGCGCTGGGGGGGCTGGTGGCGATCCTGGCGATCCATGTCGTCAGCGCGGCGCTGCTCGACGGCGTCACCACGCCGATCCTGGTCCTTTCCATGGGCTCGACCGCGGTCATGCTGTTCGCCGTGCCGCACGGGCCGCTGTCGCAGCCCTGGCCGCTGATCGGCGGCCACCTGGTATCGGGGCTGATCGGCATCACCTGCCTGCTGTACGTGCCGCAGCCGATGCTGGCGCCCGCCCTGGCGGTGGGCCTGTCGATCGGCGTCATGCACTATCTGCGCTGCCTGCACCCGCCGGCGGGCGCCACGGCGCTGGCGGCGGCGCTCGGCGACGAGACGGTGCGGGCGCTCGGTTACGGCTTCGTCGCGGCGCCGGTGATGCTCAACGTGCTGGTCATCCTCGTCGTGGCAATCGCCTTCAACTCCATGTTCCCCTGGCGCCGCTATCCGGTGGCCCTGATGCGGGCCGCCGGCCCGGCGCGGCCGGAGCCGGGCTACGCGGCGATATCGCACGAGGACTTCGTCTACGCCCTGACGCAGATGGATTCGTTCATCGACGTGTCCGAGGAAGACCTGCTGAAAATCTACGCGCTGGCCACCGGCCGCCGCCAGGATTCGGCGGCGGCCAGGCGCCGCCCTTCGTCTAGCCGGCCGCCCTTCGTTTAGGGTCTGTTCCTTGGCCCGCCGCGCGCCGGCTGGCCAGCCAGCCGAGCAGCGACAGCGACGCCAGGCCGGCGCCGATCAGCAGCATGCCGGCGGTCTCGGCGGCGCTGAAGCCTTCGCCCAGCACCAGGCGCGAGGAGGCGATCGCCACCACCGGCGTGCCGAGCACCGACAGGCTGGCTTCCCAGGCCGGCACGCTGTCGAGGAGCCATGCCCACAGGCTCCAGCAGAACGCGGAGCTGACGATGGCGATGAAGGCCAGGATGGCGACATAGGCCGGCGTCCATTGCGTCGGCGGCT
Source organism: uncultured Rhodocyclaceae bacterium (assembly GCA_964602565.1). GTDB lineage: Bacteria > Pseudomonadota > Gammaproteobacteria > Burkholderiales > Rhodocyclaceae > Fen-999. The sequence continues at coordinate 3,430 of CAZRRI010000053.1, read as the reverse complement.
CGGGCAGCACGGCGGCCACCAGCGCCAGGACGAGCGCGCCGAACAGCATCTGCCACGCGGTCAGCGACAGCAGGTCCACCTTCTCGCGCGCCAGCAGCCGCTTGATCAGGATGGTGCCCGTGGCCCACGACAGCGCCGCCGCCACGCCCAGGCACTTGCTCAGCAGGCTGGTCTCCATGTTCCAGGGCTCGATGATGAGCGCCAGGCCGGCAAGCATGACCGCCGCGATCAGCCACTGCGGGCCGCGGATGCGTTCGCCGAGGCAGGGCCAGGCCATCAGCAGCGTCCAGATCGGCATGGTGAAGATCAGCACCGCCGTCTTGCCGGCGCCGCCCTCGACCAGGGCCCAGGTTTGCAGGCCGATGAAGCCGCCCGTCTGCACCACGCCGATCAACAGCGTCGGCCACGCCGCCTTCAGGCGCAGCGGCCGGCCGAGCGCCACCAGCGCCAGGAAGGTGGCGGCGGCGCCGCCCAGGCTGCGCTCGGCGGCGAAGGCGAATGGCGGCGCGTAAGCCAGGCCCTGTTTCGCCAGCACCCAGGTGTAGCCCCAGACCAGCGAAAGCACGGCCAGCGCCAGCAGCGACCAGCCCTGGCCGCGTTTTGCCACGCTCATGCGCTCAGGGCAGCGCCGGATAGTCGATATAGCCCTCGGCGCCGCCGCCGTAGAACTGGTCGGCGCCCAGCGGGTTCATCGGCGCGTCCTCGCGCAGGCGCCGCACCAGGTCGGGGTTGCTGATGAACAGGCGGCCGAAGGCGACCAGATCGGCCTTGCCGGTGGCGACGGCATCGAGGGCGGTGGCGCGGTCATAGCCGTTGTTCACCATCCAGGTGCCGGCGAAGCGTTCGCGCATCGCCGCGTAGTCGAAGCGCGGCGCGTTCGCGGGTTCGCGCGGGCCGCCGGTCTCGCCTTCGACCACGTGCAGATAGGCGAGGCCGAGCGGCGCCAGTTGCCCGGCGACGTGGTTGTGGAGCGCCTGCGGATCGCTGTCGCGGGCGCAGGTGTCGCCGGAGGTGGTCATCGGACTCAGCCGCACGCCGGTGCGGCCGGCGCCGATTTCCTTCGCCACCGCCTGTATCACTTCGCCCAGCAGGCGGGCGCGGTTGGCGATGCTGCCGCCATAAGGTCCGGTGCGGTCGTTCACGCTGTCGCGCAGGAACTGGTCGAGCAGGTAGGCGTTCGCCGCGTGCACCTCGACGCCGTCGAAGCCGGCGTCCATCGCGTTGCGGGCGGCGCGGCGGTAATCGTCGATCAGGCCGGGGATTTCGTCGTCGCGCAGGGCCCGCGCCGGCGACACGGGAACGAAGCCGTCGCGGGTGAAGGTCCGGGCGTTCGACGGACGCGACGATGACGACACCGGCGCCGCGCCGCCCGGCAGCAGGGAAGCGTGCGAGATGCGGCCGACGTGCCAGAGCTGGAGGACGATGCGGCCGCCTTCGGCATGCACCGCGTCGGTCACCCGCCGCCATGCCGCGACCTGCCCGGCGGTATGAATCCCGGGCGAATCGAGGTAGCCCTGGGCCATCGGGCTGATCTGGCTGGCCTCGGCGATGATCAGGCCGGCGGTGGCGCGCTGGCGGTAGTAGACGACGGTCATCGGTCCCGGCTCGCAGTCCTCGATGGCACGGTTGCGGGTCAGCGGCGCCATGACGACGCGATTGGTCAGCGGAATGTCGCCGACCTGGATGGGATCGAACAGCGAAGGCATGCAGTGAGTCTCCTCGACGGAAAGGGCTGGGCAAAAACGCGGCGGCCGGCTCGAAATCTAGCCGGCGGCGGCGCGGAAAGTCTTGAAGTCGGTTTTCAGGTAGTGTTTCTCGGTGACGTAGCGGTCGAGCAGCAGCGCGTCTTCCTTCGTCTTCAGGCCGCCATGATGCCGGGCCACCTCCTTGCCCTGGGCGTCGAGAAAGATCAGCACCGGCCGCAGCTTGCGCGGGTTATGGCGCGCGATCATGGAATGACGAGGATCGCGGTCGTCGAGTTCCAGTTCGCCGAAATCGGCATGGGCGCCGACGTAATTCTTGAAGTACCGCGCCTTCACTTCGGGTTCGCTGAGCACACGCACGGTGTAGCGGCAAGCCCCTCAGTTGGCGTGGTCGCCGAAGTACAGCAGGACGTGGCGGTCCGGCATCTCCTTCAGCTGGCCGACGGCGGCGATGTCGTCCTTCGTCAGCGGCACGATGCCGTCCAGGTGGTCCGCCCGGGCGGGCAGGGCCAGAACCGCCAGCACGAACAGCGCCAGCGCAAACAGTCGTTTCATCGAGGTTCTCCTTGTGCATTGGGGAAAGGCGATGGTGCCACGAAACGGGCACGAATTGGCCCCGGCCCGTCCTGTCGCGGCCGTTCAGCCGCCGGGAACGAACAGCAGGTTCGGGCCGGCGCGCGAATAGCCGGCTTCGTCGACGAGGATGTCGAGCGCCAGCGTGGCGAGGTCGTCGGCGACCGGGTCGACGCCGCCCTTGTCGGTATGGATGATCTTCAGGTAGCTCTTGCAGTTGTCGCAGGTTTCCGCCCGAACGCCACTTGCGGCGCCGGGCTGACCGGCCGCCCCGCCTTGCAGCTCGTGATAGGCGATGCCCTCGGTGCCGTCGCAGGCGGCGCACTTCACGCGCACGAGGTTCCATTCGGTATTGCACAGCGCGCAGTGCAGGTAGCGCAGGTTGGCGATTTCGCCCACCGTCTTGACGATGCTGGCGACCGGCAGGAAGCCGCAGCAGGGGCAGACGCCGGGCACGTCGAGCGGCGTGACGCCATGGCTGACTTTCCGCGCCAGCCCCGTCCAGAGCACTTGCAGCGTGGCGGCGACGTAGGGCAGCAGGGCCGCGTCGTCGCCGTAGAGTTCGGTGTGCAGCACGCGCTCGGCCAGCGCCTCGATGTGATCGGCGGGCAGCGTGGCGATGCGCGCGATGTCGGCGCGCGCGGGTTCGGGCGCTGCGGGCAGGACGGCGGCGGCGATATGCCGGAGCATGCCGTGCCAGGCGGCATCCCGCCGCCACGACTGCGCCGGCAGCGGCGGCATGCGGTGTTCGCGCGCGAAAGCCAGCGCGGCGGCATCGGGCGGTGAAAGATCGGGCAGGGCTTGCAGCGCGTCGTGCTGGGCGCGCGAGATCGCGCCGAGGAAGCGCAGCCAGTCGCCGAGCGCGTGGCCGTCGGCCAGCTGCTCGAAGCGCGTGGCGCGGGCGGCGAAGACATCGGCCGGCGGCATGAGGATCGCCGGCGGTTCGCGCGACGACTTGACGGGAATGATGGAGGCGTCGGTGGTGGCGCTCATGGGCTCGAAAACGAAAACGGCCCGCGGAACTCGCGGGCCGTGCAGGTTAACACGTCGTCAGGACTTCCCCGTCACCTGCTTGTACCAGGCGCGGTGGTGCTGCTTGGCCCAGGCGCGGGTGACCGTGCCGTACCACATGGCGCGGATGGTGCCCTTCACCC
>CAZRRI010000052.1:0-13800 GCA_964602565.1 uncultured Rhodocyclaceae bacterium | reverse complement strand
ACACGCTTTCCAGGCGTGCGACTTAAACCACTCATCCACCTCTCCGTGCGTGGCGCAGATTGTACGCACTTTGACTACTGTTCGGTGTGCCGCAAGGCCAGATCGATGGCGCGCACGTCCTTGGTCAGGCCGCCGATCGATATCCGGTGAACGCCGGTTTCGGCGATGGCGCGCACCGTCTGTAGCCGGATGCCGCCGGCGGCTTCCAGTTCGGCGCGTCCCGCGGCGATGGCCACGGCCTCGCGCATTTGCGCGAGATCCATGCCGTGGAGCAGGATCATGGTGGCGCCGTGCTCGATCGCCTCGCCGAGCTGATCCAGGGTTTCGACATCGATCTGGATGAACACGCCCTCGCCGGCGAGCCGGCGCGCCTGCGCCAGCGCCCGGGGAATGCCGCCGGCGGCCAGGATGTGATTTTCCTTGATCAGGATTCCGTCATAGAGACCGAGGCGGTGGTTGGCGCCGCCGCCGCAGCGCACGGCGTACTTTTGCGCCAGACGCAGGCCGGGAAGGGTCTTGCGCGTATCGACGATGCGGGCGCCGGTGCCGGCCACCGCGTCGACATAGCGGCGCGTCGTCGTCGCGATGCCCGACAGCAGTTGCAGGAAGTTGAGCGCGGCGCGTTCGGCGGTCAGCAATGCGCGCGTCGGCGCCTGGATTTCGCAGAGTGTTTGTCCCGCCGCGATGTGCTGGCCGTCCTTGGCCTGCCAGGCAATCTCCACGTCGGGATCGAGTTGCTGGAAGCAGGCGTCGAACCAGGCCTGCCCGGCCAGTACCGCATCCTGCCGGCTGATGACGCTGCCGGACGATTGGCGCCCGCCCGGTGTCAGCATGGCGGTGAGATCGCCGGTGCCGATGTCCTCGATCAGCGCGGCGGCGACATTGCGGTCGATTTCCGCGGTCAGGCGCAAGGCAAAGTCCATGTTCATTTCCCTTCAGAGTGATCCAGCGAGGTTTCAGCGGCGATCCAGCGGTTCAGGTGCGCGCGCGCGGCGCCGATGATCTCGCCGGCGTTCAGGCCGACCGGCCCCGTTCCGGCGGCGGCCAAGTCGTCCGCCGCGCGGCCATGGAGATGGACCGCGGCCAGCAGCGCCGCCTCGGCCGGCCATGCCTGCGCCAGCAGGGCGGCGATCATGCCGGCGAGCACGTCGCCGCTGCCGGCGGTGGCGAGGCCGGGGTTGCCCGAGGCATTGACGTGCCAGCGGCCATCGGGCCGCGCGACGATGGTGCCGCAGCCCTTGAGCGCCACCAGGGCCTGGCTGCGCCCGGCCAGGGCCAGCGCGGCGGCGACACGGTCCGCCTGCACGGCCTCGGTGCTCGTTCCGAGCAGGCGCGCGGCTTCGGCCGGGTGGGGCGTCAATATGGTCGGCGTGCCGCGACGGCTGACTTTGGCGAAGAGCACGGGATGCGCGGCCAGCAGGTTCAGCGCGTCGGCGTCCAGCACCAGCGGCAGCGGTGCGGCGATCGCATGGCGCAGTTGCGCGAGCGCCTGGGCGGAGTCGCCCAAGCCGGGGCCGACGGCCAGCGCCGTCGCCAGGCCGAGCGTGTCGCCGGGCGTGCGCAGCATCAATTCCGGCTGCATGGGGTCGACCGGCAATGCCTCGATCATGCCGACGTACACCCTGCCGGCGCCGAGCCCGAGCGCCGCCCGTGCGGCCAGCAAGGCGGCGCCGGCCATGCCGGGCGCGCCGCCGACGATGCCGGCGCTGCCGAAGCTGCCCTTGTGGCTGTTGCGCGGCCGCGGCCGCAAGTGCGTCTGGAACAGCGCCGGGGCGATCAGGCATCCTTCGGGATCGTCGATGGCGAGGCCGAGCGTGTCGATGCCGACCTCGCCGCAATGATCGGGGCCGTCCAGCGTGTACAGGCCGGGCTTGCCGGCGATGAAAGTCAGTGTTCGCGAGGCGCCGACCGCGACGCCGAGCACGCGGCCGGTGTCGGCGCATAGCCCGCTGGGCACGTCGACCGCCAGGATGGGGCAGCCCAGCCGGTTGATGCGGTCGATCAGTTCGGCGGCCCGGCCCTCGACCGGCCGGGTCAGGCCGATGCCGAACAGGCCGTCCACCGCGAGCGCCCAGCGGCGCTCCGGAATCTCGTCCAGGATCTCGCCGCCGACGGCCCGCCAGGCATCCAGCGCCGCCCGGGCGTCGGGCGGCAGGCGCAGGGGATCGCCGGCGAGGACAACCGCCGGGGCCACGCCTCGTTCCATCAGCAGGCGCGCCGCCACCAGCGCGTCGCCGCCATTGTTGCCGGGGCCGGCGACGATCAGCAGCGGCGCTTCGGCATCGGGCAGCGAGCGCGCGATTTCGGCGGCCAGGGCGGCGCCGGCGCGCGCCATCAAGGGCGGCTCGGCGCCGGCGTGGCGTGTCTCGACGGCGCGCAGGGCGGGGCTGCGCAGGATGGGCGTGATCATGACGGCATTGTAGCCGTCCCGCCCGCCGCCGATCAGGCGCGCGACGACTGCCCGGCGAGCAGCAGGCGTTGCCGCGCGCGCTCGTTGGCGCGGGCATCGAGCCAGTTGCGCCCGGCGATCATCAGGCCGAGCACGAAGAACGCGCCCGGCGGCAGGATGGCGATCAGGAAGCCCGGATAATCCTCCGGCAGAACCTGGATGGCACTGAGGCCGGGAATCACCATGTCGATGCCGGAGAAGAGCGTGCCCTGGCCGACGAACTCGCGGATGGCGCCGAGCAGGCCGATGACCCAGACGAAGCCGATCCCCATCATCACGCCGTCGAAGGCGGCGGCGCCGGGCGGATTCTTGGCGGCGAAGGCCTCGACCCGGGCGAGCACGATGCAGTTGACGACGATCAGCGGAATGAAGATGCCCAGCACCAGGTACAACTCGTGCAGCCAGGCGTTCATGGTCATGTCCACCACGGTCACCAGCGCGGCGATGATCAGGATGAAGACCGGAATGCGGATCTCATAGGGGATGAGCCCGCGCAGCGTCGAGACGATCAGGCTGGCCATGCCCATGACCAGGATGGTGGCGAGCCCCAGGCTGATCGCGTTGACGGCGGTGTTGCTGATGGCCAGCAGCGAGCACAGGCCGAGCATCTGGCCGAGCACCGCATTCTGCTTCCACAGGCCGTTGTGGGTGATTTCGCGATAGGCGTTCATGGCGCTTTCTCCTGTAACGTGGCGCCGGCCGGCAGATCGAACAGCGCCGTGCGCCGCTCGGCGACCCAGACCAGGGCCTTGCCCGAGGCATTGGTGACGGCGCGCGCCGAAATGGTGGCGCCGGCGCGGGCGTCGAACCGGCCGCCGTCCTTCTTCACCTTCCAATGTCCGCCCAGCGCCAGGTCGTAGCCATGGCCATTGAACTGGTCGATCCACGGCTGGGCCTTGTTCTTGTCCTTCTTCGGATCGATGTAATCGCCCAGCCCCGGCGTTTCCTTGTGTTGCGAGACGCGCACGGCGCGCAGGCGGCCGTCGGCCAGCACCGCCAGCACCAGGCCGATCCGGCCCGAATAGCCGTCGTTGGCGCCCGCCTCGAACACGAGGGCGACGGGCTCGCCGCCCTTGCGGGCGCGGTAGGCCGGGCTGGGCTCCTCCAGTCCGAGGGCCGGCGTGGCCGGCAGCATCACGGTATCGGCGAGCAGGTCGTTGTCGTAAAGCCCGGGCGGCAGGACTTCCCCGATCAGCTTGAGCTTTTGCGCCTGGGCGCTGGCGTCGAGGATCGGCTTGGTCGCGTCGTGGGTGTAGGCCATCAGCGCGGTGAAGACGATGGTGAACAGCAGCAACACCGTTGCCGTGCGCAGCGAAACCTTCACCGCGCCCGGTTCGCGGGGCGCTTCGCCGGGTGCGGGCGGCGTGTCGGCGAGAGGCGGGCTGTCCTGGGGATCGCTCATGGCTGTCGGGTGTCGGTGGTCCCGCCCTTCTTGCGGCCGAACACCGGCCGCTGCGTGCCCATGTCGATCAGCGGCACGCAGATGTTCATCAGCAGCGTCGCGAAGGCGATGCCGTCGGGATAGGCGCCGAAGGTGCGGATGATCCAGGTCAGCAGCGCGATGCCGGCGGCGAAGATGAGCTGCCCCCGCGCCGTGGTGGCGCCGGATACCGGATCGGTGGCGATGAAGAAGGCGCCGAGCATGGCGCCGCCGGTGAACAAGTGGAAGCTGGGGCCGGCGTATTGCGCGGCATCGACGAAGGCGAACAGGCCGGAGACCAGGCCGAGCATGGCCAGGAAGGCGGTCGGCACGCGCCAGGAAATCACGCCCTGCTGGATCAGCCAGAGCCCGCCGGCCAGATAGCCGAGCGCCACCCATTCCCAGCCCCGGCCGCCGATGTTGCCGAACGTGGCGTTGCTGCCGAGGACGCCCTCGACCGTGGCCACCGTTTCCGGAAGGCGCAGCACGGTGCGCAGGGCGTCGAGCGGCGTCGCCATGACGATGGCGTCGAGATGGCGGTCGGCGCCGAAGATGGCCTGGAACTCGGCGGCGAAGTCGGTGAAGCCCGCCGCCGGCCATTGCGACATCAGCTGCGGATAGGCGACGATCATGACGCAGAACGCGACCATGGCCGGGTTGAAGGGGTTCTGCCCGAGGCCGCCGTAGAGGTGCTTGGCCACCACGATGGCCACCAGGACGCCGAGCACGGTCAGCCACCAGGGCGCGATGGAGGGAAAGGTGAGGGCGATCAGCCAGGCCGTCACCAGCGCGCTGCCGTCCTTCAGGAACAGGGCGACCGGCTTGCCGCGCATCGCCAGCACGGCGGCCTCGGCCGCCAGGGCGGTGACGCTGGCCAGGGCGATCTGCAACAGGATGCCGGCGCCGAAGAACCAGACGTAGGCCGCGATGCCGGGCAGCAGCGCGGCCAGCACCTTGAACATGACGGCGCTGACGCTCGCGGGCTTGGTGATGTAGGGGGAATTCAACACGGCGTCAGGCGTCCTTGGCGACGGCGGCGGTTTCGGCGGTCGCGGCAGTCGCGGCGGCGGCGTGGCGCGCCTCGGCTGCCGCGACCTGCGCCTGCTGCTCCGCCGTCATCTTTTGCACGTCGGTGTTCAGGGCGGGCGCCGCCTGTTCGCGGGCCTTGGCCATCGCGGCTTCGATCAGGGCCTTCTTGGCGTCGCCCTCGCCCGCCGGAGCGCTTTCGCCACTGGCCGGCGCCTGCGCCAGCTTGGCCTTGGTTTCCGCGGCCTTGGCGGCGAGCTTGGCGGCTTTTTCCTGTTTTTCGCGCTCCTCGCGGGCGAGACGGAATTCATAGCGTTCGCGCGCGTGGTCGGCCGCCAGTTTGTCCTTTTCGCGCGCGCGGATCGCCGACTTGGCGTAGCGGTAATAATCGACCAGGCGGATGCGCGACGGGCAGACGAAGGCACAGCAGCCGCACTCGATGCAGTCGAACAGGTGATACTCCTGGCACTTGCCGAGGTTTTGCGAGCGGGCGAACCAGTACAGCTCGTAAGGCGCCAGCTCGGCGGGGCAGGCCTGGGCGCAGGCGCCGCAGCGGATGCAGGGCATTTCCGGCGCGGGCGCCGGAAACAGCGCCGGGCTGGCGGCGATGATGCAGTTGGTCGCCTTGGCCACCGGCACCGCCAGATCGGGCAGCGCGAACCCCATCATCGGTCCGCCCATCAGGTAGCGGTCGGTGTCCGCCTTCGGGCGGGCCAGGGCGATCAATTCGTTCACCGGCGTGCCGATCGCGACTTCGTGGTTGCGCGGCTCGGCGACATTGCCGGTCAGCGTCACCAGGCGCGAGATCAGCGGCTCGCCACGGCTGACCGCGCGGTGGGCGGCCGCCGCGGTGCCGACGTTGAAGCACTGCACGCCGAAGTGCGAGGGCAGCTTGCCGTAGGGAACCTCGATGCCGGTGAGCGCGCGAATCAGCTGCTTCTCGCCACCGGCGGGATAGCGGGTCGGCACCGCGACCACTTCCAGTCCCGAGCCGGCGCTGGCGGCGGCCGCCCGCATGGCCGCGATGGCTTCCGGTTTGTTGTCCTCGATGCCGATCAGCACCTTCCTGGCGCCGACCAGCTCGCGCAGCAGAATCGCGCCGCCCGCGATGTCCTCGCCGCGCGTGCGCATCAGCATGTCGTCGCAGGTGATCCAGGGTTCGCACTCGGCGCCGTTGATGATCAGGGTGGCGATGCCCGTGCCGGCCGCCTTGACGTAACTGGGAAAGGCGGCGCCGCCCATGCCCACCAGCCCGGATTCGCGCAGGCGGCGGCGCAACTGCTCCGGCGACGCCTGCCCGGCATCCAGGGGTTCGAGTTCCACCCAGCGCTCGGCGCCGTCCGGCTCGATGATGACGCAGGTGCCCGTGAGTCCCGACGGATGGGCGATGGCGCGCGCCTCGATGGCGCGGACATGGCCGGAGGTCGGCGCGTGCAGGGCCACCGACAGGCCGTCTTCCGGCGCGGCGATCATCTGCCCCTTCAGGACATGGTCGCCGGCCTTGACCGTGACGCGCGGCGAGACCCCGGCATTCTGGCGCAGGGGCACGGTCAGCAACGGCGGCAGGGGCGCCTTGGCCACGGGCAGCCGGGTCGATTCGTTCTTGTGGCTGTCGGGCTTGACGCCGCCCCGGAAGCCGAACAGTTGGCGCATCATGCCGCCTTCCTGATTTCGATCACGGGGTACTTCCATTTCCAGTTGTCCATGGTTTCCGCGATCGGCACCATGGCGATGCAGTCGACCGGGCAGGGCGCCACGCACAGTTCGCAGCCGGTGCATTGCGGCGCGATGACCGTGTGCATCTGCTTGGCGGCGCCGACGATGGCATCGACCGGGCAGGCTTGCAGGCAGAGCGTGCAGCCGATGCAGACGTTTTCGTCGATGACGGCGACGCTCTTCGGCTTCTCGATGCCATGCTCGCCGGACAGCGGCTTGAACTCGCGGCCGAGCAGGTCGGCCAGCTTGCGGATGCCTTCCTCGCCGCCCGGCGGGCAGCAGTTGATGTCGGCGTCGCCGTTGGCGATGGCCTGGGCATAGGGGCGGCAGCCGGGGTAGCCGCACTGGCCGCACTGGGTCTGGGGCAGGATGCCGTCGATCTTCTCGACCAGCGGATCGCCCTCGACGCGGAAGCGGACCGCGGCATAGCCGAGCGCCGCGCCGAGCAGCACGGCGCCCAGCGCCATGACGAGCAGGGCGGTGATCACTTGTACTTGTCCAGGCCGGCGAAGCCCAGGAAAGCCAGGCTCATGATGCCGGCCGTGATCATGGCGATCGCGGTGCCGCGAAAATGCACCGGCACGTCGGCGCCTTCCAGGCGCTCGCGGATGCCGGCGAAGAGAACGAGGGCCAGCGTGAAGCCCGCCGCCGCGCCGAGGCCGAACACCATCGATTCGAGCATGTCGTGGCGCATGCCGATGTTGAGCAGCGGCACGCCGAGCACCGCGCAGTTGGTGGTGATCAGGGGCAGGTAGATACCCAGCACCTGATGCAGCAAGGGGCTGGTCTTTTCGATGATCAGTTCGGTCAGCTGGACGATGGAGGCGATGGTGACGATGAAAGCCAGCGTGCGCAGGTAGATCAGGTCGTAGGGCGCCAGCAGCCAGGTGTCGATGAAGTAGCTGGTGCCGCTGGCCAGCGTCAGCACGAAGGTCGTGGCGAAGCCCATGCCGATGGCGGTCTCGAGTTTCTTGGAGACGCCCATGAACGGGCACAGTCCGAGGATGCGGACGAACACGACGTTATTGACGAGCGCCGCGCCGAGAACGATGAAAAGATAGCTGGCCATATGCGATTGAGCCTCCAGTCAGCGGGCGCCGACCGGACGGCGGTTGCGGATTATCGCCGTTGGCGGTTTATTAGACAACCATGAATTGCTCGCGCCTATTTGCCGTGGCCGGCGGTGGCGCCGATGCATTCGCCGACCAGCCCGGGGCCCTTGAACACGATGCCCGAATAGATCTGCACCAGCGCCGCGCCGGCATCGAGCTTCGCCTTCGCCTTCCCGCCGTCGACGATGCCGCCGGCGGCGATCACGGGCAGTTCTCCCGCCAGCGCCAAAGTCAGCCGTCGCAGCACGCCGGTCGAGCGCTCGAACAGCGGCGCGCCGGACAGCCCGCCCGCCTCGTCGCCGTGTTTCAGGTGCTCGACGCCCTCCCTGGACAGCGTCGTATTGGTGGCGATGACGCCGTCGATGCGGTGGCGGCGCAGCGCATCGGCGATATTGACGATCTGCGCCTCGTCGAGGTCGGGCGCGATCTTCAGCGCCATGGGCACGTGGCGGCCGTGCTGCTGGGCCAGTTCGAGCTGCCGGGCCTTGAGCGCCCCGAGCAGGGCGTCGAGTTCGGATTCGCCCTGCAACTGGCGCAGGTTCTTGGTGTTCGGGCTGGAAATATTGACCGTGACGTAGCCGGCGTGCGGATAGACCTTGTCCAGGCAGGCGAGGTAGTCGTCGGCGGCCTTCTCGATCGGCGTATCGAAATTCTTGCCGATGTTGATGCCGAGGATGCCCTTGTACCTGGCGGCCCGGACGTTGGCGACGAGGGCATCGACGCCGCGGTTGTTGAAGCCCATGCGGTTGATGATGCCTTGCGCCGCCGGCAGCCGGAACAGCCGCGGGCGCGGATTGCCGGGCTGCGGGCGCGGCGTGACGGTGCCGATCTCGATGAAGCCGAAGCCCCAGGTGGCCAGCGCGTCGATCACTTCGCCGTTCTTGTCCAGCCCGGCGGCGAGGCCGACGCGGTTGGGAAAGTCCAGCCCCATGACCTTCACCGGCGCGGCGCGCGGCGGCCGGTAGGCGGGCAGCACGCCGGTCTTTTGCAGGGTGGCGAGCCCCGCGAGCGTCAGATCGTGGGCGGTTTCCGGGTCGAGGGCGAAGACGAAGGGCTTGACCAGGCAGTAGGGCGGCATCATGGGGAATTCCTCGGCGGATGGCGGCGGGCGGCGCGGTGCCGCCAGGCGCGGACAAGATGGATTCGGTAGGCGAAGCGGGTCGCCAGATAGCCCGTGACGGCGAGCGTCGAGGCCAGCAGCAGCAGGCCGACGATCAGCGGCTCGCCGAGTTCGACCATCCAGGCGCCCAGTTCCTCGATCCAGGCGACGAGGCCGGCGGCGCCGTATTCCGGCGGCGCGACGAACATGGCGCCGTCCGACAGGCCGAACAGCCCCAGCGCGAACTTGCCCATGGCGAAGGCGACGACATAGAGCGGCACGATGGTCACCGGATTGGTGTAGAGCGTGGAGAACAGGGCCAGCGGCAGATTGACCTTGAAGATCACGGCGCCGATCGCCGCGCCGAGCATCTGGAAGGGTCCGGGAATCAGGCCGCAGAACAGGCCGGTGGCGACGGCGCCCGCCGCCGAATGGCGGTTGAGGTGCCAGAGACGGGGGTGGAGCAGTGTCGATTCGAACGGGGCCAGCCAGCGACTGTTGCGGACGGCGTCGTGGTTCGGCAGGAGTTTCCGCAAGCGCTTGCGCATTGGGGAATTCTACCGGCTTCTGCTCTAATCGCCCTCGCCATGCGCCTCGCCATCCTTGCCTTCGCCGCCGGCATCCTCGCGCTGCAATTCCAGCCCGAGCTGCCCGGCGCCGTGCTGCTCGCCGGCGCTGGCGTCCTCGGCGCGGCGTTTTTCGCCGGGGCGTGGCGCCGGCCGCTGCTGGCGATTCCCGGCGCCGCGCTGATCGGCTTCTGCTGGGCTGGCGGATGGGCGACGCATCGGCTCGCCGATGAACTGCCTTCCGCCAACGAAGGACGGGATGTCGAGATCGTCGGCGTCGTCGCCGGCTTGCCGCAGCGCTTCGAGAACGGCGTGCGCTTCGACTTCGACGTCGAGCATTCGAGCCTCGTCGTGCCCTCGCGCATCTCGCTCGCCTGGTACCGTGGCTGGCGGCCGCAGGACGATGACGAGTTCCATTTTCTGCCGGCCATCCGCGCCGGCGAGCGCTGGCGGCTGACGGTGCGTCTCAAGCGGCCGCACGGCAACATGAATCCGCACGGCTTCGATTGGGAGGCTTGGCTGTTCGAGCGCGGCATACGGGCGACAGGCTATGTGCGCAAGGCCGACGGCAACCAGCGGCTGGCCGGTCTCGTCGCAACGCCGGGCTATCTGATCGAACGCTGGCGCCAGAATGTCCGCGGCCATTTCCAGAGCGCGCTCGGCGACGCGCCCTACGCGGGCGTGCTGACGGCGCTGGCGATCGGCGACCAGCGGGCCATCGAGCCGGAGCTTTGGCGGATGTTCGCGCGCACCGGCGTCACGCATTTGCTGAGCGTCTCGGGGCTCCATGTCACCATGATCGCGGGACTGGCGGCATGGCTGGCCGGCCTGGCATGGCGTCGCTCGTCCTGGCTCATGTTGCGGCTGCCGGCGCAGAAGGCGGCGGCCGCGGCGGGCTTTCTCGCCGCGTTGATCTACTGCCTGCTGGCCGGCTTCGCGGTGCCGGCGCAACGGACGCTCTACATGCTGGCGGTGGTGGCGCTGGCGCTGTGGTCCGGCCGCACGACGGCCGTCAGCCGGGTGCTGGCGCTGGCCTTGCTGCTGGTGTTGCTGCTCGATCCGTGGGCGGTGCTGGCCGCCGGTTTCTGGCTCTCGTTCGGTGCCGTGGGCCTGCTGTTCTACGTCGGCGCCGGGCGGCTGGGCGAAGGGCATTGGCTGGCGCATTGGGGCCGGGCGCAGTGGGCGGTGACCATCGGCATGGTTCCCGCGCTGCTCGCCTTGTTCCAGCAATTCTCGCTGGTGTCGCCCATCGCCAACGCCATCGCAATCCCGGTCGTGAGCCTGCTTGTCACACCGCTCGCACTGATCGGGTCCCTGCCTCTTGGCGAGCCCGTGCTCTGGCTCGCGCATTGGCTCACGGAATGGCTGATGAGGTTGCTGCACTGGCTTTCCAGTTCCGGCTGGGCGGTCTGGCAGCAGCAGGCGCCGCCGGCCTGGGCGGTGGCCCTGGGCCTGGCGGGCGTCGGCTGGCTGCTGTTGCCGCGCGGCTTTCCGGCGCGCTGGGTCGGCGCTGTCGCGCTGGTGCCGCTGGTGACGATGCCGGTGGAACGGCCGGCGCCGGGTGAACTTGTCGTGCGCATGCTCGACGTCGGCCAGGGCCTCGCGGTGCACGTGCAGACGGCAGGCCATGACCTGCTCTACGACACGGGCCCGGCATTTTCCGCCGATGCCGACAGCGGGAACCGCATCATTGTTCCCTTTCTGCGCGCGATCGGCGTTCGCAGGCTCGATGCGTTGGTGGTGAGCCATCAGGACAAGGACCACGAGGGTGGCGCGGGGGCGGTGCTCGATGCCGTGCCGACCGGCCTGCTGCTGAGTTCGGTGCCGCGGACGCATCCGCTCGCGGCCACGCCCTTGCCGCACCGCCGCTGCGCGGATGGCGAGGCCTGGGAATGGGACGGCGTCCGCTTCGAGATGCTGCATCCGGTCGAGGCGGATTACGCCTCGGCGCGCAAGAGCAATGCGCTTTCCTGCGTGTTGAAGGTGTCGGCGCCCGGCGGCGCGCTGCTGCTGACCGGCGACATCGAGGCGAAGGAGGAGGCGGCGCTGCTGGGGCGGCACGGCGACTGGCTGGCCGCCGACGTGCTGCTGCCGCCGCACCATGGCAGTCGGAGCTCCTCGTCCGCGGAATTCCTGGCTGGCGTGTCGCCACGGCTGACTTTGGTGTCGGCCGGCTACCGCAACCGCTTCGGTCATCCGGCGCCGGAAGTGGTCGAGCGGCTGCAAAAGTCAGGCGTGGCGATACGCCGCACGGACGCCGAGGGGGCGCTGACCCTGCGCTTCGGCCGGGACGACATCTCGGTCACCGCCGAGCGGCGGGAGCGCCGCCGCTACTGGCATGGCCGCTGATAGACTTGTTCGAGAAGGAGCGACGCAAAAAAGGAGCGATGCAATGGACATGCGCCAGAGAACCGTTCAATGCCTGAGCCCGGCGGGGCTGCACGACATGGCCTATGTCGAATGGGGCGACCCCGCGAACCGCAGGGTGCTGGTCTGCGTGCATGGGCTGACACGCTGCGGCCGCGATTTCGATTTTCTCGCACAGGCGCTGGCCGGCGAATACCGGGTCGTCTGCCCCGATGTCGTCGGCCGCGGCAGGAGCGCCTGGCTGCGCGACAAGGCCCATTACGCCATTCCCCAATACTGCGCCGACATGGTGACGCTGCTGGCCCGGGCCGATGCCGATACGGTGCACTGGCTCGGCACCTCGATGGGCGGGCTGATCGGCATGGCGCTCGCCGCCCAGCCGGACACGCCGGTTTCCCGGCTGGTGCTCAACGACGTCGGCCCGGTCATCACGGTGGCATCGATCGCGCGCATCGGCGAATACGTCGGCAAGGCGCCGCGCTTCGCCTCCGTCGAGCAGGCCGAGGCATTCCTGCGCGTGGTTTCCGCACCCTTCGGCGCCTTGAGCGATGCCGAATGGCGCCACTTGACCGTGCACGCGCTGCGGCAGGCGGCCGACGGCGCCTGGGAGATGGCCTACGATCCCGGTATCGCCGAGCCCTTCCGGGCGGCGATGGGCGAGGGCAAGGATATCGAATTGTGGCCGCTCTACGAGGCGATTCGCTGTCCGACGCTGCTGGTGCGGGGCGTCCAATCCGACTTGCTGACCGCCGAAACCGCGCGGCAAATGGCCGAGCGGGGTCCGAGGGCGCGGGTCGCCGAAATCCCCGGCGTCGGCCACGCCCCGATGCTGATGCATGCCGACCAGATCCGCATCGTCCGGGACTTCCTCCTGGGGTAGGGCAGAACGCCTTACATGCCGACCGCCTTCGTTTCGGTTTAATCGACTTTAGGTGGCCCGAGGTCGGCGATGCGGCGTTACAATGCCGCGTGGCGGGTCTCCCCGCATTGTGGCGCGGTGAATCTGGTCAGGTCCGGAAGGAAGCAGCCACAGCCGATGTCCTCAAGTGCCGGGGGTCAGGCTCGCCACCCTTTCTCTTCATTTCGTTTCACCGGCCGATGAAACTTCGCCGTGGCAACATCCGCTTACAAACGCGGAGCCCGGGGAAACATCCGGCTTACTTTCCAGCGCTGAAATGAGCACGCCATCAAGGCATCAACTCAACAGGAGAGCGCAATGAAATCGAGCAAGAAAATCATCCTCGCCATGGCGGCCGTCGGTCTGGCGGGGCTCGGATCATGGGCGGTGGCGCAGCCCGGCGGCGGCTACTGCGACGGTCCCATGGGCATGATGGGCGGCATGCGCGGGATGAAAGCCGATCCGGGCGCGCGCGCCGAACAGTACCTGGGCCGGCTGAAGGCCGATCTCAAGCTGACGGCGCAGCAAGAGCCGCTGTGGCAGGCGTTCGCCGAGAAAGCCAAGGCCGAGGCGGGCAAGGGCATGCAGGCGATGCGCGACAACGCCCGGGATCTGAGCCTCGCCGCGCCCGAGCGCATGGCGCGCATGACCGAGGCCATGAAGCAGCGCCTGGCGGCCATGGAGTCGGTGCAGGGCGCCTTCAAGCAGATGTACGACAGCCTGTCGGCCGACCAGAAGCGGGTCGCCGATATCCATGCGGCGAGGATGGGCGGAGCGGGGCGCATGCATGGGCGTCGCGGACCGATGCAAGGCATGGGTGGCATGGGTGGAATGGGCGGCATGGGGCCCATGGGGCCGGCACGCGGCATGCCGCCGGCGCCGCCCGCCAATAACTGAGTTACCAACGTTCGGCGGAGCGGGGCGTCCCGGGATGGGGCGCCCCGTTCGCTTTGTTAAACTACGCGAATGAGCTATCAGGTCCTGGCCCGCAAGTGGCGCCCGAAGTCCTTTGCCACGCTGGTGGGGCAGGAGCACGTCGTGCGGGCGCTGACGCACGCGCTCGAGCAGCAGCGCTTGCATCACGCGTATCTGTTCACCGGCACGCGCGGCGTCGGCAAGACGACCATCGCGCGCATCCTCGCCAAGG
>CAZRRI010000051.1:0-13997 GCA_964602565.1 uncultured Rhodocyclaceae bacterium | reverse complement strand
TTCTTCCTCGACTTCTTCGAGCTGGCCTTCATCGTGCTGCCGCTGCTGGCGCCGGCGGCCGAGGCGCTGGGCATCGACCTGATCTGGTTCGGCATCCTGATGGCGGTGAACATGCAGACCTCCTTCATGCACCCGCCCTTCGGCTTCGCGCTGTTCTATCTGCGCTCGGTGGCGCCGACCCTGCCCTACAAGGACCACGTGACCGGCAAGACGACCGAGCCGGTCACCACCGGCCAGATTTACTGGGGAGCGACTCCCTTCGTCGTCATCCAGATCATCATGGTCGGCCTGGTGATCGCCTTCCCGCAACTGGTCGGGCACGATCCGCAATTGACCGATGCGCAGATGGAGCAGCAGGGCCAGATGATCGATATTCAGCAGATGCTGGAGGAAGATGCCGCCGGGGACCGCTCCGCGGACGATAAGGCCGATGGGGCCGAAGAGACCGAAGATGCCGACGGGGAAGCCGATGCCGGCGAGAACGACGATGGCGACGCGATCACCAAGTCGTTGCAAGAGGATAACCAGGAGAAAAAGTAGCCGCGGGGAAAGTCAGTGGCGGCGACACGCCGCCCGCGACAAAAAAATCCCCGCCAAGGCGGGGATTTTTCGTCGGGCCGGACGATGTTCAGCGGATGTTCTTCTGCAGGAACTCGTCCATGCCGAGCTCGGCGACGTTGAACCACTGGTTCTGCACCTTCTGGTACTTGAGATACTCGGTGTAGATCTTCTTGAAGGCCGGGTTCTTGCCGGACTCGTCATTGTAAAGATTGACGGCGGCCTTGTAGGCGGCGGCGAGAATCTCCTTGGAATACTTCTTGAGCTTCACGCCCTGGCCGACCAGGCGGCGCAGGGCCGCCGGATTCTTGTGGTCGTATTCGGCCATCATCGTCACGTTGGCCTCGTAGGCGGCGGCCTGGAAGGCCTCCTGGTATTCCTTCGGCAGCTTGGCCCAGGCATCCTTGTTCACGAAGAAGTGGATGATGGGACCCGGCTCCCACCAGCCGGGGAAGTAGTAGTTCTTGGCGACCTTGAAGAAGCCGAGCTTCTCGTCGTCGTAGGGGCCGACCCACTCGGCGGCGTCGATGGTGCCCTTTTCCAGGGCCGGGTAGATGTCCGAACCCGGGATCTGCTGCGTCACCATGCCGAGCGCGCCGAACACGTTGCCGCCAAGGCCGGCGATGCGCATCTTGACACCCTTGCAATCGGCGAGCGTCCTGATCTCCTTGCGGAACCAGCCGCCCATCTGCACGCCGGTGTTGCCGCCGGCGAAGGAGATGATGTTGTAGTTGCCGTAGAAGTCGTCGAGCAGCTTCTGGCCACCGCCGTAGTAGATCCACGCATTCATCTGGCGCGCGTTCATGCCGAAGGGCACCGAGGTGCCGAAGCCGAAGGTCTTGTCCTTGCCGACGTAGTAATAGGAGCAGGTATGGCAGCATTCGACCGTGCCGTTCTGCGTCACGTCCAGCGCTTGTCCGCCGGGCGCGATCTCGCCGGCGGCGAAGACCTGCACGTCGAACTTGCCGCCGGTCATCGCCCGGAGGCGGTTGGCGAGCACTTCGGCACCGCCGTAGATGGTGTCCAGGCTCTTCGGGAAGCTGGAGGTCAGGCGCCATTTGACGGCGGGGCTCTGGGCCCGCGCCGCGGGCGCGACGCCGGCGGCCAGGATGCCGGTCAGGCCGGCATGTTGCAGGAACTTGCGTCTTTCCATTTCTGTCTCCTTGATCGCGTTGTTTGTACGGGTTGTGTACGGGGTGTCACGTTCCGGACGGACGGCAACGGCGCCTCCGCGTGGGCGGAATACTACACTCCCGCATGACGACGCGAGGATTGCGGTAAACCGCAATCGGAGGTCCCGCCGCGAGGTTCGCCGCCGCCGGCTAGCTGCCGGCGACGGTCATGCGGTCGATGAGAATCGAGCCCACCTGCTTGGAGCCGCGCACGACGATGTCCTTGCCGATGGCGACGATGCCGCGGAACATGTCCTTGAGATTGCCGGCGATGGTGATCTCGTGCACCGGGTAGGCGATTTCGCCGCGCTCGATCCAGTAGCCGGCGGCGCCGCGCGAGTAATCGCCATTCACGTAGTTGATGCCGTGGCCGAGCAGTTCGGTGACCAGCAGTCCCGTGCCCATTTCCTTGAGCAGGCCGGTGAAATCGAGCGGCCCGGGCTCGACCAGCAGGTTGTGGCTGCCGCCGGCGTTGCCCGTGGTGGGCATGCCCAGCTTGCGCGCCGAGTAGGTCGAGAGGAAGTAGCCCTGAAGCACGCCGCCCTCGACCACTTCGCGGTCCCGGGTGCGCACGCCATCGTCGTCGAAGGGGCTCGATGCCATCCCCTTGGCCAAGTGCGGCCTTTCGCTGATGCGCACGAAATCGGGAAACACCCGTTCGCCGAGCGCATCGACGAGGAACGAAGTCTTGCGGTAGAGCACGCCGCCGCTGGCCGCGTGGGTGAAGCTGCCGATCAGGCCCGCCGCCAGCGGCGCTTCCAGCAGCACCGGCACCCGCCGGGTGCGCAGCTTGCGGGCGCCCAGGCGGGACAGCGCCCGCCGCGCGGCGTAGTCGCCGATCGCCTCGGGGCGGGCCAGGTCGGCCGGATCGCGCTGGCCCGAATACCAGTCGTCGCGCTGCACGTCGTCGCCCTCGCCGGCGATGGCACAGCAGGAGATGTAATGGCGCGAGGTGGCGTAGCCGCCCATGAAGCCGAGGCTGTTGGCCGAGATGAAATGCGACTGGTGCGCCGAAACGCTGGCGCCCTCGCTGTTGGTGACGAGCGGACCGACGTCGAACGCCGCCTGCTCGCAACGGCGGGCGATGTCGATCGCCTCCGCCACCGGCACGTCCCAGGGAAAGCACAGGCCGGGGTCGCGCACGTCGCGCGCCAGCAGTTCGGGCTCCGGCAGGCCGGCGCAGGGGTCCTCTGCGGTGAAGCGGGCGATCGACAGGGCGGCCTCGACCGTGGCGCGCACCGCATCGGCGGAAAAGTCCGAAGTCGAGGCATGGCCGCGCCGCCGGCCGAGGTAGACCGTGACGCCGATGCCCTTGTCGCGCGTGTATTCGATGGTGTCCACTTCCTGCCGGCGCACCGTCACCGACTGGCCGAAGCCCTCCGAGACGTCGGTCTCGCAGGCGCTGGCGCCGCGCCGCGCCGCCTCGTCGAGCACTTCCTGGGCAAGCTCGCACAAGCGCGCGCGGCTGTGGCTGAATTCCTGTCCGGACATGGGGAAACCGATGGGAACGTTGAAGATAGAATCATACCCGTGGAAAACGACAACACATCCGGCCAGGGCCGCGAACGGCCGAGCAAGTCACAAGCGAAGCGCGAGATGGACGCGCTGCAGGCGCTCGGCGCGCGGCTGGTCGAATTGAACAAGGACCGGCTGGCGAAGATCGCCATGCCCGACGAGCTGCGCGAGGCCGTGAACGACGCGCGGCGCTTCACCAAGCACGAGGCCAGGCGGCGCCAGTTGCAGTACATCGGCCGGCTGATGCGCGATGTCGACCCGGCGCCCATCCAGGCCGCCATCGACGAGATCGACGGCGTTTCCGCCGCCGCCAACGCGCGCATGCACGCGCTCGAACGGCTGCGCGCGCGCCTGATCGAGGACGAAGGCGTGCTCGACGAAATCGCCCGGCGTCACGCCACGGCTGACTTTCAGCACCTGCGCCAGTTGCGGCGCAACGCCCTCAAGGAACAGGCCGCCGGCAAGCCGCCGCGCGCCTACCGCGAGCTGTTCCGCGTTTTGCGCGAACTGGAGGAACGAGTGGAGGAGGAAGGGCATGAGTGAGCCGCTGAAGATCGGGCTGGTGTCGATTTCCGACCGGGCATCGACCGGCGTCTACGAGGACAAGGGCATTCCCGCGCTCAAGGAGTGGTTCGACGCCGCCCTGGCCAGCCCCTGGCGGCTGGAAAGCCGGCTGATCCCGGACGAGCAGCCCGTGATCGAGGCCACGCTGATCGAACTGTGCGACCAGGCCGGCTGCCATCTGGTGCTGACCACCGGCGGCACCGGCCCGGCGCCGCGCGACGTGACGCCCGAGGCGACCCTGGCCGTGGCCGACAAGGTGATGCCGGGCTTCGGCGAGCAGATGCGCGCCGTCAGCCTCAAGTACGTGCCGACCGCCATCCTGTCGCGGCAGGTCGGCGCGATCAGGGGCCAATCGCTGATCCTCAACCTGCCCGGCCAGCCGAAGGCGATCAAGGAAACGCTCGACGGCGTGTTCGCGGCGGTGCCCTACTGCCTGGACCTGATCGGCGGCCCCTACGTCGAAACCCGCGAGGACGTGGTCAAGGCCTTCCGGCCGAAGTCGGCGGCCAGGCCCGCCCGCTGAGGCGCGGCCCTTCGTCCGCGTCCCTACGTCCGCTGCCCTGCCGCCCAGTCGTTGAGCAAAGTCAGTCCCCACGCCACGCCGAAGCCCGTCAGCGGGCTGGCGACGGCGCCGAGGCCGCCTTCGCAGCTGCATGCCGAGAGGTCGACGTGCAGCCACGGCCGCTCGCCGATGAAGCGGCGCAGGAAGCGCGCCGCCAGGATGTGGTCGGCGGAGCCTTCCAGCGTGCATTGCTTGATGTCGGCCACCTTGGAATCGAGCGCCGCCTCGTAATCCTCGTCCATCGGGAACACGCAGACGCGCTCGCCGGCATGCCGGCCGGCCCGCACCGCCGCGTGCGCCAGTTCGCTGTCGGAGGCGAACACGCCCGAGTAGCGATTGCCCAGCGCCGACACCATGCTGCCCGTCAGCGTGGCGAAATCGATGGTCAGGTCGGGCTTGGCGCGCGCCGCCAGCGCCAGGGTGTCGGCCAGCACCATGCGGCCCTCGGCGTCGGTGTGCACGACCTCGATGGCGGTGCCGTCGAGCGCCGTCACCACGTCGCCCTGCGCGTAGGCCTCAGGCGACAGGTGGTTGTGGGCGATGGCCAGCCAGACGTCGAGCGCCACCGGCAGCCGGAGCGCCTGCGCCGCGTGCAGGATGGCCAGCGCCACGGCCGAGCCGTTCATGTCCTCGTGCATGCCGGCCATGTAGCGCGCCGGCTTGAGGTTGTGGCCGCCGGTGTCGAAGCAGATGCCCTTGCCGACCAGCGCGACAGTCTGTTTCGCGCCGCGCGGGCGATACGAGAGATGCACGATGGCGGCATCCTCGTGCCCCGAGCCCTGCGCCACGGCGCAGAAAGCCCCCGCGCCCATCCTCTTCAGCTTCCCGTAACCGAATTCCTCGATGCCCCAGCCTTTCGCCTTCGCCAGCGCGCGGATGCGGCGGCGGTAAGCGGCGGGCGGCAGCTCGTTGGGCGGCAGCGCGGTGAGTTCGCGTGCCAGCACGTTGGCCTCGGCCAGCGCCACCACGGCCTTGAGATCGGCGTCGTCGACGTGCGGCGTCAGCACCATCAGCGTCTTGAGCCGCTTCACCGGCTTCTTTTTCCTGGCCGGCAGGGGCGCGGCGTTGATCAGCGTGACGTAGGCGGCGTCGCGCAGGGTGTCGTCGGCGACATCGATGGGCACGATGGCCATCTCGGCCGGGTTTTCGTCGAGCAGCAGCATGGCCGCCTTGCGCAGCGCGGTCAGGCGCTCGAAGCGGGGCTTCGCCTCGTCGACCATCACGCAGGCGGCGCGGCAGCCATCCTCGAAATCGATCGCGAGCGGCGACTTGGCGAGATCCTCGACCTTGAGGTCGCGGCGCTTGAGCACGGCCTGCCAGCGCTCGCGCTCGGGCAGGTCGGCGGGCAGGGTCTTGGCGGCGGGCAACACGAACAGCAGGTGGCGCGCGGCCGAATCGGCGCGCACGACAAGTCTGGGAAGTGACATGAAGTGATCCTTTAGAATGACCGGACGATTATAGACACCCCTTCCGCCTCGCCTTTTCATGCGCCAATACCTCGACCTCATGCGCCACGTGCTCGACCACGGGCACGTCAAAGCCGACCGCACCGGCACCGGCACGCGCTCGGTGTTCGGCTGGCAGATGCGCTTCGACCTCGCCGCCGGCTTCCCGGTGCTGACCACCAAGAAGCTGCACCTGCGCTCCATCGTCATCGAGCTGCTCTGGTTCCTGCGCGGCGAGACCAACATCAAGTGGCTCAAGGACAACAAGATCTCGATCTGGGACGAATGGGCCGATGCCAACGGCGATCTCGGGCCGGTCTATGGCCACCAGTGGCGGCACTGGCCCAAGCCGGATGGTGGCGAGGTCGACCAGATCGCCGAACTGATCGAGGGTCTGAAGAAGAACCCGGATTCGCGCCGCCACATCGTCTCGGCCTGGAACCCCGGCGACGTGCCGAAGATGAAGCTGCCGCCCTGCCACGCGCTGTTCCAGTTCTACGTCGCCGACGGCAAGCTCTCCTGCCAGCTCTACCAGCGCAGCGCCGACATCTTCCTCGGCGTGCCCTTCAACATCGCCTCCTACGCGCTCTTCACCATGATGGTCGCGCAGGTGTGCGGCTACCGGCCCGGCGAGTTCGTGCATACCTTCGGCGACGCCCATCTCTACAGCAACCACTTGGAACAGGCGCGCTTGCAGTTGAGCCGCGACACGCGGCCGCTGCCGGCCATGCGCATCAACCCGGACGTGAAGGACATCTTCGAATTCAAGTTCGAGGATTTCACGCTCGAAGGCTACGACCCGCATCCGCACATCGCGGCGCCGGTGGCGGTCTGAGTATGATTCTGCTCGGCGACATCGGAGGAACGAACGCCCGGCTGGCGCTAGCGGAAGCGGGGAGCACCGAACCGCTGCGGGAGTGGCGTGTCGCCACGACTGACTTTCACGACTTCGCGTCCGTGCTCGCAGCCTACCTCGCCGAGACGCAGGCCAGGATCACGGCCGGCTGCCTCGCCGTCGCCGGGCCGATACAGAATGGTGGCCGTTCGGCCCGCCTGACCAACCTGCCGTGGACCATCGAAGCGGCGGCGCTCGAACGCAGGTTCGGCATCGGCCACCTGACGCTGGCCAACGACTTCGCCGCCGCGGCGATGGGCGTCACCGTCGCGCCGGCCGAGAGCATCGTCCCTCTGCAAGACGGCGAGCCGCTGGCAGACGCGCCGAAGCTGGTCATCGGCGCCGGCACCGGGCTGGGCATGGCGGTGCTGGCGCGGCGCGGCGAGTCGTGGTGCGTGCTGCCCGGCGAGGGCGGCCATGTCGGCTTCTCGCCGCTCGACGACGACCAGGACCGCGTCTTCCAGGCGCTGCGCCGCGAGCATGGCCGCGTCACCGCCGAACGCATCGTCTCCGGCCCGGGCCTGACGAACATCCATCGCATCCTCACCGGCGCCACGCTGGACGCCGGGGAAATCACGCGCCGGGCGACGGTCGAGGCCGACGAAGCGGCGCTCGATACGCTGAACCTGTTCCTGACCGCCTATGGTGCTTTCGCCGGCGACATGGCCATGGCCGTGCTGGCGCGCGGCGGCGTCTATCTCGCCGGCGGCATCGCCGCCAGGCTGTTGCCCATCCTGCCCGCCAGCCCGTTCCTCGCGGCCTTCAACGCCAAGGCCGAACATGCCGGCCTCGTCCGCCGCATGCCGGTCGCGGTGGTCACCGATCCCGCGCTCGGCCTGCGCGGCGCCGCCTGCCTCGCGGCGACCGGTTGAGCGGCGATTCTTCGAGCGAAATTCGCCGGGCGGAGTTCGCTGGGCGCGTTCAGCCGGAATCGGCCGGCGCCAGGATCAGCCCGGCCAGCGGCGGCAGCGTCAATGTCAGCGAGGCCGGCTGGTTCATCCAGCCTTGGTCGCCGGCCATCAGTGCGCCGTGGTTGCCCAGGTCGCCGCCGCCATAGTGGCGCGAATCGCTGTTGAGCAATTCCCGGTAGGCGCCGGGCCGCGGGACGCCGATGCGATAGCCGTGGCGCGGCACCGGCGTCAGGTTGAGGATGACGACGACGAAGCTGCCGTCGCGCGCCCGGCGCAGCCAGCTGATCACCGACTGCTCGGCATCGTGGCAGTCGATCCACGAGAAACCTTCCGCGGAAAAGTCCAGGTCGTGCAGCGCCGGCCGGCCGGTGTAGAGATGGTTGAGGTCGCGCACCAGGCGCTGGCAGCCGGCGTGGAGCGGCCATTGCAGCAGGTTCCAGGGCAATTCCTCGCGGTCGCGCCACTCGTGCGGCTGCGCCAGCTCGCAGCCCATGAACAGCAGCTTCCTGCCCGGTGCGGTCATCTGGTAGGTCAGCAGCAGGCGCAGGTTGCCGTGGCGCTGCCATTCGTCGCCCGGCATCTTGCCGAGCAGCGAGCCCTTGCCATGCACCACTTCGTCGTGCGACAGCGGCAGCACGAAATTTTCCGAGTAGGCGTAGAGCTGGCCGAAGGTCAGCTTGTCGTGGTGGAAGCGGCGATGGACGGGATCGCGCGAGATGTAGTCGAGCGTGTCGTTCATCCAGCCCATGTTCCACTTCATCGAGAAACCCAGGCCACCGAGATAGACGGGGCGCGACACCATCGGCCAGGCGGTCGATTCCTCGGCCACGGTCAGCGCGCCCGGAAATTCGCGATGCACCATTTCGTTGAGCGCGCGCAGGAAGTCGATGGCCTCCAGGTTCTCGCGGCCGCCATGCCGGTTCGGCAGCCATTCGCCAGCCTTGCGCGAGTAATCGAGGTAGAGCATGGAGGCGACGGCATCCACGCGCAGGCCGTCGATGTGGAACTCCGACAGCCACCAGTGCGCCGACGAGAGCAGGAAGGAGCGCACTTCGTCGCGGCCGTAGTTGAAGATGTGCGTGCCCCAGTCCTGGTGCTTGCCCAGGCGCGGGTCTTCATGCTCGTAGAGGGCCGTGCCGTCGAAATGCGCCAGCGCCCAGGCGTCGGCCGGGAAGTGCCCGGGCACCCAGTCGAGAATGACGCCGATGCCGGCGCCGTGCAGGGCGTCGATCAGCGCCTTGAGATCGTCGGGCGTGCCGAAGCGCGAAGTCGGCGCGAAGAAGCCGGTGCACTGGTAGCCCCAGGATTCGTCGAGCGGATGCTCCATCAGCGGCAGGAACTCGACGTGGGTGTAGCCCATGTCCTTCAGGTAGGCCGGCAGCCGGTCGGCAAGCTCGCGGTAGCCGTAGAAGCGGTTGTCGGGATGGCGCATCCAGGAACCGACGTGCATTTCGTACACCGACATCGGCGCGTGCAGCCAGTCGGCACCGGCCCGCCGCGCCAGCCAGTCGCCGTCGCGCCAGGCGTAATCGTCGGCCGCCGTCACCTTCGCCGCCGTCGCCGGCCGCTTCTCGAATTGCCGGGCATAGGGGTCCGCCTTGACCATCACGGCGCCGCCGTGGCGGTTGCGGATCTCGAACTTGTACAGCGTGCCCGCCGCCAGTTCCGGGATGAACAGTTCCCAGGCGCCCGAGGCGCCCAGCGAACACATCGGATGCGCGCGGCCGTCCCAGCGGTTGAAGTCGCCGACCACCGAGACGCGCCCGGCATTCGGCGCCCAGACGCGG
Organism: uncultured Rhodocyclaceae bacterium; assembly: GCA_964602565.1. Taxonomy (GTDB): domain Bacteria; phylum Pseudomonadota; class Gammaproteobacteria; order Burkholderiales; family Rhodocyclaceae; genus Fen-999. The sequence goes on along the minus strand of CAZRRI010000051.1, from coordinate 4,588 downwards.
AAGCAGACGCCGGCCACGCCGCACCGGATTTCCGGCAAGGCGCCGAGCAGCCGGTAGCTCTGGAAATTGGTGCCCTGGTTGAACAGGTAGAAAGCATGGCTGGCGTCGCCGGGCGGAAAGGCATAGGCGTCGTGACCCACCGTCTCGACGCCGTCCTGCCTCACCTTGAGCCGGCAGGGCGAAGGCGGCGCGGCGCCGCCCCGCCACTGGAACACGTCCGTGGCGGCGACGCGGGACAAGGCCTGCCAGCCGGCCGCGGTCTCGACCGCGACCGATTCGGCGTGCGGGCGAAACACCGTCAGGCGCCAGCCGGAGCCGTCCGGGTGCAGGCCGAGAACGCGGAAAGGATCATGTTCCCGCGCCTCGATGAGGGCCTCGAATGTTTTGACGGGCATTTCCGCTGCCATTGGCGATAATTAGAGATTGGACAGGAGGATAACCGATGCAGCATGAACTGACATTGAACGACCCCCACGCGTCCCATGGCCGTTTCGTCAGCCATCTGACGCGCAGCACCTTCGCCATGGTGCTGGCCGGCGGCCGCGGCAGCCGTCTGATGCAGCTCACCGACTGGCGCTCGAAGCCGGCGGTGCCTTTCGGCGGCAAGTTCCGCATCCTCGACTTCACGCTGTCGAACTGCGTGAACTCCGGCATCCGCCGCATCGGCGTCGCCACCCAGTACAAGGCGCAAAGCCTGATCACGCACCTGCAGCGCGGCTGGAGCTTCCTCGACGGCCGCTTCGACGAGTTCATCGACCTGATGCCGGCGCAGCAGCAGATCACCGAGGACTGGTACCAGGGCACGGCCGACGCCGTGTTCCAGAACCTCGACCTGATCCGCCGCACCGGCGCCAGGTACATCCTCATCCTCTCGGGCGACCACATCTACAAGATGGATTACGGCCGCCTGCTGGCCCAGCATGCCCAGACGCAGGCCGACATGAGCGTCGCCTGCATGGACGTGCCGGTCGGCGAGGCCTCGGCCTTCGGCGTCATGGCCGTGGACGACCAGCAGCGTGTCACCAGCTTCCTCGAGAAGCCGAAGAACCCGCCGCACATGCCCGGCCGCCCCGACCGGGCGCTGGCCAGCATGGGCATCTACGTCTTCAACGCCGACTTCCTCTACGAACAGCTGATCCGCGACGCCGACGATCCGCGCTCCTCGCACGACTTCGGCAAGGACATCATCCCGCATTGCGTGTCCCGCTACGGCTGCCGCGCCCACAACTTCGCCGACAGCTGCGTCGGCATGACCGTCAGCGGCGTGCCCTACTGGCGCGATGTCGGCACCGTGGACGCCTACTGGGAAGCCAACATCGAGCTGACCAAGGTGACGCCCGAACTCAACATGTACGACGCCGACTGGCCGATCTGGACGCACCAGGAACAGCTGCCGCCCGCCAAGTTCGTCTTCGACGACGACGACCGGCGCGGCATGGCGGTCGATTCGCTGGTCTCCGGCGGCAATGTCATCAGCGGCGCCACCATCCGCCGCTCGCTGCTGTTTTCCAGCGTCCATGTGCACAGCCACGCCGTGGTCGAGGATTCGGTGATCCTGCCCAAGGTCGACATCGGCGAGGATGTCCGGCTGCGCCGCGTGGTGGTCGACAAGCACTGCCGCATCCCCGCCGGCATGCAGATCGGCTTCGACCCGGCGCACGACGCCAAGCGCTTCCACGTCACGGCCAAGGGCGTGACGCTGGTCACGCCGGAAATGCTCGGCCAGCGCATCCACCAGATCCGGTAGGGCGACGTGACCGACAAGCACCTCGACCTGGTCTTTCTCTGGCACATGCACCAGCCGGACTACCGTGACCATACGAGCGACGAGCACGTGCTGCCGTGGGTGTACCTGCACGCGCTCAAGGATTACACCGACATGGCCGACCACCTGGAGCGGCATCCGGGCATCCGCGCGGTGGTCAATTTCGTGCCGGTGCTGCTCGACCAGATCGAGGACTATTGCGCCCAGTTCGAGTCGGGCGTTTTCCGCGATCCGCTGCTGCGCCTGCTGGCCGCCCCCGACCTGGGCCATATCCCGCCGTCGGACCGCCGCCTGCTGCTGGAAGCCTGCTTCCGCAGCAACCATGTCACCATGCTGTCGCCCTTCCCGCGCTACCAGCGGCTGCACGACCTGTACAACAGCCTGGCGCGCGAGGGCGAAAACGCGCTGGCCTATCTGTCCGGCGATTACTTCGGCGACCTGGTCACCTGGTACCACCTGGCCTGGACCGGCGAGACCGAGCGCCGCCGCCACCGCCTGATCGCCGAGCTGATGAGCAAGGGCGAGAACTACCGTCACGGCGAGCGCCTGGCCCTGCTCGAACTGATCGGCAACGCCCTGCGCGGCCTCGTGCCGCGCTACCGCGCATTGCGGGAACAGGGCCGGATCGAACTCTCGGCGACGCCCGCCACCCATCCGCTGGCGCCGCTGCTGCTCGATTTCGGCGCCGCCCGGCAGAGCCTGCCGGACGCGGCGCTGCCGCTGGCGGCGGGCTATCCCGGCGGCCGCCAGCGCCTGCTGGCGCAGATCGAGGCGGCGAAGGGTTCCCACGCGGCGCGTTTCGGCACCCCGCCGGCCGGCGTGTGGCCGGCCGAAGGCGCCATTTCCACCGGCGTGGTCCAGCATCTGGCAGCGCAAGGCTGCGGCTGGCTGGCCAGCGGCGAGGGCGTGCTGAGGAACAGCCTGCGCCAGCACGGCGGCGCCGGCGACCCGCGCGCCGCCTACCGGCCCTGGCAAATGCAGGAAGCGCCCGGCATCACGCTGTTCTTCCGCGACGAGCGGCTCTCCGACCTGATCGGCTTCGAGTATGCCAAGTGGCACGGGCGCGACGCCGCCCAGCATTTCGTCCAGCAGCTCGAAGCCATCCTGGCCGGGAGCCCGGCGGGCGAAACGCCGGTCGTCAGCGTCATCCTCGACGGCGAGAACGCCTGGGAGCACTACCCCTACAACGCCTATTTCTTCTTCGACGATCTTTACGGCCTGATCGAGAACCATCCCCGCATCCGCACCACCACCTACGCGGAAATCCTCGCCCGGCGCGGCGAAGCCGCGCCCGCGCCGGCGACGCTGCCGGGCCTGGTCGCCGGCAGCTGGGTCTATGGCACGCTGTCCACCTGGATCGGCGACCGCGAGAAGAACCATGCCTGGGACCTGCTCTGCGCCGCCAAGCAGAGCTACGACCTCGTCCAGTCGAGCGGCCGGCTGACGCCCCAGGAGTCAGCCGCGGCGGAGCGCCAACTGGCCATCTGCGAAAGCTCGGACTGGTTCTGGTGGTTCGGCGACTACAACCCCAGCCAGGCGGTGGCCAGCTTCGACAAGCTCTATCGCCGCAACCTGACCAACCTCTACCGGCTGCTCAAGCTGCCGCCGCCCTCGCAGCTCCACCTGCCCATCTCGCGCGGCAGCCACGACGCCGAGGGCGGCACCATGCGCCGCGCCCAGGATCACCCGCAATAACCTAGACCATGACCCAAGCCATTTCCCTGTTGTTCGGCGTGCACGCCCACCAGCCGGTCGGCAATTTCGACTCGGTGATGGAGGAAGCGCACGCGCGCTCCTACCGGATGTTCCTGCAAACCGCCGAGCGTTATCCGGATTTCCGTTTCGCCGTGCACTTTTCCGGCTGGCTGCTCGACTGGCTGATGGCGAGATATCCGGAGGACATGGCGCGGCTGGCGGCCATGACCCGGCGCGGCCAGGTCGAATGGTTCGGCTCCGGCGATTGCGAGCCGGTGCTCGCCTCCATTCCGCACCGCGACCGCGTGACCCAGATTCGCGTCCTCTCGGACAAGATCGAGCGCCTGTTCGGCCAGCGGCCCAAGGGCGCCTGGCTGACCGAGCGCGTCTGGGAATCCGCGGTCGTGCCCTCGCTCGCCGACTGCGGCATCGAATACGTCGCCGTGGACGACTACCACTTCCTCTGCGCCGGCGAGCCGGCGGGCAGGCTCGACAGCTTCTTCACCACCGAGGAGGACGGCCGCAAGCTCGACCTGTTCCCGATCTCCGAACAGGCCCGCTATCGCCTGCCCTTTTCCCCCGCCGAAGGCGCCGTCGCGTGGCTCGAACACCTGGCGCGCGAAGGCCATCGCGCCGCCGTCTATTTCGACGACATCGAGAAGTTCGGCATCTGGCCCGAAACCTACCATTGGGTCTACGAGCAGGGCTGGCTGACGCGCTTCATCGAGGGCGTGCTCGCCTCGCCCCTGATCAGGACCGAAACCTACGCCGACTTCCACGCCCGCCAGCGGACGCGCGGCATCGTCTATCTGCCGACCACCTCCTACATCGAGATGAACGAGTGGACGCTGCCGGCGCCGGCGGCGCGCGCCTATCACGCGCTGGTCGAACAGGAAAAGCAGGCGGGCCGCTTCGAAAGCCGCAAGCCCTTCCTGCGCGGCGGCATGTGGCGCAACTTCTTCATGCGCTTCCCGGAATCGAACTGGATGCACAAGCGCATGCTCGACGTTTCGGCGCGGCTCGCCGCGTTGCCGGCGGAGAAGCGCACGCCGGAAATGCAGGCGCAACTGCATCGCGCCCAGGCCAACGACGCCTACTGGCACGGCCTGTTCGGCGGGCTCTACCTGC
>CAZRRI010000050.1:0-14170 GCA_964602565.1 uncultured Rhodocyclaceae bacterium | reverse complement strand
CGAACATCACGCTGATGAAGTGGATGATCGCCAACGGCTACCAGGACGCGCGCACCCTGGGCCGCCGCATCAAGGCCATGGAAGCCTGGATCGCCGACCCGCAGCTGCTCAAGGCCGACGCCGACGCCGAGTACGCCGCGGTGATCGAGATCGACCTGGCGGACGTGAAAGAGCCGCTGGTCGCCTGCCCGAACGACCCGGACGACGTCAAGCTCCTGTCCGAAGTCGCCGGCGACAAGATCGACGAGGTCTTCATCGGCTCGTGCATGACCAACATCGGCCACTTCCGCGCCGCCGGCAAGGTGCTCGACGGCAAGAGCGACATCCCGACGCGCCTGTGGATCGCGCCGCCGACCAAGATGGACGCCATGATCCTCAACGAGGAAGGCTACTACTCGGTGCTCGGCAAGTCCGGCGCGCGCATGGAAATGCCCGGCTGCTCGCTGTGCATGGGCAACCAGGCGCAGATCCGCAAGGGCAGCACGGCGGTGTCGACCTCGACGCGCAACTTCCCGAACCGCCTCGGCATCGACACCCGCGTCTATCTGTCGTCCGCCGAACTCGCCGCCGTCGCCGCCCTGCTCGGCAGGCTGCCGACCGTCGCCGAGTACCTGGAGCATGTCAATGTCGTCAACCAGAAGGCCGGCGACATCTACCGCTACATGAACTTCAACCAGATCGCCGAGTTCCAGGAAGTGGCGGACTCCGTGACCCTCTGACCAAAGTCAGCCGTGGTGGCGCGCCGCCACGGCTGACTTTCGCCGATCCTCGATTCGCCGCCGGGCTGCCTCCCGGCACCCGCGCCTCGCGATACCATACGCAACCCGGTAACGAAAGGCGATACATCCATGCGCTATAAACTTTTCGGCCGCTCCGGCCTGCGGGTGTCCGAACTCTGCCTCGGTGCAATGACTTTCGGCCGCGACGAGGGCTTCTGGCAGTTCGGCAGCGACGCGGCGGCGAGCCGGGAAGTGTTCGACGTCTTCGCCGATGCCGGCGGCAACTTCATCGACACGGCATTCATCTACGGCAACGGCGCCAGCGAGACCTTGCTGGGCGACTTCGTGCGCGCCGACCGCGATCATTTCGTCCTCGCCACCAAATACGGCTCGACGCTGGAGCGGGACTTGTCGAAGTCCGGCAACAGCCGCAAGAACATGATGCGTTGCGTCGAGGAAAGCCTGCGCCGGCTGAAGACCGATCACATCGACCTCTACTGGCTGCATGCCTGGGACGACACGACGCCGGTCGAGGAAATCATGCGCGGCCTCGACGACCTGGTGGCCGCCGGCAAGGTCCACTACGTCGCCGTGTCCGACACGCCGGCCTGGCAGATCAGCCGCGCCAACATGCTGGCCGAGCTGCGCGGCTGGACGCCCTTCGTCGGCATCCAGGTCGAATACAGCCTGCTGGAACGCACGGCGGAACGCGAACTGCTGCCCATGGCCAGCGCTCTCGACCTGGGCATCACCGCCTGGTCGCCCTTGGCCGGCGGCATCCTCACCGGCAAGTTCCTCGACGGCAAGGGCACGGGGCGCGGCCAGCACCAGCCCATGACGGAACGGCAACGGACGGTCGCCACCCTGGTCGCCGACGTCGCCCACGAGGCGGGTTGCACGCCCGGCCAGGCGGCCCTGGCCTTCATCCGCCGGCAGGCCCGCCACGGCACGATCTTTCCCATCCTCGGCGCCCGCACGCGGGAACAACTGCTCGACAACCTGGGCTGCCTGTCCTGCACATTGAGCGACGAGCAGTGGCAAAGGCTCGAACAGGCCTCGGCACCGGAACCGGGTTTCCCGCACGACATGCTGCAAGGCCCCCTGGCGCGCGACATTCTGTTCGGCGGCCAGATCGACCGCCTCGACAACCACCACCGGCGCTGACCGCGAATCCCGTCGACGACCGGAAGGCGCCTGCCGCCTTCTTCCGTCCGGTGCGGCAAAGTCAGCCGTGGCGGCACGCCGCCTTTGATAAAATCCGGGCACACCTTCAACAAAGCGGCGCCTGCCGCGCCGCGCATCCATCCCCATGAGCGACGACGACGATACCTTCGACCCCTATGCCTCACCCGCCACCACGGCGCCCCTGAACGACGACTGGGCGGCCCGGCGCGACGCCGCCGACGCCGCGCGGCACCTGATCGCCAAGCTGGTCGCCACCACCAGCGACGCCGCGACCCTGCACGCCGTCGCCGCCAGCATCCGCCAGCAGACCGAACGGCTCGCGGAAGTGCCGAACCTGATGGGCCGGCTCGCCTTCGAGACGCACGACGACGGCCGCCACGGCACGTCGGCGCGCCTGGGCTACGAGCTCAACCCGGTCGACGGCAAGTGCAATCCCATCTCGCCGCCGTTCAACACCTGGATCGAGGGCGACACCGCGCATGGCATCACCACGCTCGGCTGGCAGTACGAAGGGCCGCCCAACTGCGTGCATGGCGGCTTCGTCTGCGCACTGTTCGACCAGTTCCTCGGCATCGCCCAGCGGCTGACCGGCCAGCCGGGCGTCACCGGCACCATCACCGTCCGCCTGCAACGGCCGACGCCGCTGTGCACCGAGTTGCACCTCACCGGGCGGGTCAGGGAAGTCAAGGGCCGCAAGAATCTGATCGAGGGCGAGATCCGGGCCAACGGCATCGTCACGGCCAGTTGCGAAGCGCTGTTCATCCACGTCAGCCGCGATCGTTTCCGCCAGTTGCTGGCCGGCGGCTAGGCCCGGCCCGACCACCGCGACGCGCTGAATCTTCCTTCGGCCGCCGATCACCGAGACATTCCAAATGGATACACCCGGAAACCGCCGCCCAGGCTTCGACACCCGTGCCATCCACCATGGGTACGACCCCTACGCCGGCCACGGCTCGCTCAATCCGCCGGTCTATCTGAGCTCGACCTACGCCTTCCCGACGGTCGAGGACGGCAGCGCGCGCTTCGCCGGCGAGCAGGCGGGCTTCGTCTATTCGCGCGTCGGCAATCCCACCACGGCCCTGCTCGAGGCGCGGGTCGCCGATCTGGAAGGCGGCGAGGCGGCGCTGGCCACGGCTTCCGGCCAGGGCGCCACCACCTCGCTGCTCTGGACGCTGCTGGCGCCGGGCGACCGGATCATCGCCGACAAGACCTTGTACGGCTGCACTTTCGGTTTTCTCAACCACGGGCTGGCCAAGTTCGGCGTCGAGGTCACGCATGTCGACCTGACCGACCCGGCCAATCTCGAGGCCGCCATCGACCCGGCCACGCGGGTGGTGTTTTTCGAATCGCCCGCCAACCCCAACATGCGGCTGGTGGACATCGCCGCCGTGTCGGCCATCGCCCGCCGCCATGGCGCCAGGACGGTGGTCGACAACACCTACTGCACCCCCTACCTGCAACGGCCGCTGGAACTGGGCGCGGACTACGTGCTGCATTCGGCGACGAAATATCTCGGCGGCCATGGCGACCTGCTGGCCGGCCTCGTCGTCGGCGACAAGGAAACCCTCGACAAGGTGCGCTTTTACGGGCTCAAGGACATGACCGGCGCCGTCCTCTCGTCGCAGGATGCCTTCCTGGTGCTGCGCGGCTTGAAGACCTTGTCGCTGCGCATGGACCGCCACTGCGCCAATGCCCGGGCGGTGGCGGAATTCCTCGCCGGCCACGGCAAGGTCGCCGTGGTGCATTACCCCGGACTGGCGTCGTTCCCGCAACGGGAACTGGCGCGGCGGCAGATGGCCCAGCCCGGCGGCATGATCGCCTTCGAACTCAAGGACGGCATCGAAGCCGGCCGGCGCTTCATGAACGCGCTCCGCCTGTTCACACGGGCGGTCAGCCTGGGCGACGCCGAAAGCCTCGCCCAGCATCCGGCCAGCATGACCCATGCGTTCTACACGCCGGAGGAGCGCGTCGAGCACCTGATCAGCGAAGGCCTGGTGCGGCTGTCCATCGGCCTGGAAGATGTCGCCGACCTGCTCGGCGATCTCGAACAGGCGCTGGCCGCCGCCTAGCTCTCCGAGTGCCGGGCGTGCTGGCTCTCGTAGGAGGAAACGCTGACCCCGGCGTGAGCGAGGAATTCCCGCAGCTGCTTGATCAGGTTGCGGTCGCACACGTTGCTGTGGTGCGGATGGTGGAGGAAGGTCTCCGCCCGGTTCAGCCTGACGTGGAAGCGCGCGCCATGCGCGGTCTCGATGCTGGCGCCGAGGTGCGTGAGCAGCGACTCGACCTCGCGCCAGTGGATGTTGGCGCTGATCGGATCATGGAAAATGCTGCGGAGTTGATTGACGTGCTTGTGGCTCATGTCGAATGCCTCGGTAAGGACAAAATTTCATCCTAACAAATCCGGGCCGACCATGCCGCTGATCTCGCTCAACCAAGCCTGCCTCGCCTTCGGCCACGTGCCGCTGCTCGACCACGTCGACTTCCAGCTCGACGAGGGCGAGCGTGTCGCCCTGATCGGCCGCAACGGCAGCGGCAAGTCCTCGCTGCTCGCCGCGCTGGCCGGCGCCGGACATGGCCATCTCGACGACGGCGAAGTCTGGCGACAGCCGGGCCTGCGGCTCGCCCACGTCGACCAGGAACCCGAACTCGACGCGGCTCTCACCGTGTTCGAAGCCGTGGTCGCCGGCATGGGCGCGGCGACGCGCCTGCTCGCCGAATGGCACGAGGTTTCTCACCGCCTGGCGGAACCCGGCGCCGACCACGAGACGCTGCTGGCGCGGCTCGACAAGCTCCAGCACGAACTCGAGGCGCTCGGCGCCTGGTCGGCGGCGGCCCAGGCCGAGCGCGCCATCGAGCGCATCGGCCTCGATGCCGACGCGCGCGTCGCCACGCTTTCCGGCGGCCAGAAGAAGCGCCTGGCGCTGGCCCGGGCGCTGGCCACCGAGCCGCGGGTGATGCTGCTCGACGAGCCGACCAACCACCTCGACATCGCCGCCATCGAATGGCTGGAAGAACTGCTGCTCGGCAGCGGCATCACCCTGCTGTTCGTCACCCACGACCGGCGCTTCCTCGACCGGCTGGCCACGCGCATCGTCGAACTCGACCGGGGCCGGCTGACCAGCTTCGCCGGCTCCTTCGCCGACTACCAGCGGCGCAAGGCCGACATGCTCAAGGACGAGGCTGTCCGCAACGCCAGGTTCGACAAGGTTCTCGCGCAGGAGGAAGTCTGGATCCGCAAGGGCGTCGAGGCGCGCCGCACGCGCAACGAAGGCCGCGTGCTGCGCCTGGAGGCGCTGCGCCGCGAACGCGCCGCCCGGCGCGAGCGGCTGGGTTCGGCGCGCCTGTCGCTCGACGCGGGCGAGAAGAGCGGGCAACTGGTCGCGGAACTCGCGCATGTCACCAAGTCCTTCGACGGGCGGCCGATCGTCCGCGACTTCTCGGCGCGGATCATGCGCGGCGACCGCATCGGCCTGATCGGTCCCAACGGCGCCGGCAAGACCACGCTGCTGCGCCTGATCCTGGGCGAGCTGAAGCCCGACGCCGGCTCGGTGCGGCTGGGCACCAGGCTCCAGGTCGCCTATTTCGACCAGTTCCGCGCCGCGCTCGACCCCGAGGCGGTGCTCGCCGACGTCATCTCGCCCGGCTCCGACCACGTGGAAATCGGCGGCCAGCGCAAACACGTGATCGGCTACCTCGGCGACTTCCTGTTCGCGCCGGCGCGGGCGCGCTCGCCGGTCAAGTCGCTGTCGGGCGGCGAGCGCAACCGGCTGCTGCTGGCGCGCCTGTTCGCGCGGCCGGCCAACGCCCTGGTGCTCGACGAGCCGACCAACGACCTCGACATCGAGACGCTGGAACTGCTGGAGGAACTCTTGCAGGACTATCCCGGCACCATCTTCCTGGTCAGCCACGACCGCGCCTTCCTCGACAACGTGGTCACGCAGACGATCGCGGCGGAAGGCGACGGCACCTGGAAGGAATACGCCGGCGGCTACGAGGACTGGCTGCGCTGCCGCAAGGAATCGACGGCCGCCGCCAAGCCGGCGCCCGCCAGGATGGCCGCGCCAGCCGCGCCGGCCGCGGCGGCGCCCAGGAAGACCGACAACAAGCTCTCCTGGAAGGAACAGCGGGAACTCGAAGCCCTGCCCGGCCGCATCGCCGCGCTGGAAGCGGAACAGGGCGAACTGACGCGCCGCCTCGAAGACCCGGAACCGCACGCGGGCCGGGGCGACGAGGCCGCGCGCATCGCCGCGCGCCTGGCCGCCATCGACGACGAACTGCTCGCCTGCCTGGAACGCTGGGAAGCCCTGGAAGCGCGCGCGGGCTGACGGGCCGCACGCCGGCCGGCGTGCGGCCATGCCTGACTTTTGCCGCCACGGGTATAATCGCGGCATGAACACGGAGCCAGAAAACCTGAACGAATCCCCGGCCGCCCCCGCGGCCGACCAAGCGCCGGCACCCGCCGCGCAGCCGGTCCAGCCCGCCCCGCAGGCACCGAGCATCGACCCGCGCCGCCGCTTGCGCGAATTGCTGTCGGTGCCGGAGCGCGATCGCAGCGACGAGCAATGGGACGAGATCAACGAACTCGAAATCCAGCTGGCGCCGGGCAACCGCGTGCATCCAGGCAGCCCGGCCGGCCCGGTCGGCGTTCCTTCGGGCGGCGGCGGCCGGCATTTCCAGCAGAAGAAGCATCCACCCAAGGGTGAAAAAGGCCCGGGCGGCGGCGGCAAGCGCCGGCCCCGGCCCAACAAGCCGCAACCGGGCTGAACCCCGCCCGTTCCCGATCAGCGCGAATCAGTGGTGGCCGGCGGCCACCGCCAGCATTTTCTCCGTGCGCTTCCTGCGGGCCTGCTCGGGCGTCAGCCCGACCAGCGATTCCGGCGGCAGTTGCACGTCCCAGTGTTGCTGGAAAAGGTCGACATCCTCGCCGGTGTCCATATGGGCCCGGTAGATCTTGTTCTGGTAGGCCGGCGCGTTCGGCAGGGCCACGAGTTCGACGGACTGGATGATCACGGCTTGCACCTCCTGAGCAGATTTCAGCGCTCATCCTGCTCCCATCGTGGCGGGCCGATAAACCCAAGAATGCGGCCAATACTCCCTCTAGTTTTGCTTGACCCCGGCGCGCGCCTTGCGCCGCCGGGGAAGCGCGGCGAGCACCGGCGTGGCGTCGACTTCAATCTTAAAGGAGGTCATGGATTAGACTTATACTTGTGGTATCTGATTGCGGTCGCACAATGGCTCCCGCCCGACGCATCCAAAGGAACCGCACAGAGGCCCATCGTGGGGCGGCGCGATGGGCTGTTTCATTGGAAGGCCGTGGTCGGGTGCCTTTCATAGGACAAATGGCTCACCGTCGTTCATCTTGGCATTTTTCAGCAGATCAGCTAGATTGAGTGCGCGCCCCGTGGTTGGTTGACCTGGCTGTACCAATGCTTCAGTAGAGGAGGTCGGGAGTGTTCCCAGCGGGGCGTTTTCCATTTCCACGGCCGTCAGCGCATGCAGCGCCCTCGGGTTGCCCGGCGAGGTGTAATCCTTGACCGTCACTTGACCCGATAAATCTTGACGGATCTTCGCCGAACTCCGTGAACTGAACAGGCCCTAACGTCGCCCTGCTTCGTCGATCGCCTTGCGGCGCCAGAGCCAGACGTAGTGCACTCCTGAAACGAGCACGAGGACAAACAGCAGCACGAACAGCGGCGCCAGCCAGGTCCGCGCCTCGACCAGTTGCCCTGCCTGCGCCATGACCAGCGCGAGCACGCCGAACTCGAGGAAGGTGTTGGCCTTCGACAAGCGCGTCGGCGTCATCTCGATGTGGCCGACGACGAAACGATAGGCCACGGCGCCGGCGACGATGATGGCATCGCGCAACACGATCACCACCGCCAGCCAGATCGGCAGCAAGCCCTGCGCCGCCAGCAGGATGGCGACGATCATCATGGTCATCTTGTCGGCGATCGGATCGAGCACGGCGCCGAGCTGGGACATCTGGTTCAGGCGACGGGCCAGGAAGCCGTCGAGCCAGTCGCCCGCCGCCGCGGCGACGAACACGCCACAGGCCATCGCGTAATCGTGGTCGAGCAGCAGGAAGGCCACGACCGGGATCAGCAGGATGCGCGCGACGGTGATGGCGTTGGGCAAGGTAAACATCGGTCAATGATGCCCTGAGACGCCGGGTCCGGCAACAATCCCGCGGCACGCCGGCCTCTGCCAACGAAAAAGGCGCACCGCGGTGCGCCTTTTTGGGCCGATGCGTGGGAGCTTACACGCGCCGGCGCCGAGCCAGACCCAGACCGGCGAGGCCGAGCCCGAGCAGCACAAGCGAACCGGGTTCGGGCACGTTGATGATGATCGGATCGGTCGTGACGGCAAAGCCGAACAACGCCGTCGTACGCGCGGCCTCATTGGTACGGAAGCCGAAGCACGTCGAATTCAAACCAAGCGTGGAACATTCACCGCTCGCCAGTTGCTGGATGGGCGAGACACCCCCCGACTGATCGAAGACGAAGATGGACGCGTAATAGGTACGCAGGAAATCGTCGCCATTCCCCCATATCCCATCCACGCCGACGTCATTGAACTGGAAGGGGTTGTTCAAAGTCGTGGCGTTGAAACCGAACAGATCGGGACAGCCCTGCGGATAGTTGCCGGCCGCGACGCCATTGGCGCAATTTCCAAAGACATTGCCAGCATTCGGCGTTTCCTGGAAGTTGAAATTGAACACCAACGTGGGGGCATTCACCGATCCCGCTCCCAGATATCCCGCCGGGAGCACTGGCGTCAATGTCAGCACGTCCGTGATCTGCCCCGACACCAGCGACCGGAAGTTGGCGTCTATCGGGTTGTTCCAGTGGGTGATCGAAGTTCCCTGACCCACCTGCCCAAGCGCTGCGTTCGGCGCACCTCCGATCGTCGTCTTCACACTGCCGGTGGCGGGCCCGCCACCCGTCAGGATCGTGCCGCTCTGTCCGATCGTCAAGGCGCTACGGTTGTCGCCGGAGTCGCCCGTATCGACCTGGAAGTTGCCGCCACTCGCCCCCCAGGAAAGCTCGGAAGGATTCTGTATCGTCGTACCACCTCCGGAGGACTCGAAAGTAGCCCCGGTAAACGTCAAGTTGGTCGAATAAGTCCAGTCGGTGACCGGTATCGCCGAAGCGGACATCGCCGTACCGAGGCCCATGAGCGTAAGTGCAATCTTCGTGAGTTTCATGATGTACCCCCCTTTGATCAATAATTACGTAATCCATGCAATCTACTTAGCAAAAAACATACCAAAAATGTTAATGTCTGTTTTATATGTAAAAAATTATTCGCCTATCAATATGGTTGCCGAGAGTGTAAAAAGCGTCGACATTTCATCGCCCCGCGCAAGCAGGGATGGCGGCCGGCCGCGGTTGGGGATGGAAAAAGGCAGCGTGGAAAGCTGAGGCCAATCAGGGCAGCGCTTTCTGCCTGACCGCCGGCTCGACGGTCACCCGGGCAATGACCCAGCGATTCCTTCCCGCCACGCCGCCAGCTTGCGTTCGAAACTCCAACTGGCATTGGCCGGGCTCGTCGATGGTAGGACCCGCGTCTCGTAGCCGAGCGCGGTCAATTGCGGCGCGAAGCGCCCGGCGGTCTGGCCGTTGAAGCAGACGCGGCGTAGCGCCACGGCAGACAACACGCCTGCGTCAGCAGGCAAGCCGGACTTGCGCAGCGAAATTGGTTGGACACCCGCAGGGTGGCACTTTTGCAGACGTGCGAAGTCGTTGGGCACGCCGTTACGGATGGCGGCGTCGAGGCTGCCCGCGCGCTCGCACGAGGCATAGACATCCCAGATGGCGACGCCGGCCGCCTGCACCGCCGCCTGCTTCGCCGCGTAATCCATATCGAATAGTGGCTGGCCGATCACCGCGCCGAGGATCTTCCAGAACTGGTTCTGCCGGTGCGCGTAGTACTGTTGCGCGGCCAGCGAGGCTTCGGAAGGAAAGGAGCCGAGGATCAGCACGCGGGCGCGCGCGTCGACGATCGGCGGCAGCCCGGCCAGTCGCGCCGTCACTTCACGACCAGCAGGCTTTCGTCCCAGCTCGGATGCTTGTCGAGGCCGAGCAGATTGGCCGTGGTCGCCGCGAGGTTCGACAGGCCGGCCGTGTCGGTCTGCTGCAATCCGAGCCGGCCGCCGCTCACATTGTCGTAGAGGATCAGCGGCACGGGATTGAGCGTATGCGCTGTCTTGGCCTTGAAGCTGCCGTCCTTGTTGGTCTTCGGCTGCCCGGTTTTCTTGTCGATCTCAACCATCTCGTCGGCGTTGCCGTGATCGGCCGTCACCAGCGCGACGCCGCCGGCCGCATCGACAGCCGCCAGCAGGCGCCCCAGCGCCAGGTCGACGGCCTCGATCGCCATCGTCGCGGCGCGGAAATGGCCGGTGTGGCCGACCATGTCGCCATTCGCGAAGTTGCAGCGCAGGGTGCGATATTCGCCGGTGCGCAGCGCCGCGATCATCGCGTCGGCGATCTCGGCGGCCTTCATCCACGGCCGCTGCTCGAAAGGCACCACGTCGCTCGGCACTTCCTGCCAGGTCTCGCCCGCGAACTTGCCCGAGCGGTTGCCGTTCCAGAAATAGGTGACGTGGCCGAACTTCTGCGTTTCCGAGCAGGCGAACTGCTGGATGCCGGATTTTGCGAACCACTCGCCGGTGGTATCGCGGATCGCCGGCGGATCGACGAGGAAACGCTTGGGCAGTTTCAAATCGCCGTCGTATTGCAGCATGCCGGCATAGGTGACCTTGGGGAAGCGCACGCGGTCGAACTTGTCGAAGTCCGCTTCCTCGAAGGCGCGCGTGATCTCGATCGCGCGGTCGCCGCGGAAGTTGAAGAACACCACCGCGTCGCCGTCCTCCACCGTGCCGACCGGCTTGCCGCCGACCGCGATCACGAAGGGCGGCAGATCCTGGTCGATGGTGCCCGGATGCTTGTCGCGCAGCGCCTTGATGGCCGTGGCGCAATCCGGATACTGATCGCCCTCGCCAAGCACATGCACGCGCCAACCGCGCTCCACCATCGCCCAGTTGGCTTCGTAGCGATCCATCGTGATGGCCTGCCGCCCGCCGCCCGAGGCAATGCGCGCGTCGAAATCCGCGCCGTTCAGCCCGGCCAGGAAAGCCTCGAAGGGCTCGACGTAGTCGAGCGCGCTGGTTTCCGGCACGTCGCGGCCGTCGAGCAGGACGTGGATGCGCACCGTCGGGATGCCCTCCTCCTTCGCCCGCGCCACCAGCGCCTTGAGGTGGTCGATGTGGCTGTGCACGTTGCCGTCGGAAAACAGGCCGAGGAAATGGATCACCCCGCACCCTGCCCCGTCGTTACCTTTTACGTCGGCGACGATCTCGCGCCAGGCCTGCCCGGCCCAGATCGAGCCGGAGGCGATGGCGTCGGCCACCAGCGCCGCACCCTGCGCATAGACCTGCCCCGCGCCGATGGCGTTATGCCCGACCTCTGAATTGCCCATGTCGTCGTCGGACGGCATGCCGACCGCCTTGCCATGGGCCAGCAGACGCACGTTGGGGTAGTGGGCGAACAAGCGGTCGAGCGTGGGCTTGCGCGCCGCCGCGATGGCGCTGCCTGTTTCATTCCTGGCGAGTCCGTAGCCATCCATGATGATGGTGACGACGGGGCCGGCGACGCCGGAAAAGGCTGGAAATCTGGGCAACATGTTTCGTTCCGCGAGAATGGATGGATGTCATCACAATTTTCGCATTTTGCAGTGCAGAATGAAAACCGGACGGCGTGATTGCCGCTTCAAGCAATTCCTACTAGAATAAAAATCGTAAGGAACCGGGAGACCGCCATGACGACCGCCGCCACGTTGACCAGCAAGGGGCAGACCACCATCCCCAAGGAAATCCGGGACAGCCTCGGCATCAAGCCGGGCGACCGCATGACCTTCACCTTGATGCCGGACGCCACTGTCCTCATGCGCGTCAAGACCAAACACGCCGCCGATCTCGCCGGCCTGCTGCACAAGAAAGGCCGCAAGGCCGTTCCCGTCGGGCAGATGGCGCCCTGATGCTCGGGCTGGACACCAACGTCCTCGTCCGCTATCTGGTGCGGGACGACGAGACGCAATTCGAGAAGGCGCGCAAACTCATCCGCCGCGAAACCGCCGCCGGCCGCCCCGTCTTCATCGGCCTGCTCGTGCTGCTGGAAACAGAATGGGTGTTGCGCAGCCGCTACGGCCTGAGCAAGCCCGAAATCCTCGGCGCCTTCGGGAACCTGCTCGATGCCGACGACCTGCGCTTCGAAAATGAGCCCGCCATCGAAGAAGCCCTCTACCTCTGGAAAGACAACCCCGCCGACTTCGCCGACTGCCTCATCAGCGCGCAGAATCGACGGATGGGCTGCGTCTCCACCGCGACTTTCGACACGAAAGCGGCGAAGCTGCCGGGGTTTGTCGCGGCCTGAAAGCGACTCAGGCGCGCGACAGCGCCACGAAACTTACGCTTACTTCCCGCCCAGCGACATTGACAACATCAACTCGTTGATGCGCTTGACGAAGGTCGCCGGGTCGTCGAGCTGGCCGCCCTCGGCGAGCAGCGCCTGCTCGAACAGCACGGACGCCCAGTCGTCGAACTTGGCTTCCTCGTACTTCAGACGCAGCACCACCGGATGCTTCGGGTTGATCTCGAGAATGGGTTTCATGTCCGGCGCCTTCTGGCCGGCGGCCTTGAGGATGCGCGCCAGATTGCCGGAAACGTCGTGCTCGTCGGCGACGAGACAGGCCGGGCTGTCGGTCAAGCGGTGCGTCACGCGCACTTCCTTGACGCGCTCGCCCAGCGACTTGGCGATCCTGTCGGTCAGCTCCTTGAAGTCGCCGGCGTCCTTTTCCTGTTCCTTCTTCTCGGCCTCGTCTTCGAGCTTGCCCAGGTCGAGGCCGCCCTTGGCGACCGAGGCGAGCTGCTTGCCCTCGAACTCGGTGAGGTGCGAGACCACCCACTCGTCGACGCGGTCGGAGAGCAGCAGCACCTCGATACCCTTCTTGCGGAAAATTTCCAGGTGCGGGCTGTTCTTCGCGGCGTTGAAAGTCTCGGCGGTGACGTAGTAGATCTTTTCCTGCTCCGGCTTCATGCGGCCGATGTAGTCGGCCAGCGAGACCGTCTCGTCGGTGGTGTCGGCATGCGTCGAGGCGAAGCGCAACAGGCCGGCGATCTTGTCCTTGTTGCTGAAATCCTCGCCGACGCCTTCCTTCAGAACCTTGCCGAACCCGCCCCAGAACTGCGCGTACTTTTCCTTGTCATTCGCCGCCATGTCGGCCAGCATGCCCAGTACCTTGGCTGTGCAACCCTTGCGGATCGCCTCGATGTCCTTGCTTTCCTGAAGGATCTCGCGCGAGACGTTGAGCGGCAGGTCGGCGCTGTCCACCACGCCGCGTACGAAGCGCAGATAGAGCGGCATCAGCTGCTCGGCGTCGTCCATGATGAAGACGCGGCGCACGTAGAGCTTGATGCCGTGCCGCGCGTTGCGGTCCCATAGGTCGAAGGGCGCGTGCGCCGGGATGTAGAGCAGCTGGGTGTATTCGCTCCTGCCTTCGACGCGGCTGTGCGTCCAGGCCAGCGGCTCGTCGTAGTCGTGGCCGACGTGCTTGTAGAACTCCTTGTACTGCTCCCCGGTGATCTCATTCTTCGGCCGCGCCCACAGCGCCGAGGCCTGGTTCACCGTTTCCCATTCACCAGTTTCGACTTGCGCCTTCTTCTCCTCGTCCCATTTCTCCTCCCTCATGCGGATCGGCTGGACGATGTGGTCGGAGTACTTGCGGATGATGGACTTGAGCTTCCATGACGAAAGCATGTTGTCCTGGCCCTCAGTTGCGTCGGTTCGCAGATGCAGGGTGATTTCGGTACCACGGGTCGGCTTGTCGATCATCTCGATGCTGAACTCGCCGGCGCCCTCCGACTCCCAGCGCACGCCCTGGCCGGCGGCCTCGCCGGCGCGCCGCGTGACCACCGTCACCCGATCGGCGACGATGAACGAGGAATAGAAGCCGACGCCGAACTGACCGATCAGGTGCGCGTCCTTCTGCTGGTCGCCGGTCAGGGCCGAGAAGAACTCGCGCGTGCCGGACTTGGCGATGGTGCCGAGGTTGCTGACCACCTCGTCGCGGTTCATGCCGATGCCGTTGTCGCTGATGGTGATCGTCCTTGCCGTGGCGTCATGGCTGACTTTGATGGCGAAGTCGCTGTCGTCCTCGAACAGCGCCGCGTTGTGCAGCGCCTCGAAGCGCAGCTTGTCGCAGGCGTCGGA
>CAZRRI010000049.1:0-14331 GCA_964602565.1 uncultured Rhodocyclaceae bacterium | reverse complement strand
GGCCCCGGCCAGGCCCGCCGCCGCGAAGGCATCGGTCGCGCCGGCGGCGCCGGCACCGGCGCCGGAGGATCAGGCGACCTACATCGTCGCCGATTCGATCGAGGGACGAACCGATGTCGAAACCATCGCCAGCGGCAAGGTCGAGTTGCGCAAGGCCGACGGCATCGTCAATGCCGATCGGCTGGTGTATCGACAGGCGGAGGAAACCACCGAGGCCACCGGCGGCGTCCGTCTGCACCGGGACGGGGACACGGTCACCGGCCCGCGCCTGTTCTTGAAGAACACGGACAAGCAGGGATATTTCGAGCAGCCCGAGTACAGCATCAAGCGCCTGCCGCCGCCGGACACCAAGCCCGGCCAGGCGCTGCCGGCCCCCGTCGAGCGCGAACCCATCGCCGGCAGCGGTGCGGCGAGCCGGCTGGATTTCGAGGGCGACGGTTTGTATCGGTTGAAACAGGCCACCTACAGCACCTGCGAGCCGGACCGGCGCGACTGGTACGTCCAGGCGGACGAACTGGCGCTCGACTACAACACGGAGACGGGCGAGGCCACCGGCAGCAAGGTGTACTTCAAGGACACGCCGATTCTCTATTGGCCGTGGATGACCTTCCCGCTCAACAACAAGCGCAAGTCGGGCCTGCTGGCGCCGACCTTCGGTTCGAGCAGCACCAGCGGTCTCGAATTGACGCTGCCGTGGTACTGGAACATCGCCGAGAACATGGACGCCACCATCGCTCCGCGCCTGATGACCAAGCGGGGCATTCAGCTCAATACCGAGTTCCGCTATCTGGAGCCGAGCTTCAAGGGGCAGGCCCGGGTCGAGTATCTGCCCAACGATCAGCTCAAGAGCGTGAACCGCTACGCCTATGCCGTGCTGCACGACCACACGCTCGCGCCCGGGCTGACCGGCAACCTCAATCTCAATGGGGTGTCCGACGACCAGTACTTCGACGATCTGTCGTCGAAGGTGCACATGGTGTCGCAGGCCAACCTGCTGCGCCAGGGCAGCGTGAGCTACGGCGCCGGCTGGTGGAATGCCTCGGCGCTGGTGCAGAGTTTCCAGACCCTGCAGGATCCCAAGGCGCCGATCGGCAAGCCTTACTACCGCGTGCCGCAACTGACGGCGTCAGCCGTCCGCCCCGACCTGCCGGCCGGCCTGTCGTTCGCGTTTTCCGGCGAGTACGTTCGATTCGACCACCCGACGCTGGTGACCGGCCAGCGTCTCTCGCTCTATCCGCAGTTCTCGCTGCCGATCCAGACGGCCGCGTTGTTCGTCACGCCCAAGCTCGGCCTGCACTCGACCCGCTACAGCCTGCGTGACCAAGGCCCCGGCGTCGCCGACCGCCTGACGCGCAACGTGCCCATCTTCAGCATCGACTCCGGGCTGATCTTCGAGCGCGAGACCAACTGGCTGAGCCGCTCGCTGGTGCAGACGCTGGAGCCGCGGCTCTACTACCTCAACGTGCCGTCGCGCGACCAGAGCGAGATCCCGGTGTTCGATTCGGCGCTGATGGATTTCAATTTCGCCCAGATCTTCGGCGAGAACCGTTACGGCGGCAACGACCGCATCGGCGACGCCAACCAGCTGACCTCGGCCCTGGTCTCGCGCCTGGTCGATCCCGAAAGCGGCGGCGAGCTGATGCGCGGCGCCATCGGCCAGCGCTTCTATTTCCGCGACCAGACGGTGACGCTGCCGGGCGAGGCGCCGCGCACCAGCCGTCGCACGGATTTCCTGGCGGCCTTCTCCGGCCGCGTCGCCCCCGGCGTCCACGTCGACACGGGCTGGCAGTACGATCCCAACTTCAATCGCAGCGAGCGCTTCAATGCCGGCGCCCGCTATCAGCCCGAGCCCGGAAAAGTGCTCAACGCGAGTTACCGCTACACGCGCGACCAGTTCCGCCAGGTCGACCTCTCGGGGCAGTGGCCCATCTTCGGTGCCTGGCATGGCGTGGCCCGCTACAACTACTCGATCCTCGAAAGGCGCCTGGTCGAGGGCGTCGCCGGGCTCGAGTATGATGGCGGCTGCTGGGTGGCGCGCGTGGTTCTTCACCGGTTGGCGACCACCGCCGACAAGTCGTCGACGTCGTTCTTCGTGCAGTTGGAGTTGAACGGGCTGGCCAGAATCGGTTCCAATCCCTTGGACATGCTCAAGCGCAACATCGTCGGCTACGGCGTCATCAGCCAGCCGACCGCCGATCCCGTATTCGGAGACCATTGATCGATACCATGAAACGTCATCTCCTTCTCCTGCTGGCGTCCCTGTTCGTCACCGCCGCCACCCCGGCCGCCCTGGCCGCGCCGGCGCGACCGGTCGAACTGGACCGCATCATCGCCGTGGTCAATAGCGAGGCCATCACCCTGTTCGAGTTGCGTTCCCGGCTCATCATGGTCGAGCGCCAGTTGCGCGGGCAGAACGTCCAGTTGCCGCCGCGCGACGTCATGGAGAAGCAGTTGCTCGAACGGATGATCGTCGACCGCGCCCAGATACAGTTCGCGCGCGATGCCGGCATGGATGTGTCCGACGACGAGCTCGACGTCGCGCTGCGCCGCATCGCCGAAAGCAATCGCATGTCCCTGCCGGAGTTCAAGGAAGCCCTGGAACGCGATGGCCTGGCCTGGCGGAAGTTCCGCGAGGAAATTCGCCAGGAGATCACGATTTCGCGGCTGCGCGAACGCGAGGTGGAGAACCGTATCATCATCTCCGAGGGGGAGATCGACAACTATCTGGAGACGGCGGGGCAGCCGGGCCAGAATGCCGAGATCGTCCAGCTTGCCCACATCATCGTGCGCGTGCCCGAGCAGGCCAGCGCCCGGCAGTTGGCCGAGCTGCGCGCGCGGGCCGAGCAGGCGCGCGCGCAACTGCAAAAAGGCGAGGACTTCGCCCGCGTCGCGGCGAGCTTTTCCGACGCGCCCGACGGCTTGTCGGGCGGTGTCATGGAGCCGCGGCCGGCGGACCGCTTGCCGACCCTGTATATCGAGGCGGCGAGCAAGCTCAAGGCCGGCGAGACCAGCGACATCCTCAAGAGTTCGGCGGGTTTCCACATCATCCGGGTGGTCGACCGGCGTGGCGGCGCGCTGCGGACGCAGGCGCTCAAGCAGACCCACGCGCGGCACATCCTGGTGAAGGTGAACGAGGTGGTTTCGGATGGCGAGGCCAGGCGGCGGCTGGTGGCGCTCAAGGAAAGGCTGGACAACGGCGCCGATTTCGCCGATCTGGCGCGCCAGCATTCCAGCGACCTGTCGGCGGCCAAGGGCGGCGACCTCGGCTGGCTGTACCAGGGCGACACGGTGCCCGACTTCGAAAAGGCCATGGATGCCCTCAAGATCAACGAGGTCAGCCAGCCGGTGCGCTCGCCGTTCGGCTGGCACCTGATCCAGGTGCTCGAACGGCGCACCGAGGATGCCTCGAAGGACCGGCAGCGCCAGATGGCCCGCCAGGCGCTGCGCGAGCGCAAGTCCGACGAAGCCTATCAGGACTGGCTGCGCCAACTCCGCGACCGTGCCTACGTCGAATATCGATTAGAAGAAAAGTGATGACCGCGCCGGTGATCGCCGTCACGTCCGGCGAGCCGGCCGGCATCGGGCCGGACATCTGCCTGGCCCTGGCAAAGTCAGCCGTGGCGGCACGCCGCTGCAAGCTGATAGTGCTGGGCGATCGTGAACTGCTGGCCGGGCGCGCGCACCAACTCGGCATCGACATCGACGGGCTGGATATCCGCCACATCCCGCTGCGCGCGCCGGTAACCGCCGGCCGGCTGGATACCGCCAACGCCCGCTACGTGCTCGACCTGCTCGATGCCGCCTGCGACGGCTGCGTGCGCGGCGAATACGCGGCGATGGTCACGGCGCCGGTGCACAAGGGCGTCATCAACGATGCCGGCATCCCCTTCACCGGCCATACCGAATATCTGGCCGAGCGCACGCACACGCCGCGCGTCGTCATGATGCTGGCCGGCACAGGCGAACAGGCCGGCCTGCGCGTCGCGCTGGCCACCACGCACCTGCCGCTCAAGGACATTCCGGCGGCGATCACGAAGGATGATCTGACCACGACGATCCGCATCCTGCATGGCGATCTGGTGACGAAGTTCGGTTTCGCCAGGCCGCGCATCCTCGTCGCCGGGCTCAACCCGCACGCCGGCGAGGGCGGCCACCTGGGCATGGAGGAGATCGAGGTGATCGCGCCGGTGCTCGATGCCTTGCGCGCCGAGGGCATGGACCTCGTCGGCCCGCTGCCGGCCGACACATTGTTCACGCGCAAGGTGCTGGCTGGCTCCGACGCGCAGCTCGCCATGTACCACGACCAGGGGCTGGCGGTGCTGAAATACGCCGCTTTCGAGGAAGGCATCAACATCACCCTCGGCCTGCCCATCCTGCGCACTTCGGTCGACCACGGCACGGCACTCGATCTTGCCGGCACCGGCCGCGCCGACCCGCGCAGCCTGTTCGCGGCGGTCAACATCGCCGCCGGCATCATCATTCGGCGATGAAGGACCATCAGGCAAGAAAGCGTTTTAGTTCCGGCCGCCGCTGGCGCGGCTTAACCTCGCATGCGAGGTTAGCCTTCACTGAAACGGCGCCGAAATGACAACTCATGTTGCGCGGCGCCGTTTTGGCCAGAACTTCCTCGTCTGCCGGGGCACCATCGCCAAAATCGTCGAGGCCATCGCGCCGCAACGCACGGATCGCGTCGTCGAGATCGGCCCCGGCCTCGGCGCGCTGACCGAACCGCTGCTGGAACGGCTCGACCATCTGCATGTGGTCGAGATCGACCGTGACCTGATCGCGCGGCTGAAGGACCGCTTCCCGCCCGAACGCCTGAGCATCCACGAAGGCGACGCGCTCGATTTCGATTTCGGTACGCTCGGTACCGGCCTGCGCATCGTCGGCAACCTGCCCTACAACATCTCGACGCCGCTGCTGTTCCACCTCGCCGGCTTTGCCGCATCGGTGCGCGACATGCACTTCATGCTGCAAAAGGAAGTGGTGGACCGCATGGTCGCCGATCCCGGCACGGCGGACTACGGCCGGCTGTCGGTCATGCTGCAATACCGTTTCGACATGGAGCGGCTGTTCGTCGTGCCGCCCGGCGCCTTCAATCCCGCGCCCAAGGTCGATTCGGCCATCGTCCGGCTGATTCCCAAACCGGCGGCCGAACTGACGGCGCGCGACGAGGTGCTGCTGGCGAAGCTGGTGCTGGCGGCCTTCGGCCAGCGGCGCAAGATGCTGCGCAACAACCTGCGCGAGTTTTGCGACGAAGTCGGCCTCGCCGCGATCGGCATTGCGCCGACCGCACGCGCCGAGGAACTTTCGGTGGCCGACTACGTGGGATTGGCGAACGCGCTCGTCAAATGACACGGCCCGCCGAGGCGGGCCGCGTCACCGGGCTGCCATAGGGGGGAGCAGCCCGAGAGGAAAACTGATTTACTTCCTGGTCGGGCAGGTGTTCATGCCCAGCAAGGGGTAGAACGGGCAGAAGCCCATGGCGCCGGTGGCCAGGGGAACGATGCCGATCCACGCCCAGACCGGGCCGCCCAGGATGGCCCAGGCGACGAGCGCCAGGCCGACGACAATGCGCAGGATGCGGTCGATGCCGCCAACGTTCAGTTTCATGAGTGTTCTCCTTGGGGGTGGTTGCAGGGACGACGGAGCGAATTCAACCACTGTCGTGGTCCGTCGTCTGTGACCAAAGTTACACGGCCGATTGCACGGCCGGGTGCGCGGCCGTCAGGAGGCGATCCGGCGCAGACCGGCCGGGTCGAGGATTTCGATCTGCTCGCGCGCCAGTCGAACCAGACCCTGTTCGGCAAATCCCTTGAGAAGCCGGCTGATCATCTCGCGCACGCTGCCCAGTTCGTCGGCCAGTTGCTGGTGGGTGGCGTGGACGAGCCTGCCCTTGCCGAGCAGCAGGCCGGCCAGGCGCTGGTCGAGCTTGCGGAAGGCGACCTCTTCCACCAGCTGCATGAGTTCGGCGATGCGATCGGAGAACAGATGAAAGACGAAGTCGCGGAAAGCCGGCTCGGCGATCAGTTCCTCGAACAATGCCGGCGGGAGCAGCGCCAGGCTCGTGTCCTGTTCGGTGACGCCGCGCGCGTTGTAGTCCGCGTGGCCGAGCAGGCAGCTCGACGTGATGATGCAGGATTCCCCCGACAACACGCGGTAGAGCGGCAGTTCGCGGCCGTTGGTGGCCGGCTTGACGACCCGTATCGCACCGTCGAGAACGAAAGGGAATCCCTGGCAGGGCTGGCGTTCGTCGAACAGCACGGTGCCGGCCGGCACGGTCATTTGCCGCGCCTCGCGCAATACCCTTGCGCGCAGGCCGGCCGGAATGGCGGTCAATACGGGATAGAGTTCATCGAGGCGCGGCGGGGTCATGTGCGCAGATCCGCGATCACCGGAGCGTGGTCGGAGGGCCGTTCCAGCTTGCGCGGCGCCTTGTCGACGACGCAGGCGGCGCATTCGCCGGCAAGCGCCGGCGAGAGCAGGATGTGGTCGATGCGCAGGCCCATGTTCTTCTGGAAGCCGAGCATGCGGTAGTCCCACCAGCTGAACACCTTCTCCGGCTGGTCGAACAGGCGGAAGGCATCCTTCAGGCCGAGTTCAGTCAGGGCGCGGAAGGCGTCGCGTTCCGCATCCGAGCAGAGGATCTGGCCGGCCCATGCCTTCGGGTCGTGTACGTCCCGGTCGTCGGGTGCGATGTTGTAGTCGCCGAGCAGCGCCAGCCGCGGGTGGCGCGCCAGCTCGTCCTTCAGCCATGCCTTCAGCGCGCGCAGCCACTTCAGCTTGTACTCGTACTTGTCCGAACCGACCGCCTGGCCGTTGGGGATGTAGGCGCAGACGATGCGCGTATCGTCGACCGTGGCCGCGATCACGCGCGCCTGCGGGTCGTCGAACCCGGGAATGTTGCGGACCACGTCTTGCGCATCGACCTTCGTCAGGATGGCGACGCCGTTGTAGGTCTTTTGGCCGTGATGGACGGCCCGATAGCCGGCCGCCTCGATCTCCGCGAACGGGAAGGCCTTGTCCTCGAGCTTGGTTTCCTGCAGGCAGAGGACGTCGGGCCGCTGCGCCGCCAGCCAGTCGAGCACGTGCGGCAGGCGCACTTTCAGCGAGTTGACGTTCCAGGTGGCGATCTTCATGTCGTGGCCGATGATACCGGAGCGCGCTCTATAATCGCGGCGCATCGATGGCTCATCGATGGCGTATTGATGGCGCATGGTGGCCGGAAGGAGTGTTCGTGGGCAATGGATCGGATCGCCGCCAGTTCTGGCGTGCAGTGTTTCGTGCGCCGGTGCAGCTGGTCGATGCGGCCGGCGTGTGGCCGGCCGAACTCGTCGATATCTCGTTGAAGGGCGCCCTGGTGAAGATGCCGCCGCAATGGCGCGGCGAGGTCGACGCCAACTGCCAGATCAAGCTCAAGCTGTCGGATATCGCCGTGATCATCATGCACGCCGTGGTGGCCCATGTCGAAGGCCGTCGCGTCGGCTTGCGGTGCACGACCATGGACGTGGATAGCGTCACCCACCTGCGCCAACTGGTGGCGCTCAACGCCGGCGATCCCGCGCTGCTGGAGCGCGAGCTGTCGGCGCTGCTGGCGCCGGAGTAGCCCGGTCAGCGGCCGGCGCCGGCCTTGGCGTTCGCCTTCGGATAGCCGGCGGCGTCGAGCAGGCTGTCCCAGCTGGAGGCCAGGTAGCCGCGGGACGACTTGCTGCCCACCTGCATGACCGGGACGATCAGCTCGCCTTCGCCGACCACCGCGCGCAGGGCCTTGAGGTCGTCCTCGGTGGTCACGGTCTTTTCGCTGAACGGCACGCCGCGCTTCGCCAGGTGGTCGCGCCCCTGCTTGCAGACTTCGCCGCAATCCGTCTGCGTGTAGAG
The DNA here is from genome assembly GCA_964602565.1 of uncultured Rhodocyclaceae bacterium. GTDB lineage: Bacteria > Pseudomonadota > Gammaproteobacteria > Burkholderiales > Rhodocyclaceae > Fen-999. Next base: position 6,453 of record CAZRRI010000049.1, on the reverse strand, counting down.
CGTCACCGGATAGTCCGCGGTGGCCTTGCGCAGGAGATATGACATCGTCTGGTCGGCGCCGAGCTGGGCCGGCCGCTTCTGCTCGACCTTGGCGGCCTCGCCGGGGGCGGGCGGCCGGTCGGTGTAATGCACCTTGCCTTCCTTGTCGACCCAGCGATAAGTCATCTGCGCGTGCGCGGCGAGCGCCGCGACGAGCAGGGCAATGGCGAGCGGGAATCGCATCGGCGGCCTCCGTCGGTCAGGCATCGATCATGCCATTATGCCGCAATAGCGCATCCACTTCGGGTTCCCGGCCGCGGAAGGCCTTGAACGATTCCATCGCCGGCCGCGAGCCGCCGACGGCGAGGATTTCGCGCCAGAAACGCGCGCCGGTTTCGGCGTCGAGCGTGCTGCCGCAGGTGCGGCCCGCCTCCTCGAAGGCCGAATAGGCATCCGCCGAGAGCACTTCGGCCCACTTGTAGCTGTAGTAGCCGGCCGCGTAGCCGCCGCCGAAGATGTGCGAGAAGCTCTGCGGAAAGCGGTTCCACCCGGGCGGAAACACCACCGCCACTTCCTGGCGCACGTCGGCGATCAGGTTCTGCACCGTGCGCGTGCCGGCCGGGTCGAATTCCGTGTGCAGCAGCAGGTCGAACAGCGCGAACTCGATCTGCCGCAGTGTCTGCATGCCGCTCTGGAAATTCTTCGCCGCGATCATCTTGTCGTAGAGGTCGCGCGGCAGCGGCTCGCCGGTCTCGGCGTGCGCGGTCATGCCTTGCAGCACGTCCCACTCCCAGCAGAAGTTCTCCATGAATTGGCTGGGCAGTTCCACGGCATCCCATTCGACGCCATCGATGCCGGAGACGGGCAGATCCTCGACCTGCGTCAGCAGGTGATGCAGGCCATGGCCGGTTTCGTGGAACAGCGTCAGCACGTCGTCGTGGCTGAAGGTGGCAGGTTTGCCTCCGACCGGCGCCGGGAAATTGCAGTTGAGATAGGCGACCGGCGTCTGGATGCCGGCGGGCGTCTGCCGGCGGCCGATGGCGTCGGCCATCCAGGCGCCGCCGCGCTTGGTCTCGCGGGCGTAGAGATCGACATAGAACTCGCCGACTGGCGTGCCGCCACGGCTGACTTTGGGAACGATGCGGTAGAAGCGCGCGTCGGGATGCCATGTCGTCGCGCTGGCCGGCTCGATGCGCACCGAGAACAGCGTCTCGATGACCTGGAACAGCCCGGCCATCACCTTGTGCTCGGGGAAGTACTGCTTCACTTCCTCGTCCGAGAAGGCGTAGCGCGCCTGCTTGAGCTTCTCCGAGGCCCAGGCGATGTCCCAGCTTTCGAGCTTGTCCATGCCGAGTTCCTTGCGCGCGAACTCGCGCAGCTCGGCGACGTCGCGCTCGGCGAAGGGCCTGGCCCTGGCCGCCAACTCGCGCAGGAAGCCGGCGACCTGCGTCGTCGACTCGGCCATCTTGGGCACCAGCGAGACCTCGCCGTAATTGGCGTAGCCGAGCATCGCCGCTTCCTCGGCGCGTAACTGCAAGAGGCGCGCGATCAGCGGGCCGTTGTCCCAGCCCGGCGGGCCGAATTCGGAGGCGCGCGTGGCGAAGGCGCGGTACATGCGCGCGCGCAGCTCGCGATTTTCGGCGTACTGCATCACCGGGATGTAGCAGGGCGCGCGCAGCGTCAGTGCCCAGGCGCCGTCCTTCTTCGCGGCGGCCTTGACGTCCGCGGGAATGCCCGCCAGTTCAGCTTCGTCGGTGATGCGTTCGACGTGCGCGTTGGTGGCGTCGAGCAGGTTTTCGGAGAACTTGGCGGCGATGGCCGACATTTCCTCCTGGATTGCCTTGAAGCGCGGCTTTTTGTCCTCGGGCAGTTCGGCGCCGGAAAGGTGGAAGTCGCGCAGGTCGTTGTCGACGATGCGCTGGCGCGCCGGCGTCAGCGTCGCGTATTCGGGGCTGGCGCGCAGCGCCTTCACCTTGGCGTGGATCGCCTCGTTCTGGCCCAGGTCGGCGTAGTAGCCGGTCACTTCCGGCAGCATGGCGTTGTAGGCGTCGCGCCATTCGGGCACGTCCATCACCGAATGCAGGTGGCCGACGATGCCCCAGGCGCGGCCGAGCCGCTCGCCGGCGTCGGTCAGCGGCTGCATGAAGGCGTCCCACGACGGCTGACTTTCGGGGCCGGACAGTTTTTCGACCAGCGCCCGGTTCTCGGCGATCAGTTCGCGAATGGCGGGAGCGACGTGCGCGGGCTGGACGGCGTCGAAACGCGGCAGCCCGGAGAAATCGAGCAATGGATTCATGGCGGCTAGATGGGGACGGGCGGGCGGGACTGCAAGCCCCGCCCGGCTTCGGAGGAGTGGATTTACGCGGTGAGGCGCTGGAGCGCCTCGCGGTACTTGGCGCTGGTTTTTTCGAGGATCTCGGCCGGCAGCTTCGGGCCGGGCGCCTGCTTGTTCCAGTCCAGCGTCTCCAGGTAGTCGCGCACGAACTGCTTGTCGAAGCTGGCCGGGCTCTTGCCGACCTCGTAGGTGTCGGCGGGCCAGAAGCGCGAGGAATCGGGCGTCAGCACCTCGTCGATGAGATACAACTTGCCGGCGGCGTCGAGGCCGAACTCGAACTTGGTGTCGGCGATGATGATGCCGCGCGTGCGTGCGTAGTCGGCGGCCTCCTTGTACAGGCGGATCGCCGAGTCGCGCACCTGCGCCGCCAGCGCCGGGCCGATGGTCTTCTCGACCGTCGCGTAGTCGATGTTCTCGTCGTGGTCGCCGAGCTCGGCCTTGGTCGAGGGCGTGAACAGCGGCTCGGGCAGCTGCTGGGCCATCTTCAGCCCGGCGGGAAGCGCGATGCCGCACACCTTGCCGGTCGCCTGGTAGTCCTTCCAGCCGGAGCCGATGATGTAGCCGCGCACCACCGCCTCGATCGGCAGCGGCTTCAGGCGCTTGACGACGATGGCGCGCCCGCGCACCTGTTCGCGCTCCTCCGGCGCGACCACGGTCTCGGGGTCGATGCCGGTAAGCTGGTTGGGAATGATGTGGCCGAGCCTGCCGAACCAGAAGTTGGCGACGGCGGTCAGCACCTCGCCCTTGCCGGGAATCGGATCGGGCAGGATCACGTCGAAGGCCGAAAGGCGGTCCGTCGTGACGATCAGCATCTTGTCATCGCCGACGGCGTAGTTGTCGCGCACCTTGCCGCGGCCGAGCAGCGGCAGGCTCTTGATGGACGATTGGTAAAGCGGTTGCGTCATGGTTGCTCCGTTGTCGATTCACACGGTGTGCCTGCTACTCGCGGACGAAGGCTTTGTCGGGCGCGCCTTCGCCGGTGTCTTCGCGGTACGGGAAACGGACGTGGCCGTAGCGGATGATCAGCACGCCCAGGGTGAGCAGGAAGATGGCGGCGGCGATGGCCAGCATGCGCCACTCGGTCATCTCCTTGATGTCGAGGATCAGATAGCGGGCCAGCGCCACCATGGCGATATACATGGGGAAGCGCACCGGCAACTGGCCGGACTTGAAGTAGTGGCCGATCATGGCCAGCACCTCGAGGTAGAGGAACATCAGCAGCAGGTCGGCCAGTTGCACGCGCCTGGCCTCGACCATGATCATCACCTCGTGGTACATCGCCACCGTCGTGGCGATTCCGATGATCAGCAGGCCGAGATATTCGACGATGTCGAGCGCGCCGCTGAACAGGCGGCGCAGGCGATCGAAGGTGTGGGAGCGGATGTCCATGGGAAGAAAAAACAGGGGGCTGCCGATGGCCGGCAGCCCCCGCATTTTGCCGCAAATCGCCGCTTACTTCACGACCGCGTTCAGTTCGCCCTTGGTGTAGCGGCTGGTCATTTTCTCCAGCGACACCACCTTGATCCTGGATGCGTTGCCGGCGGCGCCGAAGGCCTTGTAGCGGTCCAGGCAGATGCCCTTCATGGCCTTGGTGGCTTCGGCCAGGTACTTGCGCGGGTCGAATTCCTTGCGGTTCTTGTTGAAGAACTGGCGGATGGCGCCGGTCGAGGCCATGCGCAGGTCGGTGTCGATGTTCACCTTGCGCACGCCGTTCTTGATGCCCTCGACGATTTCCTCGACCGGCACGCCGTAGGTTTCGCCCAGGTCGCCGCCGTTCTCGTTGATGATCTTGAGCCAGTCCTGCGGCACCGACGACGAGCCGTGCATGACCAGGTGCGTGTTGGGCAGGCGGGCGTGGATTTCGCGGATGCGGTCGATGCGCAGCACCTTGCCGGTGGGCGGCCGGCTGAACTTGTAGGCGCCATGGCTGGTGCCGATGGCGATGGCCAGCGCATCGACGTTGGTGTCCTTGACGAAGCGCGCCGCCTCCTCGACGTCGGTCAGCAGTTGCGAGTGGTCGAGCGTGCCTTCGGCGCCGATGCCGTCCTCCTCGCCGGCCTTGCCGGTTTCCAGCGAGCCGAGGCAGCCGATTTCGCCTTCGACCGAAACGCCGCAGTCGTGGGCCATGTCGACGACACGGCGGGTGACGGCGACGTTGTAGTCATAGCTGGTCGGCGTCTTGCCGTCCTCGCCGAGCGAGCCGTCCATCATCACCGAGGTGAAGCCCAGCTGGATCGAGCGCTGACAGACGCCCGGGCTGGTGCCGTGGTCCTGGTGCATGCAGACGGGAATGTGCGGGAATTCCTCGGCGGCGGCGAGGATCAGGTGGCGCAGGAAGGGCGCCCCGGCATACTTGCGGGCGCCGGCGGAGGCCTGGACGATCACCGGCGAGTCGGTCTCGTCGGCGGCCTCCATGATGGCGCGCATCTGTTCCAGGTTGTTGACGTTGAATGCCGGCAGGCCGTAGCCATTTTCGGCGGCATGGTCGAGCAGTTGACGCATGGAAACGAGTGACATGGTGGTCTCCTGGGTTGATTAATCGGTTGTCGGCGTATCGCCGACGCGGACGATCTTCAAGGTGTTCGTGCCTCCCGGCGTGCCGATGGGTTCGCCGATGGTGAGCGCGATGAGGTCGCCGGGTTCGACCGCGCCGGCGTCGATGAGTTGCCGTTCCGCTTCCCGGAGCAGGTTGTCGCGGTCATGGCCCGTCTGCGGCATCATGACCGGATACACGCCCCTGAAGATGCAGACCTTGAAGCGGGTATGGATGTCCTGGGTCAGCGCGTAGATCGGCACGCCGGCATTGAGGCGCGACATCCACAGCGCCGTCGAGCCCGATTCGGTCAGCGCCGCGATGGCCTTGACCTTGAGGTGATTGGCGGCGAACAGCGCGGCCATGGCGATCGACTGGTCGATGCGGGTGAACACCCGGTCGAGGAAGTGCTTCTCCAGCGAGACATCGGCGGTCTTTTCGGCCTCCAGGCAAATGCGCGCCATCGCCTCGACGGTCTGCACCGGAAACGTGCCGGCGGCGGTTTCGGCCGACAGCATGACGGCGTCGGTGCCGTCCAGCACGGCATTGGCGACGTCCGAGACCTCGGCCCGCGTCGGCACCGGCGAATGGATCATCGATTCCATCATCTGGGTCGCCGTGATGGCGAAGCGGTTGTGCTCGCGCGCCGCGCGGATGATGCGCTTTTGCAGCGCGGGCACGGCGGCGTCGCCGACCTCGACTGCCAGGTCGCCGCGCGCGACCATGACGCCGTCGCTGGCGTCGAGGATGTCCTCGAGGTTCTGGATCGCCTCGACGCGCTCGATCTTGGCGACCAGCAAGGCCCGGGAGCCCGCCTCGGCGAGCAGTTGCCTGGCCTGGCGCATGTCCGCGCCTGACTTTGGAAACGACACGGCGACGTAGTCCACGGCGAGCGTCGCCGCCGAGCGGATGTCTTCCTTGTCCTTGTCGGTCAGCGCCGGCGCCGAGAGGCCGCCGCCCAGTTTGTTGATGCCCTTGTTGTTGGACAGCTCGCCGCCGTGACGCACCCGGCAGAAGATTTCGTCCTCATCGACGGTGGTGACATCCATGACGATGCGGCCATCGTCGAGCAGCAGCACGTCGCCGGCGTCAACCTCGCGCACGAGTTCCGGGTAATCGAGGCCGACGCGGCTCGAGTCGCCGAGCTCGCAACCGGCGGCCAGGATGAATTCCTGGCCCGGCTTGAGCAGAATCTTGCTGCCGGCGAACTTGCCGATGCGGATCTTGGGGCCCTGCAGGTCGGCCATCACGCCGACCGTGCGCCGGTGGACGGTCGTGGCCTGTCGCAGCACATCGACACGCCGCCGGTGGTCGGCCAGCGAACCGTGGGAGAAGTTCAGCCGCACGACGTCGATACCGGCGGCCACCAGCTTTTCGAGGGTTTCCGGATCGGATGAGGCGGGGCCGAGAGTGGCGACGATCTTGGTCGTGCGTGGCATGGCGGCGTGGCGGCCCGGCGTGACCGGGCCATCCTGGCGGGGTGCTCCTTAGCCCCCCGCGCGCTTTTCGAGGATGTCGACGGCCGGCAATACCTTGCCCTCGAGGTATTCGAGGAAGGCGCCGCCGGCGGTGGAGATGTAGGACACCTTGTCGTAGATGTCGTACT